>CP089983.1:10885000-11227500 GCA_037157805.1 Sorangiineae bacterium MSr11367 | reverse complement strand
TGCCCTGGGCATCTCTCGAAGAGAGGAAATACAATCGGCACCCATCCGGGGATAGCCATCCTGGCCGGTCCAACTCGGATTTGTCATTCAACTCGACGACCTCCTCTCGCGTCACGAAAGGCTCGGCGGTGGTCGTTCGATGAGCCCTCCAGATGTTCGCATTGGGCCAATCGGAGGGCCCTTCCTCGCGCGAGAAATAGAGCTCGAGGCCGTCGGCACTCAACACGGGGGTGACCTCCGTATCGTCGGTGAGATTGACCTCCTCCGGTGGTCCGAACGAGCTCGGGGCGCTCAAATGGTCATTCAGAATCCGTGAACGACGCAGGGTGGCCACTTTCGTCGTACCATGGACGTACCAGAGCTCTTTTCCAGCGTCCGGCAGGGTGTAAAGAAAAGGGTCGATGTTGTACCCGGGGTCTTCGTTGATGAGAGCAGGGAGCCGCTGCGGAGGCCCGAAGGGCTGCGAACTCGCATCGCGCCTCGCGTAAAAGAGTTGCTCCTGGATGTCCGTGCCCCCGTCCCTGGCAGCGAAAACAATCATGGTCTCTTCGCGGTCGAGCGTGGGATGGCGCTGGAGGTACGTTCCGTTGATGGGTGGGGCGAGTGGTTGGGCCTCCCCGAAATTCTCCTGAGGGGTATCGCGCGTGGCCATCATGAGCTTCCAATTGTATGGACTTCCCCCGCCATCGGGCAGCGGGGGATCCGGATCCCAGCCGAAATAGATACGCCTCTCGTCCGCGGAAAGGGAAATACCCTGCCGGTCCGCCTTGATGTTGCCCTTGTCGGCGAAGAGCGGCGGCGAGATGACCGTGAACGGTGCAGTGACGTCGCACCGCACCGCCCTTCCATCGAATGGCGCGTCCGCACCACCATCCACGGTGCCATGGTCCAACGATAGATCGTCGAAACCCCAAATGGTTGCGCAGGCCGCGGCGCCCAACGAAACAACGAGGGACATTCCAGCAACGACTCGATGATGGGGGCGAGAAAGCATTGCCTCCCTTCTATCATGGGTGAGGGAGACGAACGGTCATGTGGCTTGCCCCGCAACAATCGGAAAATGAAAAAAAAAGCACTGATCGAAGGTCTCGGTAGCCGTCTTCAAATAGTGATATGTCGGTTCGGTGAACTGGCTATTCGTTGGCAAATAGTCGTTCATCGCATGGCGGTTCTTGCGATGATGGATACGAAGAAAGGGGAGTTGACGACGGCAAAGCTCGAGTTGACACGCCTCACCGGCCGCGGTCCGGTCGACGTCTATTGGTCGTGACCAGCCCGCCTTGCTCGAATCATCCACGTGCCACCACGTCGGGGGAAAGAGCCCCCACCCGCTGGCCAATCGACGGCGCCGCTTCCCCGTACGCAGAGCTCGCCTTGCTCCCATGATCGCCTCAGGTCCATTTCCCACGGGATCGGCCAGACGGGCCCGCTAATCGCGGAGAAAGCGCGTCGCGGAAATCTTTTGCTGCGCCACGCAATCCCCGTTGAGGTGGCACGTTGCCGCTCGTATCCTGCGCCCACTTGACGAAAATGTGCGTGAGGGACCCAAAATAGAACGCGGGGCAGTGAACGGAAACGTTGGTCCCGCACCCATTGTTCTAATGAACGGTGCCCGAAACCCCTCCGATGTAACCCAGAAAGGAAAAGGGGGCAATGCGTCTCAATGAGGCCGTGAAGCGGGGCGTGTATGCGCAGAAGCTTCTCCTTACGAACCTCGGCGTCCTGCGATTTAGCCATTCGAGCCGGTTCGAGCTGGCCAAGAAGCTGGCAGCGACCCTCGGTGGTAAGCGCTTGCTTGACTATGGCTGCGGGGACGGCACCTTCCTCGGCAGCAACGTGGGGTCGTTCGAGCGCGGCGTGGGCGTGGAAATCGACCACCTCCTCGTGAACGAAAACGCTCAGCGCTTCTCCGCCGAGCCGACGATCGGATTCCAACATACCAGCGACATCGTCAAGGAGCCCAACGAGAGCTTCGATACGATCTTCTGCATGGAGGTGCTGGAGCACATTGCGCCGGAGAATCTCGACGGCATCCTCTCACTGTTGCATCGTCTGCTTGCCAAAGATGGAACCCTGGTGGTGAGTGTGCCCATCGAAGTAGGCCCCAGCATCTTGGCCAAGCAGGCGTACCGCGCGTATGCGGGACGCAACATCGTCGACTACCAGCATCGCGAACGGTACACCGTGCGAGAAATGGTGAAGTCGGTACTCGCGCGTGCCACGACGACGCTCGATCGGCCCGTTTATCGCGTGGAGTTCTCCGACGGCTCGCCCAATGTCCATTGCGGTCACAAGGGATTCAACTGGCGCGCATTGCGTGAGCGACTCGCTCAGCGTCTCGAGGTGCGCGAAACGCAATTTAGCCCTCTGCCGTACGTTGGTTCACTGATCAACAGCCAGGCGTGGTTCCTGTGTTCCCGCCGGCCGGGTGACGAAGCCCAGGTGCAACCGCGCCGCACGGGCTCGGACACTCCGTCGTACGAAGAGCGTCAAAAGACCTCGCTGCAATAGATCGCGCTTTCCCGGTGCGTGTTCACGGGGGGGAATCGCGAGGTTCCCTCCTTGATGCGCTCATGTCAAAACGAAGAATGCCGTGAAGCTCTAACTTGAAATCTTGGACGATTAGCGCAGGTTGGGGCTGATTCCGGGCATGCCTTCCGACGCCGAGACTCGAAGGGACGCGGTGCGCGGCTTCTGCGTGGCGACGCGGGTCTCGGGGGCTGCGGCCGAAGTGGCATTGGGCGACGGATTGTACAAAGTCGAGAGCGTCTGGTGCTCACGGTTCGAAGCCACCTTGCTCGCGTTCGCTGTGGCCACGACCGGCGCCACGAACACGGGCTTGTAGTTGGGCGAGGGCTCGTAGGCCGTCGAGGCGGACGTTTCGTTGAGCGCCAACGCAGCCTGCTTGTTCTCGACGTGGGCGGGCGCCGTCGCCCCGGGAACCGCAACGACCACGGGCCGCTCGTTGGGTGACGGGTTGTAGAACGTGGCGGACGTGATGCTCGTCGTCGACACCACGGGAGCGGCCTTGGCCGACTGCGCCGCGTGCACGGACGCAACGGTGCGCACCGGGCTACCGACGACGCCGGTCACCGAGACCGGAGGCTGAACGGCCAGCGGACGCGAGTTCGGGGTCGGCTGGTAAATGCTGGACGGATCGACACCGGCGGCGGGCGACTCCGCGCGGGCCTCCGAAGCGTACCCAACGAGGCCAACAGCAAATGCACCAACCAGCGAGGCAAGACGAATCGAGTTCATGATCGTATCTCCGTGTTTTCTAAACTGTTCGTTCAGTTTCTGATGAATGAAAATCTAAACTGCACGTTTAGTTTTTCAAGGCCCACCCACTTCACATCTCGTTCAAGTAGGCAGCGCGCCCGATGAACGTGACCGATGTGAATCGACGAGCCTCATGCCCCTGAGTACCGACGGCACCCGGGGCGGGTTTCGGGGTGTCTCGAAAACAGCGCGCATCGTGTGGGTGCTGCTCCGCTTACACGCTTGGCAAGGTCATCGTGCGCGCAACAACTCCACGACGCTCGCCCCCATGCGGCTTCTCACGAAGGCGGCGACGCTATCGTATTCCGATGGGGACAATGCCAGCCGGCGGCACAGTTCCTTGCGCACGTCGGCCGTGAGCGTCTTTCGCGCTTCGGCAAGCCAGCGCGCAATCGTGGCCCGGCCGACCTCGTAAAGATTCGCGAGCCGCTCCAGAGAAACTCCGTCGACCAGATGCAGCGACAGCAGCGCGCGATCGCGCTCGGTGAGGCCATCGAGTGCGATCTGCAGTGCGACCCCCAATTCTCGTTTGCACTGCGCTTTGGCGTATTCGCAGTCCGGCTGCTCGGGGGACGATGGCCCGTGTTGGCTTGCATCGAGCGCCTCGTGGGGTGCCTTGGCTGCGCGGCGGCAATTGAGGGCAACGCGGGCCGCCGCGGTACGGATCCACGTGGCGAGCGAGGAGCGCCCTTGGTATTGAGCGAGCTTCGGCGCGCGCCTTTCTACGCCGATCAAAAGCTTTTCACGCAGGACCTGGATGACCTCGTCCACGAAGTCCGGGTCGCGGCCAACGCGGGCGATCACCGGACGCGCGACACTTCGTAAAAGCGCGTCGAATGCTGCCACGGCAGCTGTGAGCCCTCGCAGGCAGGCGCACGCAAGGTACAAATCGGCGGCGTGCTCGTCTTTCGCGAATACCTCGCGCTCGACGAGGTATCTTTCGTAGTCGGCAGCGGCGACGGAAAAGTTTGGCCAAGACACCCCTGCCACGTCCAGGTGATGTTGCACGCGCGTAAACGTCGCCTTGGGCCCCTCCGCGTTCGTCGTGGTTTGCATCTCTGCGCCCACCGAGTGAAGTTCCTTTTCGCAAAAGTCGCAACGTCGCGAGCAATCAAACGATGGCTTCTACCTGTCCGGATGAGGAAACGGTCGCCGAATTCATCGAGGGCGCGCTTCCGAGCGCGCCACGTGCGCATGTCGAAGGACACCTGGCTGCGTGCGCCATGTGTCGCCGCACCCTCATCGCCGCCGGGGCGCTCGCGAGCGATACCGGCGCGACGAGCACGCACAGCCTGACCGCGACCGACTTCGGACTATCGAGCGCCCTGGATCTCGTGCCGGGAACGTGCATGGGGCGCTACGTGGTCCGGGAAAGACTCGGCGCCGGTGCGACCGGCACGGTCTACGCGGTGCTCGATCAACAGCTCGACCGGCTCGTGGCCTTGAAGGTCTTGCGCTCGCACCATGACACCACCTTGCACCCGTGGCTGGTCCATGAAGCGAAGGCCATGGCGCGTTTGCGGCATCCGAACGTCGTCACGGTGTTCGATGTTGGCACCTTCGAGGGGCAGTCGTTCATGACGATGGATCTGCTGCAGGGAGGAACGCTGCGGCATTGGTTCCAGGCCGCAGCGCGCACGCCGAAAGAGATCGTGACGGCATTCTTGCAAGCCGGAGAGGGGCTGGCGGCCGCTCACGAAGCGGGTTTGGTGCATCGGGATTTCAAACCGGACAATGTGTTGATGAGCGATGACGGCGAAGTGCGAATTACGGACTTCGGGCTTGCCCGCGGAGTCCTCGAAACGGCATCGGCTTCCTGGTGCACCGAATCCACGGGCCGCGAATTGCCGCTCGTCAGCATCGTGAGCCACACGGGCATGCTGATCGGGACACCGGCCTACATGGCGCCGGAACAACTCACGGGGAGGGGAGCCGACGCGCGCTCGGATCAGTGGAGCTTCGCCGTCGCACTGTACGAAGCGCTGTACGGGCGAAGGCCATTCGATGGCGTCTCCGTCGTCGAATTGCGCGCCGCCATCGCGAATGGATCCATTCCGTTCGTGCCGTCGAGGGGTGATATCCCCGTCGCCGTGCACTCCGCCCTACGCCGGGCTCTGAGCATCGTGGCCGAAGAGCGATTCGCGTCGATGCCATCGATGCTTGCCGCGCTCCGCAGCGCGTGGGAACCTTTGCGTGAACCACGCGTCGTCCGACGGAGCCGTCGTTCCATCGCGGGTCTCGGTCTCGCCCTCGCGACGCTTGGCGGCGACACCGTAGCTCGCCCCCCTCCGCAAATCGCGACGGTAAACGACGTCAGCGACATCTACGTCGACCCTCATGCGGCGAACGGAGGGGTGGGGACGAAAACGTCACCCCTGCGCACGATCACCGCCGCCATCTCTGCGGCTTCGGGCCTGCGGGCACCCGCGCGCACCATCCATGTGGCCGAAGGACGGTATTCCGCGGCGACCGGCGAAACGTTCCCGTTGGTTCTGCGGGGGGGCGTTTCGTTGAGCGGAGCGGGGGCGGGGGCCACCGTTATCGTCGGAACGGGCCTCGTCGATACCGCCGGGCCGGGCGGAACCCTTTACCGCGGGGCCGTTCGTGCCTACGCCACCATCGTTCTTGGCGACGAAACCGCGACGACGGAACTTCGCGGCATCTCCCTGCAGCCTGGCGAGGGGATGCTCGCGGAGCATTTCGGAGTCGTTTGCGATCGGGGCAGCGTTCCCGGAAGCGGCTCGCCCAACACCTTCATCGAGGGTGTCGATTTCGGACCGGATTTCTCCGTGGGACTCGTGGCAAGCACCATTACCCGGCCCGCGCCCTCCGGGTGCAACGCCCGCATTTCCGGGTCCACCTTTCACGATTTGTATACGGGTATTTGGGCCGTAGGTTGTGGCGTTGGCGAGCACGAAGGCTCATCGTCCGTTTCCCTGGAAATCGGACATGACGCTTCTCCAGGAAATCTCTTTGCTCGCATTCATGGCACCAAACGCGACGGTGGCGCCATCGCAACGTGGAGCTGCACCTCCGTTCGGATCGAAGGGAATGTCGTTCGCGAAAGCGAGATCGGAATATGGATGACGCGGCACGCGGTCCAACCGGCGGGATATGCGGCCATCCGTCACAACGAGTTCCGCGATCTTTCGGTCATGGGACTTTACATGGAAGGGGCGTCGAGCCTCGACGAGCTTACGGACAATGTGTTTACGGGTATCACGAGCGGCTCGCATCCGACGCCGGCCGCTGCCGTCGTGCTCCACGCCATGGTGGCGAAGGGATTTCCTAGGTTACGGCGGGCGCGCAACAATCGAATCATCGAAAATGACACGGGTGTCGCCGTTCGGTCCAAGAGCTCTTGGCCGTCGACCAACGACGGCCCGATGATCGATTTCGGCACATCGAGCGATTTGGGCCTCAATGACTTCCATTGCAACGCGCGGGTTTCGGAGGGGACTGGGTACGACGTCATCATCGATGCGCCAGCGCTGGCCGCGCCACAGGCATCCTTCGTTGGAAATAGCTGGGACCATGATCCGCCCACCGTCGAGCATAGGCCTCGGCGCCCCTCCAACGGCGCGGACTTCATCTACCTGCACCCGACGAGCGGGCCCCTCATCGACCTTCGCGAGCCCGTCGGGCACGTATTGTGCTCATACGGCCGTACGGCAGGTCCATGATGCCCCTCTCGAAAATATTTTGAGACGGTCGCCTCGTGCGACGTGTCCAAGCCCTTGCAACGAGACCACGCTGGCCAGCGAGCTGCTTGCCGGTGTGGCCGCCGCGAAAGGGACGAGGACATGCACCGAACGACACGAAGCACCCGGTTCATACGGGCGAGTTACACGGCCGCGCTGATGGCGGCGACAGCCTGCCTTGGGTGCAGCTCCGGAGATTCGACCGGTGAAAACACGGGGCCCGGCGAAAACACAGGGACGGTGCAATCGAAGCTTGGTGCCAAATACATGCAACAAGCATTGGCTTGGCACAATGTTTCGACCGGCACGGTGTCATTGTGGCTTCTGAATTTGGAGAATCCTTCCCAAGTCGATGGAACCATGGACCTTGATTGGACCTGTGGTCCCGCCTGCCAGAGCGAATGGAAGGTCGTCGATACGAGTCTGGGCAGCGACGCCGCCAATATTCTTTGGCACAATGAGGTATCCGGAGAAGTTTCACAATGGGACATCGCCAGGGATGGCCGCGTCTCGTCGGGAGGCTCTCTGGATTGGCGGTGCGCTGCATCCGATGGCTGCTCGCAGGTCTGGCATCCCGTCGGGCGAATGCAGACGATTAGGCCGTGTTCGCCCGATCCGTGCGTCTCGTACCGATATCCGAATTTGACATGGCACAACCCCGGCACGGGCGAACTATCGTCATGGCTGATCAGCGGAAACACGGTTTTCGAGAGCCAGCCGTTCGACTCGCGATGCGGAGCCGGCAACGGCTGCTCGCAGGCCTGGCGTGCCGTAGGAGCGCTCGGCCTTGGCGGTGTCCTCTGGCACAACGTATCGACGGGGGTTCTTTCGGTCTGGAAGACCGGCCAGAACAACCACGTGACAGAAAGCTACAAGTTGGCCTTTGGTTGCGACGCGACATGCGCCGAGAAGTGGAAAACCATTGGCCAAGTCGATTTCGATCAAAACGGGACCATCGATCTGGCCTGGCACAACGTCGATACGGGCGAGGTCTCCATTTGGCTCCTGGACAACCAGGGAGGCGTCACGAACACGCCAACCCTCTCGTATCGATGTGACAGTACATGCTCGCAAACTTGGAAACCCCTCGGGTTCATCCAGTTTCCAACCCCCCCCGTGCCCTAGCAGGGGGTTGATAAAAGGGGGGGGGCAAAGAGAGATGGCCCAAGACTCGATTCTTACGGATCGAGCGCCTTGGCCCCGACGATTTCACGGCTACGACCGGTGTGCTCATTACAAATAAAAGGGGATCAGGATATGCATCGAATGATGGGAAGTGCCCGTTTCATCCGGGCGAGTTATACGGCCGCGTTGATGATGGCGATGGCCTGCCTTGGGTGCAGCTCTGGAGATTCGTCCGGCGAAAACACGGAGCCTGGCGAAAACACGGGGACGGTGCAATCGAACCTTGAAGCCAAATACGGCCAACAAGCGTTGGCTTGGCACAATGTCTCGACCGGCGCGGTGTCCTTGTGGCTCCTCAACGACCAGAATCCCAGCCAAGTCGAAGGGACCATGGATCTCAATTGGACGTGCGGGCCCGCTTGCCAGAACGAGTGGAAGGTCATCGACACGGCGCCTCCGGCCGACGGCGTGACCAACATCCTTTGGCACAATAAGGTGTCCGGAGATGTCTCGCAATGGAACATCGCCAGGGATGGCAGCGTCACGGCGTCAGGTCCCCTGGATTGGCAGTGCAGTGCCGCCACGGGCTGCTCGCAGGGCTGGCGCCCCCTCGGGCGAATGGAGACGAGCAGGCCCTGTTCCCCTACCCCGTGCGTCACGCACCGTTATGAGAATTTGGTATGGCACAACGCACAGTCGGGCGAAGTGTCGGCCTGGCTGCTCGGCGGAGGAAACACCGTCCTCGAAGCGCAGCCCTTCAGTTTTGGATGCGCGGCCGCCACGGGCTGCTCGCAGGCGTGGCGTGCCGTTGGGCCGCTCGGCCGTTACGGCCTCCTTTGGCACAACGCATCGACCGGGGATCTCTCGGTCTGGAAGACTGGGCACAACAACGAAGTTACAGGAACGCAAAACCTATCATGGACTTGCGGTCCGGATTGTGCCCAACAATGGAAAACCATTGGCCAAGTCGAATTCGATGGAAAGGGCGGCATCGATCTGGGTTGGCACAACATCGTTACGGGCGAAGTTGCCATCTGGCAGTTGGACACCGCGGGAACCGTCACGGGCACGTCGACCCTCTCGTTCAAATGCGACAGCACGTGTTCTCAAACGTGGAAACCCATCGGCTTTCTACGGTTCCCCGGCGCCCCGCCGCACTAGCATACTGTTGACAATGGATCGTTCCAGAGAGAACGCGTGATCGATGGCCCAAGGTACGATTTGTTTACCAATCTAGCGCCTTGGGCCTCGCCGAATTTTACTGCCGTTACGGGCGTGGTCATCACAAAAGGGGATGAGGATATGCGTCGAACGATACGAAGTGCCCGTTTCATTCGGGCGAGTTACACTGCCGCGTTGATGGCGGCGACCGCCTGCTTCGGGTGCAGTTCAGGAGATTCGTCCGTCGAAAACACGGGGCCCGTCGAAAACACGAGGACGGTGCAAGCGAATCTCGCTGCCGAATACGGGCAAAGAGCGTTGGCTTGGCACAATGTTTCGACTGGAGCGGTGGAATTGTGGCTCCTGGATGGGAGCAAGGTCAAGGGAACCCTGGCCCTCAATTGGACTTGCGGCCCCTCTTGCCAGAGCGAATGGAAGGTCGTCGATACGAGCCGAGGGGGATCCTCCAGGCCCAGTATTCTTTGGTTCAATTCGGTGTCCGGCGAAGTTTCGCAATGGGATATCGCCATGGACGGCAGTGTCTCGTCACCAGGGCCTCTGTCTTTTTCGTGCAGTGCATCCTCGGGCTGTTCGCAGAGCTGGCGCCCCGTTGGGCGGATGACTACGACCGTTCCTTGTTCGTCCGGTCAGTGCTTCCCTGATCAGTATCCTAGTTTGTTATGGCACAACGCAGGCACGGGTGAACTATCGACATGGATGCTCCGCGACACGACCGTGGTCGACACCCTGCCGCTCGATTGGGAATGCGCGACGGGCACCGGCTGCGCGCAGGACTGGTATGCCGTTGGGACGTTTGGCTATAACGGTGTCCTTTGGCACAACGTATCGACGGGGGTCCTCGGGGTCTGGCAAACCGGGGACCGGAACCATGTTAAGGGTAGCTACAACCTAAGCTCGGGCTGCGATTCGACGTGCGCCCAGAAATGGAAAATCATAGGCCAAGTCGACTTCGATGGAAAGGCGGGCCCCGATCTGGCCTGGCACAACATCGATACGGGCGAGGTCTCCATCTGGCTCACGGACCCCGCCGGAACCGTCACGAGCACCGCGACGCTCGATTGGAAATGCGACAGCACGTGCACTCAAACGTGGAAACCTCTCGGGTTCGTCCAGTTTCCAGACCCCCCGCCGCACTAGCCGTTAGCCATCCCCGCCGGCGATGGGCGCATTCCAGTGTCGCCAGAGGGCGAGCACGCGGACGGTGCAAATGAGTGCGGCGCCCACCAAGGATACGGGGCCGGCGGGGAGTGCGAACCGCGCTCCGAGGGTGACCACCATGGCTCCCGGCAGTGCGGCGAGCGCGTAGATTTCCTTGCGGAGGACGAACGGGATCTCGCGCAGAAGTACGTCCCGCAAGACGCCGCCGCCGATCCCGCCGATCATCCCGATCAAGCAAGCGGTATGCATGGGGGCGCCGTGGTCGAGGGCGGTGACGGTGCTGGCGGTGGTGAACAGGCCGAGGCCGACCGCGTCGGCCAACAAGACGGCCTTGCGCAATCGGGCAACGTGGGGATGCAGCCAGAACACGGCCAATCCGGCCCCGCCGGAAACCACGAGGTTGCGCCAATCGACCAGCGACGTTGGGGGGCGGATCGCGAGAAGAACGTCTCGCGCGATGCCGCCGCCCAGCGCCGTGACCATGGCCAGAACGACGACACCGAAAAGGTCGAGACGAGCTCGCACGGCGGCGAGCGCACCCGAAGCACCAATGACCCCCACACCGACCAAGGCCAACACAGTGAGCAGCACGGCAGGGCACCGTAGTACCCTTGGGCTCTCCGCGGAGGCGCATTTTGAGGTGCAACGGCATCGACTCAAGCGAGCCCGAACGGTCGCGCGCCCGGTTCGTCGCTTAACCGCCGCGCCGTGCTCCGCTATCCTTCTCCCATGCTCACGCCCCCCATTCCCGACGACGAGGCGAAGCGGCTCGCGCTACTCAAGGCTTGCAAGATCATCTACACGCCGGCCGAGGAAGCGTTCGACGACATCGCTCGCCTCGCGGCGGAGATCTGCGGTACCGAAATCGCACTGATCACCCTCGTCGACGCCGACTACCAGTGGTTCAAGGCGCGCGTCGGCGTCGAGGAGGTCGGGACGCCGCGCGATCTCTCCTTTTGCGGGCACTGCATCAATCATCATCACCCACTCGTGGTCCCGGACACCCACGCCGATCCGCGCTTTGCGGACAATCCGCTGGTGACCGGAGCGCCGTATCTTCGATCGTACGCGGGCGTGCCGCTGCTCGTGGAGGCCGGCTCCTCGGTCGGTGCTCTTTCGGTCGCCGATCGCAAGCCGATGGTGCTGAGCGAGAAGCAAATTTCCTCGCTCGAGCTCCTCGCCCGTCAGATTTCGCGCGAGCTCCGGCTTCGACGCGATCTGGAGCGCGCCGGGGCGAACGTGTCCGGCGAAGACTTTCCCGTTGCGCCGGGCGCGATCGTCGGCGGGCGCTGGCAGGTGACGCGGATGCTGGGCAAAGGCGGCACCGGTGCGGTTTTCGAGGCGCGCGCCACGGACGGAGAGCGCGTCGCCGTCAAGGTGCTGCTCCCCGAGTGGAAGGCGAGCGAGCAAGTCGTCGAACGCTTCGCGCGCGAGGCGCGGGTGCTCATGCGCCTTCGCACCCGGCACGTGGGCAAGCTATTCGAGGTCGGCAACCTCGGGGCGCGCGAGGGAGGGCTCCCGTTTCTCGTTCTCGAGCTGCTGGAAGGCTCGGACCTCGAGAACCTCCTCCGCGTGAGCGGCCGTATTCCCGTGCACGACGCTTTCTCGTGGTGCGCGGACGCCTGCGAAGGGGTCGCCGAGGCGCACGAGCTCGGTGTCGTCCATCGGGATTTGAAGCCTTCGAATGTCTTCCTCGCGTCCGGTGGGGACGAGAGCGTCATCAAGGTCATCGACTTCGGCATCGCCGCGGGGGATCCCGGCATCGGCAGTCGCTCGAACCTCACGGCCAACGAATCGCTCATGGGCTCCCCGGCCTACATGGCGCCGGAGCAGATGATGGCGTCCGCCGACGTCGACGCGCGGACCGACGTCTGGTCGATGGGCGTGACGTTGTACGAGCTCATCACCGGCAGCTTGCCGTTCCACGGCAACACGGAGCTGGAGCTGTTCGCCAACGCGATGACGAAAGAGCCTATTCCGCTTGGTGCCCACCTCCAGGCCCCTCCGCAGACGGTCGAGGCCGTGCTGCAGAGATGCTTGCGACGCACGCGCGATGACCGATTCGAGTCGATGTCGGCACTCGCATCGGCGCTCCGTGCGGCGATTCCCTGAACGCCGAAGTCCGCTCAGGTCGTCGTGGCACGCAATCGTGCGAACAGGATGGCACTCACCGATACGAATGCACCCGCGGCCACGGCCAGCGACGTGTGGACGCTGACGATGCTTCCCACGAGCCCCACCGTGATGCCGCTGAAGGCCCGCAATCCGGCGGCGGCCATGTTGTAAAGGCCGAGTACGCGACCGCGCGTGGCCTCGGGCGCGTGCATCTGCACCAGCGTTTGCGCCATGCTGCTGAACGAGAGCTCGAAGAAGCCGGCCAGGAAGAGAAGCGCGATGGCCAAGGCATACGTGTGCACCAACGCGAAACCGAAGAGCGCGGCGGACCAGCCCATGGCGAGCATCGCCGCGGCGCCCGGGCTCATTTTGAAGATGCCGCCGCGGCTCTCGAGCACGATGCCCGCGAGCAGGGCTCCCGCGGCATCGGCGGCGAGCAGCATCGTGTAGGCCGTTCCGGGATCGCCGTGCCCGAGGTCGTTGGCAAAGCCGGGCATTTGCGCCTGGTAGCTATTGCCGATGAAAAACGATGCCCCGCCCACGAGGAGAATCATGGTCGCGAGGAGGGGAATGGTGCGCACCTCGCGGATGGTCTGCACGATGTCCGCGAACCCGCGCACCGCGCGCTTTGGCGCGGAGCTGCCTCCGCGAAAGTGGCGACCGTAGGGCGCCGCGATCAACCAGAGGAGAAGGGGGAGGTAAAACACGGTGTTGAAGAAGATGCCCCGCGTTGGACCGAGTGTGAGCATCACCACGCTGCCGACGCCGGGCCCCACGAGGACACCCAGGTAGCGCGCCGTGGCCGCGAGCCGCACGGCACTCGGCAGCGCGGCGGGGCCGACGATGTCGTAGAGCAGCATCTGGCTCGAGGTCACCCACAAGACGCCCGCGCATCCGTGAATGACCAACAGCACCATCGCATGCCACATTTGCAACGTATCGGTGACGAAGAAATAGCCCCACCCCGCCGAGGCGACGATGAAGAGAACGGCCCCCGCCTGAATGAGACGCCGCGAGTCGAGTCGATCGTTGAGCGCCCCGATGGCCACCGAAAACGCGAGGAATGGCAGCCAATGCGAGACCACCGCGAATCCGCCGAGCGCGGGCGAGTGAAACTTCTGGAAAACGACCCAGTAACTTATCACGTGCTCGATGTTGTCGGCCATCATGGTCAACATGAACGTGAGCAGGTACGCGCGGTATCCACGCAGCGCGAGTGCGCCAAAGGCTTTTGGCGCTACGGAATCGGTCGAAATCGAAGCAGTCATCGAGACGGGCCTTTTTTGCGGGATTCAAGGCCGGTATTAGGGCCAAACCCTCACCGCGACCACCCACCTGCGCCCCGCGACCGTGAGATGATCACGATCATCGTTGCATGGGTAAACCGTCGACCTTATCTCGCGGCCTGGGCGTCTTTCTTTACATCCAATTCAGAAATGCTGCTATCTCGCGCCGATGATCGCGGGCCGCTCGTGGCGACTCCCTGATCGCGTCGATCACGTTGCGTGATCCGTGCGATCAGGTCTTGGACCAGCTGCAGCGCGTTGGGGCGCGGGATTTAGCTGAATATCGGCGAAATTTGGAATTGGTACTTTCGTTGCTCCGAGCGTTGCGAGCCTGCTCGAGGACCGTCCCGGTTTCCTTCGATGCGCAGGAGAAAGGGGCACGCAAAAATGCGTCTATATTCGGTTCTACTCGGCACGACCTTGGTCGCGTCCATGGCTTTTGGATGTGAACAGGCGGATCGCTCGGAGGCTGGCGAAGGCCAGGACGCGCTGACGGTCGATTGCTCGAATGCCACCGATTGGGCTGCGGGTATTGCCTATTCCGTGGGAAAGGTCGTTCTGTACGGCGGCAACGCCTATCAATGCCTTCAGGCGCACACCAGCCAAGCCGATTGGACACCACCGGCCACACCGGCCCTGTGGACGGCTGCCACCTGCAGCGGTGGTGGCGGCGGGAGCGATGCAGGCACGGACAGCGGTGGTGGCGGCGTCGATTCCGGACCTCCGCCACCTCCGCCACCGCCTCCTCCTGGCGGAATCCTCTTCAGCCCATACAAAGATATTTCGATCAATATGGACTGGAACACCAGCGCGATGCGGACCGCGGTGACCGGATCCGTCATCCCGCTCGTGGGCAGCAATGGCTTGATCCCTGGCAAGTCCAACCTTCGCGGCGTCACCTTGGCCTTCGCCACCGGCGAGTGTGGCAGTGAAAATTGGGCGGGGGTAACCCGGAGTGCCTTTGCCAGCGCCAACATCGCGGGGCTCGATTCCAACGGAGTGAGCTACGTGGTTTCCACCGGCGGCGCGGCCGGTTCCTTCCGTTGCTCCAGCCAGTCCGGTATGACCAACTTCATCAACCAGTACATGTCATCGCACCTCGTGGGCATCGATTACGATATCGAAGGAGGCTTGTCTCAATCCGATATCGACAACTTGGTGGCACAGACGAAGTCGGCCGAGTCTCAATTCCCGAATCTGCGATTCTCCTTCACCCTCGCCACGTTGGCCGCATCCGACGGCAGCCATGGCGGGTTGAATTCGCTGGGAGACATGGTCGTGAAGTCCATCAAGGCGGCCGGTTTACCGCGCTACACCATCAATTTGATGGTCATGGACTACGGCAACACGTCCCCGTCGGTGTGCGTGGTCCAAAACGGCACGTGCAACATGGGTCAATCGGCCATTCAGGCGGTGCAGAATCTGCAGTTTGCATATGGAATTGCCGCCAGCCAGATCGAGCTGACGCCCATGATTGGACAGAACGACACGGTGAGCGAGGTGGTCTCGCTCACCGACGTCGACACGATCAGCAACTACGTGAAATCGCAAGGCCTCGCGGGTGTCCACTTCTGGTCTCTGGATCGGGACGCACCGTGCCCGGGTGGCTCCACGTCGTCGACCTGCAGCTCGACGTCCAACCCGTCGCTTGCGTACACGAACCGCTTCCTGAGCGATTTGGGGAACTGAAGGGCCGGTGCCATCCGTTGACCGGGCGCCCACCGAAGGGTGGGCGCTCGTCTCAATGGGAGGCTGCGTTCCAGGCTTCTTTCCAGCGCGTGGCCAGGGTTTGGGACGTGCCTTGGAGCCAGGTGCGCATGGGGGCCTTTTTCACGGTGGCCCATGCGCTCGTGTGGAGAAGGGCGAGCTGGCTCGCTTCCACGTCCAGGACCTTGGCGAGCTCGCTGGCGTCCAACTCGTCGAGGTTGGGGGCGTCGCGCAGGAGTCGGTCGCGGAGCATGAAGTGCGTTCCGAGAAGGGAGACGCCGAAGACGTCGGCGGGATCGGCGTCGTTCCAGAATGCGCGCTTCAAGGTGTCGAAGCGCGTGCTGGGATCAAGGGTGCGCGTGTGCCGGCCCCAGGTCACCCCGGGCGAGGCGAGTTCCTTCAATTCGAGAATGGTGCGCGCGGAGGGGGAATCGACCAGCACCCAGATGCGCCGGAGGCCGCTGCTGCCGCCCGTCGTTCGGGCATAGTCGGCGACGTCTTTCACCGTGACGTTGCCGAGGCGTGGGTCGCCGGCGATGGCGGATACCGTGGCCGCGCGGTCGGCGGGGGTGGGGGACGAGAGGTCGGTGGCATCGCCGAGCACGAACGCGCCATCCTTCGTGTACTTGGTGAGGCCCTTCTCGCGCTTCTTTTTCCAGCTCGGCGCCAGATCGGAATCGATGCCGGTCGCCCTGGAGGCGTCTTTCACCGTATCGACGTAGCGCTCGAGTGCGCGTTTGGTGAGCGCATCGTTTCCGTATGCGAGCGTGACCGCGGCAAAGAAGCGTGCGGCGTCGAAGGCCGCCGGGCAATAGCCGGCATCGTCGAGATCGTTGATGGCGAAGCGCGTTCCACTCGGCAGCTTCATGAAGCCGAAATTCTCGGGGTGCGCGTCTCCGACGCACAAAGTCTCGCCACCCGGCACGCGGGATGGCGGCACGCTGGCGAGGTCCGCATGGTATGCCGCATCGAACGCGCGAAAGAACGAGAAAGCGTCCTTCTTGGCGGCCTGCCACTTGATCTCGAACGCGGCCTCGTCGAGCTCCGGGTTGGTCGCCCGCAGGCGGGCGCGATCGGGCACGGCCCCCAGTTCGGCCGCGGAGAGCGGCCCGGGCGCGGCCCCCAGTTCGGTTACCTCGAGCGAATTGTCGTTCGCCGACGCGCCGTCTCCGTGAGCCCCCGCGCACCCTCCGATACCAAAGGAAAAAGCAAACAGCGAAATCCGCAAAAGCTTGCCGAGCATGGTGGCCGTCAAAATATCCATTTTCCGAGACCGCGCTTCACGAATCGCCGGCTCGGGCGAGATACGCCCCTACGGTATTATTCGATGTTCGCGTTCTTCTTCGCGGGTGAGCCAACCTTGGCGGCGAAGGGTCAATAGGCCAAAAGCATCGAGGCCGTGAGATAGGATATCGACGGCAAGGAGGCCGAAGGTCACCCTCCGAGGTCGGCCTGCACGATGCAGAGAACGCGCAGCGCCGAGGATTCGGCGACCGCACCATGCCGTCAGCACCAAGCCTGGTGCCAAAAACTCACCGCATGCCGCCAGCACGATGAAGTACACCGCCGCAAGAAGAAATCCGAGACGGAGCACCACCGAGACGGTGACGCAACGGGCGAGGTATGCGTGTTGCCAGAGCCATCCCCCGGTCAAGGCGGTCAGGTGCTCCCGCCAACTGTTGCGTTGATGGCGTAGTCGCTGCCGGAGCATGCCCCCCAGCGTGTTGGGAAAACGCGACCAAACGTGAGCATTCGCCTGCAGGACGGTGTGGTAGCCCGCACGAAGGGTCAGTGCTGCAAGTCGGGTGTCATCGCCGGGGCCGCAGCGCACGCCGAGGAAATACTGATTCACGAAGTCGGGGCCGATTCGATGCAGCAGCTCGCGCCGATAGACCGCGGTCCGACCCGGCAGGCACCCAAGTGCCCGGCCACGGACGGTCTGCGCGGCCATCACGGCGATTGGTCCCTTGCCGCATCGAAGTTGCTCCCAGAATGTGACCGGTTCGAGAACGAACGACTGTGTCGCCACGCCTCCGATCGCCGGATCCGCGAAGGGCGCGCTGACCACGTCCACGAGGTTGCGCGCCCACACCGTGTCGGAGTCGACCAAGGCGACGAGGTTGGCGGTGACCGCCTCCCACCCGATCTTGAGCGCTTGCCGCTTGTCGCGGTGAGGGACGGTGATCACCCGGACGCCGCAGGCGCGCGCGACCTCGATGCAGGCGATGTCGTCTTCGTGGATGACGCAGACTACTTCGGCCAGGTCGTTGTTCCGCCAAGAGCGCAGGGCACGATCGAAGAGGCGCGGATCTTCGCGGTACACCGGGCACACGGCCGCCATGGGCTCCCGATGACCGCGTCGGGCGGGCCGGTATTCGCGGGCGGCGTGCATGCGGTTCACCCGCTCGATGTGACCCACCGCGGCCAACACGATGGCCGGCAGCAGGTGCATCAGCACATGCGGCGTCACGCTTGGTCCTGCGGTCAGGGCAAATCGTCGGGGAGGGGATCTGCGAAGTCGGACAGGTGCAGGAAGCCGAAGGTGTCACTGTCGGCGATGGTCAGATCGTCGGTGCTCACGTCGAACAGTGGGTAGTCGTCGTCCAATTCGTAGCCCGGGTGCTGCGCACGGTCCTCGTGGTTCATCGTCCCCTCCCTCGCGCGGGCACGGACCCCCGCCGAACGCGGCAGCCTACACCAAGTCCTTGCCCGGTGCTCTCCCTCTGCGCGGGCATTCCGCTTGCGCCGGCTCACTTCTGGACGTGGAGCTCGTCCGAGACTACTGTCCCCGAATGATTCGGTACGCAGTCGTTTCCGACGTGCACGGCAATCGGTGGGCTCTGGATGCCGTCTTGCAGGATGCACGGCGCCGCGGTGCCGATGTGCTGCTCAACCTTGGCGATGCCGTTTATGGCCCGCTCGATCCAAGTGGCACGGCGGCCTTGTTGCGCGACGCTGGACTTTCGAGTCGCCACATTCGGGGCAACGAAGACCGCGTCATCTACGAGAGCGACGCGGATGCGAGCCTGCACGGTTCCCTGAAGTTCACGCGCGGCGCACTTTCGGAGGGGGACGTCGCATGGCTGCGCAGCTTGGCTCCTCATGCCACGGTTGCGGATGTGCGACTTTGTCACGGAACCCCCGAAAGCGATGAAGTGTACCTGCTCGAACAGGTGACCGAACACGGTGTCGCCTTGCGTGATCGCGAGAGCCTCGCGACACTCGTTCGTGGTGTCACCGAGCGCGTCTTGTTGTGCGGGCACACACATATCCCGCGATTGATCCAGCTCGATGCCCTCGTCATCGTCAACCCGGGCAGCGTGGGTCTGCCCGCATATTCCGATGTTCGGCCGCATCCCCATCGAATGGAAACGGGAAGCCCCCACGCGCGGTACGCCATCGTCAGCGTAGGGACGACCGTCTCGGTGGACCTTATCGGCGTGGCCTACGACTGGGATACCGCGGCCAGGGTCGCATCGAAGAATGGGCGCCCCGATTGGGCGGAGGCCCTGCGCACGGGCCGCGCCGTGTAATTCGAGCCCCGCACGGCTCTGTTCTGTTCTTTTGACGCCAGTCAAAGTAAGTACGGGCCGCAAGGTGACGGCGTTGGAGCAAATGTTGGAAACGGCGAACGGCCGCTCTCGGAGCGACAAGGACGCGGAGCGACCGCGGCTGGAATCGGCCGTCCGTGAGTACGCACATGGCCTCACCGCCGGCGGTGTCGTGCCCAGCCACGTGCCCCTCGAGCAGACCGTTCAAAACGTGAAAGACATGGTCCGGTACGGCTTCTTGGTTCCCTGTGTCCTCTCGGGTCCCGAGCCATGCATCTTGTTCGTCCCGCGCTCCACCAGCCCGGAGCTGGGCGGCCCCTTCGATCCCATCGCCCTTCTCGGCGGGAGGGGGCTCGTGTTCGACAACGTCGCGTCAACCTCGTAGGTGCGCGGCGATGTTGCACGGAGTGCGCCGTCTTTGACGAATTCGATATTCAATTAGAATGGACCTGACCGACGCGTCGGAGGGGCTCTCACCGTGGCGTACTTCGTTGAATTGGCGACGCTACGGACCTTGATCTCGCCAAAGTTCCGAAAGTTTCGGTGCGGTCGAACCGCGGCAGCGAGGTAATCCCGGCGGGGCCGGCGCCAGGTTCGGTTCTGAGGACGAGGATCGCAATAGCTTTCGGCGTCCCTCGTGTCATGCAGCTGGCAAGGGCGCCGGCCTCGCCGGGATTTTCCCGTTGCCGCTGCTCGCCTTTCGCGAGAGTTTCGATTCGGAACGTAATCTCAAGCCGTTAGTTAATTGCCAGGATACGCCATAAATACGATTCAATTCTGGCCGCCCGTACACACTGATTTTTTTTAATTCAAAAGGTGGTAACGCCAGCGACCAGCAAGCCGTGGACGACGATGTCTCCGCGCCGGAAAGATATGCCGTACCTGGCGTCATGACGTCGAAGTTCGAAGATCCTTGAAATCGCGCAGCGCATGAATACGTTCGACGTAGTAGGTTCCCGTCGGGCTACGGGTGCGATCGCGACATGCGATGGGGGACGATGTTCACCGTTCGATATACTTCCAGTGTGCAAAATCCCTGCTACCGTCCGGGATTCCGCAATATGGGGATTTGAATGCGGATTGGCCGGTATGAATTGGTGGCGGAGCTTGCGCGTGGCGGCATGGGGATCGTGTACCTTGCCCGCGTGCAGGGGCCTGGCGGCTTCAGCAAGCTTCTCATCATCAAAGAGTTGAAGCCCGAATTCGTCGACGATCCTGCGATCCTCTCGATGTTCGTCGAGGAAGCGCGCCTCGCGGCCCGCCTCCAGCACCCCAACGTCGCGCAAACGATCGAGGTCGCCCAGGAAGGGAACCGTCCTTACATCGCGATGGAGTACCTGCAGGGGCAATCTCTCGCCACGATTCACCGGCGGGCGAAGGGCAAATTGTCCTCGGAGGCCTTGCTCCGGGTCATCATCGAGATGCTGCGCGGGCTGCACTACGCGCACACCCTCACGGATTACGATGGCGCCAACCTCGGGCTGGTGCACCGTGATGTCAGTCCGCACAATGTATTCATTACCTACGCCGGCGAGGTGAAAGTCCTCGATTTCGGCATCGCGAAGGCCGCCGACACCCAGCTGGAGACGAGAACCGGGGTGCTCAAAGGCAAGGTAGCCTACCTCGCGCCCGAGCTCGTTCACGGCCGGGAGTACGATGCGCGTGTCGACGTGTTCTCCGCGGGCGCCATGCTCTGGGAGGCCGTCGCGGGCCGTCCGCTCTGGCGGGGGTCCAAGGAAGTCGACGTACTCCACAGCCTGATCAACTGGGAGGTTCCCCGCATCCGCTCGGCCTGTTCGGACATCTCGGACGAACTTGCGAACATCTGCGACAAGGCCACCGCCCCGAACCCTGCCGAACGGTACGAGTCGGCCGAAGCCCTTCATTTGGCCCTCGAGACGTACCTGGCGGGCCAGCCCGGCAAAGTCAATTCCCTGCGCGAGATCGGCGTCACCATCGCCGAGGCCTTCAAGGAAGAGCGCGAGCGGCTGCGCCGCATCCTCGAGCGCGCGCTGCAGGATTTGAAGAATGGCGAGGGCGATCGCCTCGCGGTCATCACCCCGCAGCAAGGAAATTCCCAGCTCACGTCGTCGAGCAAGTCGATCAGCTGGCCCGTCACCCGATCCCCCGCGGTCGAGGCCCTCGCGCCCGAGCGAGGTGGCCACAAGACGGGGCGCATGCTCGCAGGCGCTTTGTCGGTGCTCGCTTTGTCGGGTACCGGCTATTTCGTCTTTCATTCGAAAACGGGTGCTCCCGCGGCACCCGAGGCTCCCGTGCAGGTACAATCAACCGTCGCACCCAGCGGCTCGTCGCCGCCCGTCGCGCCGAGCCCCACGCCGCCGAACACATTTGCCCTCGTCGTGCGCACGACGCCTCCCAATGCGAAACTCACCATCGACGGGTTTAGGGCGCAGGCTCCCTACTCCTCGCGATGCCCTGCCGGCCAAGCGCTGACCATTGGAGCCAATGCGGACGGCTTCGTTCCAAAGCTCGAAGAGGTCGTGTGCAATGACGATATCGCACTCGACATCGCCCTCGAGCGGCAGCCCGCCGCCGTGGTAGGACATGCCCGCCCGCCGGTGCGCGCGCGCGCAGCCGTCAACAATGCAGCGGCGAGCCCCGTCGCACCCCCCACGACTCCTTCTGCCCATACCCCCGCCTCCACCGACGTCGATCCCGCCGGTGGAAAGCGGCCCATGCGGCCCATCGATCCCAACAACCCCTACGGCAACCAATGAATCCAACCTGCCTCGGTCTAGAGAGTCGGCGGCCGCGAACAGCGCGCGGCCGGCGCATCGGTCCTGCTTTGCTGATGCCAGCGCTCCTCTTTCTCGCGGTGCACGCGCACGCCGACGACAAGAAGTCCGCGGGGTCCCATTTTCAGCGCGCCGTGACACTCTATGGGGAGGCCGACTATGGGGCGGCCCTCGTGGAGTTCAAACAGGCTTACCAGCTCTCCCCCAATGTGAATGTTCTCTACAACATCGCCCAAGCGCAATTTCAGCTTCAGCGCTATGCGCAGGCTCTCTCCACCTTCGAGCAGTACCTCAGCGAAGGAGGGGAGTCGCACCGTCCCGAGGTGCTCGAAGTGGTTGCCACACTCCAATCGCGCGTGGGCCGGCTCGACATTCACTTCAATGTGCCCGGCACAGAGCTGCAGATCGATGACGAAGAGGTCGCGGCCAAGCGCCTTGGCAAACCGCTGACGGTCAGTGTGGGCCGCCGTAAGCTCGTCGCTTCGGCGCGCGGTTACCATCCCAAGACCCAATGGATCGACGTCGCGGCGGGCGAGAACGTCAGCGTCGACGTTCGGCTCGACGCCTTGGAGCCGACCCCCGCGGCCGTTCCGAAAGAGCCCGTGCTTGCTCCGGCCAAGAACGCCGACGCGAAGCCGCGCGAATCGCAGGGCGGCCCCGTCGTGATTGGCTGGACGGTCACGGCGGCCCTCGCCGCCGCGACGGCGGTAACCGGGATTTTCGCGCTAAAGAGCGCTTCGGATCTGAAGTCGGCGCGTGACGCGTACCCTGCCGACAAATCCGACATTGATTCGAAAGCATCGAAAGCGACCACGTTTGCCGTGACAACCGACGTTTTGGGTGGATTGACCCTCGTCGCGGCCGGCGTATCGCTCTATTGGACCCTGACGCTCCCTTCGAAGAACGAAGCCAAGGTCAGCGTCGCCCCGACGGGCATCCGGTTCTCCGGCTCTTTTTGAGGCGAGGTTTCATGCATCTCCATCGTAGCGGTATCGTCGTTTTTGCCTTCGCGACGGCCTCGTTGCTGGCCGCGAGCGCATGCACCGCGCTCTTGGATCGCGACTCCAAGCAATGTTCGTCGGACGGCGAGTGCAAACATTTCTCCCAATCCGCAACGTGCGTGGAAAACGTATGCAAGGTCGCCTCCCAATCGGATGCCGGCCTCGGTCCGCCCGGGTGTTTCAGCGGGACCCCCAAGACCGACCTCGAGTTTTACAATCAGTGCACGACGGCCGATTTCAAACAGTACGACAACTGCCATAGCCTCGGCCTGTGCGATGGCGCCGCGTACGATCCCGCCGCGCTGGTCGACCCGCCCGACGCGGGAAGTGAACCGCCCTCCGACGGCGGGGTCAATTTGCCGACCGCAAAGTGCTACGACGCGAACGAGCGCCCCAAAGTCATCTACATGCAGGGCTCGACGAACTTCACGCCCTTCATCCAGGCGATGGCGCCGCTCGTGCACGCGCGTGGTTACACCATCGTGTGGCAGCCCACGAGCTCCTGCGCCGGAGCGGCGGCGGCAGGTTTCGATACGCCGGCCAAGACGCTCATGCGAAATCCGACGAACGCCTCGCAAAGCCCCGCGTCGTATTACGATGCGAACGGCAACGGCACGCCGTGCCTTTTGGGATCTGGGCCGAATAGTCCCGACCCCAACGGTGAGACGACCGACGTCGGAGAATCGGACGTCTTCGCGGCGAGCTGCGGAAATGCTGCGTGGGTTCCCGGTGCCGGGGCATTTGCGAGCATTGGTCACTCGACCGGCCCGATCCAAGCCATGGTCTTCGCCACACCACCGGGGTCCGACCAGCGTGCGATCAGTGCGGAAGCCGCGCACATGGTGTTTGGAATGGGCGGCAACGGGGGCGTCGCAAAACCTTGGATCGATCCCAACTTCATTTGGAACCGAAGCGCGACGACGGGGACGAACAACATTCTCTCGCGCGGCATCGACGTGCCGCCCACGCGCTGGTGGGGGGTCGACAAGAAGACGGGGCCCGCCATGCGCGATGCGATCCTCACGGCGAGCGTGGACGTTGCGAAGAAGACCATCGGCACGATGTCGCTCGACCTCGCCGACAAGGTCAAAGCGGGGTTGCACATCCTCTACTTCCAGGCCAGGGGCCAGATTGCCGGCTTCTTGCCCGATTCGTCGCCCGCCGCCAACGACAAGAAGAACGTGCGCGATGGCCATTACCCGCTGTGGGGCCCCATCCACCTCTACACCAAGCTACAAAATAGCCAGCCGTCGCCGGCCGCCGCCGCGTTTCTCTTGCCGTTCGCCGTTCCGAACCAAGCGCTTCTCGATGCCACCATCGCGGGAGGCTTCGTCCCGCTCTGCGCGATGTCGGTGAGCCGCGACACGGAAATGGGGCAGCTCAAATCGGCGGAGCCCGATTTTCAATGCCATTGCTACTACGAGAGCAAGGTTGGCGGCGCCGCGCCCAAGGATTGCAAACCCTGCGGCGGGCCATCCGAATGCTCGTCCGACGCACCGGCATGCAATATCGGCTTCTGCCAAAAGAAATAGCGATCAGCGGGCCCGGCTCAGGAACTGGGTTCGGTATTCGCTGGGGGTGATCCCCATCCATTTGCGGAAGGCGCGGGTAAAATTGGCCGGGTCGGCATAGGCAAGCCGCTCGGCCACGTGTTCGATGGCCAGTGCGGGGTCTTGGAGGAGGCGCATGCTCTCGTGCTGGCGGAGCTCGTCGAGCACGCGTTGGAAGCTCGTGGCGTGTTCCGCGAGGCGCCGTTTCAAGGTGCGCGAGGAGACGAACAGGCGGGCCGACACCTCCGAGGCGCTATGGTATCCGCCGCCCGGCTTGGGCAGCGCGGCCCGCACGCGGCTCGGAAAATCGCCCTCGAGCCCCAGCAAGGCCAGCTCGCGCTCGCACTGCTGGCGCATCATTTCCGCGGTGATCGGATTGCACGCGCGCAACGGACGATCGAGCAACTCCGTGGGAAAGAAAAGGCGGTTGGCCGCCATGTCGAAGTGTGCGGGCGGAAGGCGGGAACGATACGATGCGTAGTACTCGGGTTCGGGATAGTCGAACCATAGTTCGAGATCGGCGTCCGAGCCCGGGCGCCGCCGTTCCAGGATCTCCGTGGCGAGATGCATCGCCCCCACCAAGGCGATCTCGAGGGTCTGTCGGCGAAGGGATCCGAGGGACGTTGCCTCTGCCACCTCGAGTGCGCTCCTCGGCCTTCCTTCGATGAGCGACAATTTTACATTGGGAAGACGCACCGGTAGAAACTTGATTCCGAATGCCACCATTTCGCGGATGGATCCGAGGCTCATCGCCCCGAGCCCGAAGAGCCCGTGCATGGTGACGCCACAGCGAAAACCGATCTCGTAACCGAGTGCGCCGTCGCCCGTCAGGCGCACGGCGCGGTAGAGCAAGCGATCGAGCTGCACGAGGGAGAGTCGCGCGTCGGGTGTGTTCCACACGGTCTCCGGAATCTCAAGTTCCGAAAGCATCGCGGCGCGCGTGGCACCTCGCTCGAGCGCGAGATCGAGGATGAGCACCCCGTAGACGATCGGCACGATGGGGCGTGTGAGGTCTTGCCGTTTCATCTCTTCTTAACCGTCATGGCCAATCTTTCCTGTTGGCGCGAAATGACAAGTACTTTGGCACACCCCTCCCTCACGACGCGCCGCCCACCGGTTCGAGAATGCGTGAACCAACGAGAAGAACCCGGGTTTCGAGGGAGGTGGGATGATGGCAGACATAAGGCAGCGTGGGATTTCACACTTGTGCTTTGCCGGTGTCGTGACGACGGGCATCATTGCCGCCTGCCACGACGGCGGCGACGACGGAGGAACGTCCACCTCGGTGGCGGCCGTCGGCAGTCCCGAAGAGTTCTTCGCCGCGCGGGTGCAACCCAACCTTGGGTACTGCCGCACCTGCCACGTGCCGGGCGGCGTGGCCGACAAGCCGGAGGGCCGCAGGATGATGCTGTCCCCGGTGACCGTGGACGACTACCGCAATTTGCAAACGTCGTGGACGAATCTCGGGAAGGGGGTCGATTCCAATCTCATTTTGCAAAATGCGTCCGGCCAGCACGCGCACTCCGGTGGGGCGCCGTGGGCGACCACCAGCGCGGCCTACCAAGACATGAAGATGCTCCTCGCCTGTTGGGACGATCCGGCCCATTGCGACTTCGGCGGGGAGCCGCCGCCACCGCCGCCCACGTATCCGTTGCTGGGCAATCTCGCGAGCAACGGAGGACGCAATTACGCCGCCCAGTTCTGCGAGAACAAGCCGGACTCCGAGCCGTTGCCCCTCGACCCGCGTGAGCTCATCTCGGGCAGTCGCATCGGTAATCCAAATTACGCCGTGTTCTACAATGCGCCATACAAGGTTTGCGCCAACGATACGTTGCTCGAGAACCAGGCCAAGCAGAATGCCCTGCTCGTCGCACAGGGTAAGGCGCCGATTTACTCGGCCAAGCCGCGGCCGGCGACGTGCGGAGAATGGCGTGCGGCCGTGGAGCGCGGGCGAACGTACATCTTTTCCAATCCGATCACTGGCGATTTGATCACGGTGGACGGCGTATGGAACATGATCACCTCGTTGGGGTACACGATCCCGACGGATCCGCAGGCAGCAACCGCGTTGCTGTCGAAGGTGATGCATGCGCGCTATGGCTACCCGCCCAGTCCCTATCCGAATCCGTTTCCCATGCCCGGGGAAGACCCGAATCGGACGAACGGCGGTAGTGTGCAAGGTCCGCTCGGTTTCGTGCAAACCAAGGATGCCAACGGCCGCTGGACCGGTGTGGTGGGCGCCACCTGCTACGGATGCCATCTCGGGCAGATGGGCAACGGCGAGGTCTCGGGCGATGCGAGCAACTACTTCCGAAACCATGGCCACCCCGAAATCACCGGCAGCCTGCCCATGGGTTTTTATGCGGGCGCGCCGGGCACGAACATCGATCTCGGCCTGCTCTACTACGATGCCAACCGGGCCAATGGTGTGTACGGTCGAAACTCGATTCAGGTCGTGCTCGACAATCCCGGGTACATGGCCAATCGCTCGCGGGGGGTGAACGCCGCCGACCAGGAGATCGTCAATGTGCTTCTCTTTCGGGAGCTCGGCACCTTGGACTGGCGAGCCAAGATCGCCGAACCTGCCTATCTCGGCAAACTCATGCCAACCGTTCCCCTGACCGGCGGCGATCAGCAGACCCCGGCCTGGTGGTGGACCCACAACAAGACACGCTACTTGTGGACGGGCTTCGGCAGCGCGGGGAGCTCGCGCGGGAACTACTTCCCGTCGTCGACGAACAAATACGATGGATACTGGAGCAAGCGCCGCGAGGGAGACTTCCAAGATTTGGATATCTGGCTCAATACCGTCGAGGCGCCGAAATATCCTCATGGTCATTGCTCGAATGCCGACGGCAGCCCCGGCCCTGCCGACAGCCCGTACTGCATCGACAGGCCGCTGGCCGAGCAAGGCGCCATTCTCTTTCACAGCAAGAATTTGTGGGCCGACGGGGCCAACGCCGACATCGAGCGCCCCGCCGGCGGCAATGGCTCGTGCGCGGGCTGCCACGGTGTTTATTCACCGTACTTCGCGCACCAACCTGGATATCTGCCCGATCCGCGGCTGGTCGGCTATGCGGGCTACGTCGCGCCGCAGGCGGTCGTCGGTACCGACTCGGCGGATTCCGATCTCTTCAATGGTCTCGGGGCGCGTCCGTTGATTCCGCAGGATCAAGTGGCGAGTGTGGCCAGCATGTTGTGGATGTTCTACCCCGACGCCCTGCCCGGCTTCATTCCACCGGAGAAGCTCTCGCCGCTGCAGAATCAGTTGATGGGGGTCGTCAACAGTGGTGAGCCGGTTCGTCCGGCCAACGATGGTTGCTCGCCGCTGCCCATCATCGGTTACACGGCGCAACCGCTTCACGGGGTGTGGGCAGCGGCGCCTTATCTCCACAACGGTAGCGTGCCTTCGCTCTGGGACGTGCTCAAGCCGTCGGATCGTCCCGATGTCTGGCGCCGGCAGTTGGCGCCCGCCTCGCAAGCCAATCCGAAGGGCGAAGTTGGTTTCGACACGTCGCTGTCCGCGTACGACTTCGACAAGATGGGGTGGAAATATAGCCCCTTGCAGTGCAGCGACGTCACCGGCCCGGGCTATTTGAGCTGCCGCCTGGGCCCGTACACCAAGGTGCCGACGGTGTTCGATCTGGCCACGGACGCGTTCAAGTCCTTCGCCGACTATTTTCCGCCGGCCCCGGACGCCGTCGCGCAGCGCGCGGTGTTCAATACGCACGGGTATGGCAAGGGTAACCAGGGCCACGCATATACGAAGGTGCTCACCGACCCCGAACGCAAGGCCCTGCTCGAATACCTGAAGACACTCTGAGCCAACGAACCGTTGGCGCTACTTCAATGAAATCCCACGAACGAGGAGCTCCGCCGTGTGTTCGATGAAACGCTCGACGAGGTCCTCGTTCAACGCCTCTCCGCTCGTGGCCAAGAGCGAACGCGCCGTGAAGAGGAATTGGCACGAGCCGACGATCGAGAAGAAAAACAGTGTCGGATCGACCTTGCGGAATTTGCGGGCCTTGGCGCCCCTCGCCAACAGGCCGCGGTAGAATTCGAGCGCGGGCCCGACGAAGATCGTGGTGATGCGCTCCACCTGGGGATCGCCGGCGTGCGCACGCTCGATGAGCTGCATGAGGTAGGGAAAGCGGACCCAGTTTCTCACCATGGCCGCCACGTGGCGGCGGAGCATCTCTTCGGGCTCTAGCCCTTTCTGGGCGGCGAAGCGTTGGAGCTCCGCCACGACCCCCATGGTGGCCCGCTCGACCAGGGCCTCCAAGAGCTGCGTTTTGCCACCGAAGCAGTAGCTCACCATGGCCACCTGCACCCCGGCGCGCCGGCAGATTTGGCTGACGGAGGGCTCGGCGCCGCCGCGCTCGAACAAGAGCTCGTGGGCGGCTTGAAGGAGCTTTTCCCGCGTGAGGGCCGCGCCCGTGGGGGAGGCAGGAAGCACCGGCAGAAGCGAAGCGCGCGGTGGATGCGCGGAGCGGGGTGAGGTGCGTGCGCCTGCATGGGAGGGCATGGCGATCACGCTCGCACACGAAGGTTCTTGTGTCGATTGAATGTTCATGCAATAGAATTGAATAGTCATTCAGTTTCGACGAAAGGAGCCCCGGATGAGCGCCCAGTCCGCCGTATCCATGTCCCTCGTTCCGGCCGAAGACGAAATCGCCATTCGGGAGGCGGTGCGAGGCATCTGCAACTCGTTCGGCGAGCGTTACGCGCGGGACTGTTACGAGCGCGGCGAGCCGCCTGCGGCCATGTGGAATGCGCTGGCCAAGGCCGGCTTCGTCGGCGCGAACATCCCGACGGAATGGGGCGGCGGCGGCCTTGGCATGGCCGGGCTCTGCATCGTCGGAGAAGAGGCCGCCGCGTCGGGCGGCTCGACGTTGATGCTCGTCGTATCCTCTGCGATGGCGGGATCCATCCTCGCGCGGCACGCCACGGACGCGCAGAAGACGCGCTGGCTTCGCGGCATTGCGGCGGGGACTACGCAATTGGCATTTGCCATCACCGAGCCGGACGCCGGCTCCAATTCGCACCAACTGCGCACCGAATTGCGGCGGGAGGGAAGTCGCTACGTCCTAAAGGGGCAGAAGACGTTCATCTCCGGCGTGGAGAGCGCCGACGCCGTTCTGGTCGTGGCGCGCATGCGCGACGACACGAGCGGCGAGCTCGGATTGCCCTGCCTGTGCATCGTCGACGTGGACGCGCCCGGCTTCACGCGAACGCCCATCCCGATGCCCTACCTCGGGCCGGAGAAGCAGTGGACGCTGTTCTTCGAGGACGTCGCCATCGAGCCCGATCGGCTCATCGGCGGCGAGGTGGGAGGCCTGACCGCCGTCTTCGACGCGCTCAACCCCGAGCGCATCATCCTCGCAGCGCTCATCAACGGTGTGGCCCTGCGCGCGCTCGACAAAGCGGCGGCCTACGCGCGCGAGCGTGCCGTGTGGGGCGTGCCCATCGCCACGCACCAGGCCATCGCCCATCCCCTCGCCAAGGCGAAAATCGAGGTGGAGCTCGCGCGCTTGATGACCCAAAAAGCGGCCGCCCTTTTCGATGCGCAGGCCAAAGGCGCCGGCGAGGCCTCGAACATGGCCAAATACGCCGCCGCGGAGGCCGCGAACCACGCGGTGGACGCGGCCATTCAGACCCACGGCGGCAATGGCATTGCGCTCGAATATGGCATTTCGGACTTGTGGTGGATGGCGCGTCTACTCCGCATCGCTCCGGTGAGCGCCGAGATGATTCTGAATTACATCGCCCAACACTCCTTGCGGCTTCCGAAGTCGTATTGAGCGGCCCGGCTCACGGGCGTTGAACGACAGATTGTGCGTACAATCTGCTCGACGCCGGGGCGCATGCAGCGATACGGCGCCCGTGCAGGCCGGCCTCCGCGCGTGGTGCGCTTGTTGCTCTGGCTAGCCGACATGGCTGGCCTCGAAAACGATGCCAAAGGGCATCGCGACGTGATGGAGCGGGCGCTCCGCAAACTTCAGGACGCGGATCGAAAGCTCAAGGCGTACGAGCAGGAAAAGCGCGAGAGGCACGAGCCCATCGCCATTCTGGGCATCGGCTGCCGGTTGCCGGGCGGCGTCGACTCGCCCGAGGGCTTCTGGGACGCCCTCATGGCCGGCTTTCATCCGGTCGAGAACGTTCCCAAGGAGCGCTTCGACATCGATGCGTATTTCGACGCCGATCCAGATCGGCCTGGGACGATGTACGCGCGGTGCGGCGCGTTCGTTCGCGACATCGATCGATTCGACCCCGCGCTCTTCGGAATCTCGCCGCGCGAGGCCGAGGCGATGGATCCGCAGCATCGCCTGTTGCTCGAGGTCACGTGGGAAGCACTGGAGCGTGCTGGACTCGTACCGCGTGCCCTCCGGGGCTCCACGGCCGGTGTCTACGTGGGGCTGTCCGCCAATGACTACGCGCAGCTTGCCACGCGTGCGCCCCATGCGATCGATGCCCACACCGGCGCCGGCAACAGCATGGCCGCCGCCGCGGGCCGGCTTGCGTACACCTTCGGCTTCGAGGGGCCGGCCATGACCGTGGACACGGCCTGTTCGGCATCGCTCGTGGCCGTTCACCTGGCCTGTCAGGGGCTCTTGTCCGGGGATGCCGAACTGGCCATTGCGGCTGGTGTCAACCTGGTGCTCTCCCCCGTGGGGACGCTCATCGAGTGCCGCGCGCGCATGCTCAGCCCCGATGGGGTATGCCGGACCTTCGATGCCGCGGCCAACGGTATCGTTCGTGGCGAAGGTTGCGGCGTCGTCGTTCTCAAGCGTCTGTCCCTTGCTCTGCGCGATCGCGATCCCATCGTGGCCGTCATCCAGGGAACGGCCGTCAATCAAGATGGGCGCAGTGGTGGCTTGACCGTGCCCAATGGTCCGGCGCAGCAGCGTGTCATCGCCAAAGCGTTGCAGCGCGCCGGTGTGCGACCGCACGAGGTGGGGTACGTCGAGGCGCACGGAACCGGTACGCCGCTCGGCGATCCCATCGAGATCGAAGCGCTCGGCGAGAGCTATTGCGCAGGGCGTGCCGCCGAGTCGCCGTTGTGGGTTGGTTCGGTCAAGACGAACATCGGACACCTCGAAGGTGCTGCGGGGATCGTCGGATTGATCAAAGCCGCACTGTGCGTGCAGCGTGCGGCCATCCCGCGGCATCTCCACATGGAGACGCCCAATCCGCACATCGATTGGAGCACGTGGGCGCTGCGCGTCGCGACCGAGCGTGCTGCCTGGCCGGATGGCTACGCGAAGCGCTACGCGGCGGTGAGCTCGTTCGGCTTTTCGGGGACCAACGCCCACGCCATCCTCGCCCAAGCGCCCGCCTCGGAGTTGCCCGCCGCTTCGGCCGGGCCGCTCTTTTTGCCGTTGTCGGCAGGATCGGCTGCCGGTCTCGCGGAGCTCGCGCGCCGCTATCGCAAACTGGTCACCCGCGCGGGTGAGCAAGCCGTGCGCGTCGAGGACGTGTGCTTCACGGCCACGTTCGCCCGTACGCACCACGCGCACCGGCTGGCCATCACGGGACGCGACGCCGCGGAGCTCGTGCACCGGTTGGACGAATTCCTGGCTACGCAGGGAGCTTCGCCCCGTTCGCGTGCGCCCGTGGAGCGTGGCACGCGGCCGGTGGCCTTCCTTTTCACCGGACAGGGCGCGCAGTACGCGGGCATGGGGCGCGACCTTTGGCTTGGCGATCCGGCGTTTCGCGACGCGTGGGAACGCTGCAACGCCATCGTTCTCGAGCGCGCCGGCTTCGGATTGACCGAGCTGGTGTTCGGCGAAGGAGCCCGCGATGCCGCGCTCCTTCCGACGGGCCGCGCGCAGCCGGCGTTGTTTGCACTGGAATATGCTCTGAGCCGCTGGTGGCGGGCGCGCGGCGTCGTTCCTTCCGCGCTTCTCGGCTACAGTCTGGGCGAGTACGTGGCCGCGCACCTGGCCGGCGTGTTCAGCCTCGAGGACGCGTTGCAACTCGTTTGCGAGCGCGGTCGGCTGATGCAGTCGCTGGGCGCCGACGGCGCCATGGCGGCCATCGAGCTCGATGAGTCCTCCGTCCGGCAAGAGCTCGAAGGCTACGAACCGCGCCTCGCCATCGCGTCCATCAATGGCCCGACGCAGATCGTTCTCTCCGGTTACGAAGACGCGCTCTCCGCCGTACTGGCGAAACTTCGCACGCGCGGGGTTCGCGCGCAGCGGCTCCGGGTGTCGCACGCGTTTCATTCGCCGCAAATGGACGCCATTCTGGAGCCGTTTCGGAAGGTGGTCGAAGGCATCGTGCGCCATCCCGCCCGCGTGCCGCTGGTCAGCAACCTTACGGGCGCCATCGTTCGCGACGAGGTCGTCGATTCCGAGTACTGGGTCCGGCACCTGCGCAGCACGGTGCGCTTTGCCGATGGACTCGACGCGCTCGAGGCCCATGGCCAGCGCGTGTTCGTGGAAATCGGCCCCAAGCCGACCCTGCTGGGCCTCGTTCGCCGCCGCGAGAACGCCGAAGCCTTGGTGTGCATCCCCAGCCTGCAGCCCCCGCAGGACGATCTTGCCCGCGTGTGGTCGGCGCTCGGTGCCGTCTACGAAGCGGGCGGAATCGATTCCTTCGCCGGATCGGAGACCGATCGGAGAAACAAGCGTGACTGCCCGACGTACCCATTCGATCGCAAGTCGTATTGGCTCATGAAGGAAAATCGCTGGTTCGGCGAGTCCGACCGCGGTCATCGGCGTCGTTTGGCGCTGTCCGGCAAGCGCGTTCGCTCGGCGGCCTTCTCGGCCGATACCCTCGTGCTCGAGCTGGAGGTGTCTGCGACCGCTCCGGCATTCCTCGCGCAGCATCGCATTGGCGAACGGCCACTGATGCCCGCGACGGGTTACATCGAGATGGCACTCGCGATGGCCGAGGAACTTCCCGGTGTGCCGCGCACGCTCGAGTCGCTCGAGCTCCTTCGGCCGCTCGTGCTGGATGACGCCCCGAGGGTGCTGCAAGTCGTCGTGAAGAACGATGGATCTGCGTACGCGTTCGAGATCCTCTCCCATGCGGACGAGCAATGGGCCCTTCACGCGCGCGGCCGACTCGCCCCCACGCAGCCACGGCCCGACGCGCTCACCGATTCGGGCACACCGGAGGACGCGGAGGACATCGACCTCGGCCAACATTTCCAGGATTGCCGTGCGCGCGGCATCGAGTATGGCCCCGCCTTTCGCGGATTGATGCGTGCGGCACGGCGGGACGGTGAAGCTTGGGCCGACGTGCGCATGCCCGAGGAGATCCGGGTCGAGGCTTCGTCGTACGTGTTTCACCCGGCGATCCTCGATGCCTGCCTGCAGCTCTTTGCCATCGTAGGCAGCCAGCACGACGACGAGCGGACATTCGTGCCTGTCAACCTCGAGCGCTTTCGGTGCTGGGCCTCCGGCTCCGAGGTGCGACGCGTCCAACTGAAGCTCCGTCCGGACACATCGCTGGCCGACGCGTGGATGTGGGACGAACGAGGCCAGCTCGTGGCCACCGTCGAAGGTCTGTTCGCGCGCCCGCTGATGCCGAAGCTGAAGGCCCCATGGGCTGATTGGCTCTTCGAGACGCGCTGGCAATCGATGGCGCTCGGCGACATGACGGCGGATCCGCTGCCCGCCGTCGAGCGCTGGGTGGTCTTCGCCGACGAGCAGGGGGTCGGCCAAGGAATCGCGGACGAGTTGCTCGCGCGCGGTGTGCCCGTCACCACGGTGTCGCGCGGCCTGGAGTTCGCGACGGGCGAACGCGGGGGCTTCGTCATGTCGCCGCGGCGGCCGGACCATTTTCAGCGACTGCTCGAGACCTTGCGCGTGCGTCGGGGGGAGCGACTTGGCATTGCCTACCTCTGGTCGCTCGAAGGCACCGACGACGCCGACCCGCGCGTGGCCTCGAAGCATGCTCTGCAAGGGGCCCTGTTGCTCGCGCAAGCCCTGGCCGAGCGTGCGGTCACGTCCTCGCGCCTGGTGTTCGTCACGCAGCGTTGCCAGGCCGTGCGGCACGGCGACGTGCCGCCGTTGCCGGCGCAGGCGTTGCTCTGGGGGTTCGCCCAAGCGCTGCGGCACGAGCTCTCCGACGCGGAAATTGGCCTCGTCGACCTCGGGCAGACGCCCACATCCGCCGCGCCCCTCGTCGACTGGATGCAACGCTTCTCGAACGACGACCGCGTGGCGATGCGCGAGGACCGATTTTACGTACCGCGGTTGACGCGGCTGGACCTCGAACCCGACGTTCCCAACGTCCCCGTGCGCGAGGATGCGAGCTACCTGGTCACCGGTGGTTGCGGCGCACTCGGTCTGGAAACGACGCGCTGGCTCATCGCCCGGGGCGCCTCCAGGATTTACCTCCTCGCCCGGCGCAAGCCGAGCGACACCGTCCTCGCGGACATCGCGGCCATGGGCAACGGCACCGTGCAGGTCGAGGTCGTGATGGCCGATGTCACCGACGCCGCGCGGGTGCGCGAGCTCGTCGCGGCCGTGCCCGATCTGCGCGGCATCGTGCATGCCGCGGGCGCGCTGTCCGATGCGCTATTGCCCCGCCAAAGTTGGTCGGAGATGGACCGCGTGCTCGCTCCGAAGGTGTCCGGCGTGTGGAATCTCCACGGTGCGAGTGAAAAGCTCCCGCTCGACTTCTTCATCGTCTTCGGATCCATAGCGGGCACGTTGGGCAACGTAGGCCAGACCGGCTACTGCGCGGCCAACGCCTTCCTCGATGCCTTTGCCCACCATCGACGGGAAGGCGGCCTGCCGGTCACCACGGTGGCCTGGGGATCATGGGGCAAGTTTGGCATGGCTGCGCGTGCATCGACCTCCGCGCCCGGCCGCGGCTACGAGCCGATCGACGCCCCGTCGGGATTCGCCGCGCTCGACGCCGTCGTTGGCAGCGGTCGGGCCCAAGCGTGCATCGCACCGATGCAATGGCCTACCTGGTTGCGCGAACACCGTGAGTGCAGCCGCCAAGCCGTATTTTCGGCCTTCTCCGCCGCGGGGGTACCGGATTGGAATGCCGCGAGCGACTTGCGCCAGCGGCTCGACGAGGCCCCGGCGAGTGCCGTGCAGAGCATCGTGCGCGAGCACGTGTCGCGCGAGGTCGGCACCGTGCTCAAGCTCGACGCGGACGACCTGGCCGGGATTTTTCGCGTCAACCTGATGGAGCGCGGCATGGACTCCTTGATGGCGGTGGAGTTGCGCAACCGCCTCTCCCGCGCCTTCGACCGGCCCTTGCCGGCGACGTTGCTCTTCTTCAATCCGACGGTACAAGCCCTTGCCGACTACCTGACGGAGCTCGAAGTGTCGCAGAAGCCCGCGGTGCAGGAGCTCGGGGCGTCGAAGACTCACGAATCGTCGTCTGCGATCTCGGACGAGGTTCGAGCCATGACCGAACGCGAGCTGCAACGCTTGATCCACGACGCGTGGACCTCGCTGCAAAACGGGAGCCCTAGCCGATGAGCGAGATGGACAATGTGGAGGCGCTGCGACGTGCAGCCCAAGTCATTCACGAATTGCGAGGCAAGCTGGAGACGCTGCAAAAAGCCACGCCGGAGCCCGTGGCCATCGTGTCGACGGCGTGCCGCTTTCCGGGAGGATGCGATACACCGCGCGCGTTCTGGGAGCTCCTCGAGGCGGGGAGGGACACGATCTGCGAGGTGCCGCCCGCACGCTGGGACGTGGAGGCACTCTACGATCCGGAGCGCCGCCGGCGTTGGTCGATGTACACGAAGGTCGGCAGCTTCCTCGAGGAGGACGTCTCGGCGTTCGACGCGGACCTCTTCGGCGTGTCGCCCCGCGAGGCCGGGTGCATCGACCCGCAGCAGCGCATGCTCCTCGAGGTCGCCTGGGAGGCGATCGAGAATGCGGGGATCTCGGTCGAGGGGCTCTCGGGCAGCTCGACGGGGGTGTACATCGGGGTGCTCTCGGTGGATTACGGTCGCATTCCACTCGAGAGCCTGCACCCCGAGGACTTGCCCTACAGCGGTACGGGCATGGAGTTCAGCTTTCCGGCGGGCCGCATCTCGTACCATCTCGGGCTGCGCGGACCGAGCCTGGTCGTGGCGAGCGCGTGCTCCTCGAGTCTGGTGTGCCTGCATCAAGCTGCGGCCGCCCTGCGCAATCGTGAGTGCGATCTGGCACTGGCCGGCGGTGTCGCGTTGATGCTGTCGCCGGAGCCCTTCATCGTGCTCTCCAAGTTGGGGGCGATTGCGCCCGACGGGCGCTGCAAGTCGTTCGACGACGCTGCTGATGGATATGGTCGCGGCGAAGGCATCGGTGTGGTCGTGCTCAAGCGCCTTGCCGACGCTCGTCGCGACGGCAATCCCGTGCTCGCGATCGTGGCCGGATCGGCGGTGAATCACGATGGCTCCGCCGGAGGCATATCGGTGCCCAACGGTGCGGCGCAGCAGGAGGTGATCAAGCGCGCGCTCGATGCGGCGGGCGTTGCGCCGTCCCAGATCGATTACGTGGAAGCGCATGGAACGGGAACGTCGCTGGGAGATCCGATCGAGCTCGATGCGTTGCACGCCGTCTTCGGACCGGATCGCGATCCGAAGACGCCCTTGTTGGTCGGTTCGGTGAAATCGAACATTGGTCATCTCGAAGGCGCAGCGGGCGTGGCCAGCATCATCAAGGTGGTCGAGGCGCTTCGGCATCGCCGCATTCCGCGCCACATCGGCATGCGGACACCGAGCACGCACGTGGACTGGCGGCGCGGCTCGTTGCGCGTCGTCACCGAAGAGACGCCGTGGAGCGACAAGCTGGGGGGACGCTTCGCGGGCATCTCCGCCTTTGGCCTGAGCGGCATCAATGCCCACGTCGTGCTCACCGCGCCCTCGGACGACCACGAGGCGCGCGTGCTGGAGGCCCCGGCCGAGATGCAGGTGGTGCCGTTGAGTGCCAAGACGCTGCCTGCACTCGCGGCGCTCGTCGAGCGTTACCGCACGGCGCTGCGGCCGGGCGGACCCCAGCACGACGTCGAATTGCGCGATCTCGCGTACACGACGCAGATAGGCCGCTCGCACCTACAGCATCGCGTGGCGATGACGGTGGCCTCCATGGACGATCTGCGCGCACAGCTCGACGTCCTCGCGAGCGCGGAGGAGCTCGCGAACAAGCAGCGCAGCGTGGCCTCCGAGCGCCCCAAGATCGCCTTCCTCTGCTCCGGCCAGGGCTCTCAATACGTGAACATGGGGCGCGAGCTCTACGAACGCGAGCCGGTTTTCCGGGAGACGCTGGATCGTTGTGTCCGCATCCTCGAGCCGCAGCTCGAGAGGCCACTGACCGAGGTGCTGTTCGGCGAGTCGTCCGGGGACGCGGAAGACGAGGCCGCGCCCCTTCACGATACGCGCTACACGCAGCCGGCGCTGGTGGTCCTGGAGATTGCCCTGGCGGCCCTTTGGCGAGAACGCGGTGTCGAGCCGGACATGCTCATGGGCCATAGCGTGGGAGAGCTCGCGGCCGCGCACCTGGCGGGGGTGATGGATCTCGAGAGCGTGCTCACCTTGATTGCGGCACGAGCGCGGCTGATGGCCGGCTTGCCGCGCACGGGGCAGATGTGGACCGTGCATGCCGAGCGCGCCCAGGTCGAACGCGCGATCGCAACGGAGGGAGGCCGTGTGGCGATTGCGGCGACCAATGGGCCCGCCAACGTGGTCATCTCCGGGCCGGAGGAGGCCCTAGGCCGGGTCGTGGAGCGGTTCCGGTCGACGAAGGTGCGCGTGCACCGGCTCCGCGTGAGCCATGCATTCCACTCGGTCCTGATGGAGCCCATGCTCGACGAATTTGCGCGGATTGCGGGCACCATCCGCTACGCGACGCCGCGTCTGCTCCTCGTCTCGAACCTCACGGGCGAGGTCGCCGGACCCGACGTGGTCACGGCCAAGTACTGGGTCGACCACGTGCGCAACGAGGTCCGGTTCGAAGCGGGGATGCGCACGCTCGAGCAACTCGGCGCCTCCGTATACCTGGAGCTCGGTCCACGGCCCGCGCTTCTCGGGCTCGGCCAGAGCACGCTGCCTCGGAGCCGCGCGCGCTGGGTGCCGAGCTTGCGCAAGGGGCGTGGCGAGATCCTTCAAATGCTCGACGCCCTCGGCGAGGTGCATGGCCTCGGCATCGAGGTGGCGTGGACGTCGCTGCACCATGGCCCGCGTCCGCGGCGGCGCGTGCTTCCCAATTATCCCTTTCAGCGCGACAAATACTGGATACGCACGCTCGAGCATTGGGGCGAGAGCAAGGCGGAGCATGCCCTGTTGGGCACGCGCGTGGCCTCGCCGGCCAAGCAGGTGCAGTTTCAAAATGGGCTCGACATGAGCCGGCCGGCGTTCGTCGCCCACCATCTCGTCTACGGCGCCGTCGTCCTTCCGGGCGCGTGCTACCTCGAGATGGCGCTGGCCGGTGGGCAGCGAGCGGTCGGGACGCAGGACGTGGAGATCTCGGACGTCACGTTCCATCAGCCGCTCGAGCTCACGATGTCGCCCACGCAGGTGGCCACCGTCTTTACCCCGGGCGAAGGTCGCTCGTACACCTTCGAGATCACCAGCCTCGACCCCGAGACCTCCCTGGAGCAGCCCTCGTGGATCTGCCACGCGAGCGGGCGCGTGCAAGCTTTGGAGTCCGCGGCTCCGGCGAAGATCGATCGGGCCGTGTTCGAGGCTCGGTGCACGCGCGCCGGCGACGTCGCGTCCTTTTACGAGGATCTCCAGCGCACGGGCATCACCTACGGTGTGGCATTTCGTGGCATCCAGGAGGTGCGCGCGGGGAATGGCGAAACGCTCGCGTGGATCGTCTGCGATCCCAGCCTCGAGAAGGAAGCCGAGTCGCTGCGCCTGCACCCCGCGCTGCTCGATGCCTGCTTTCAATCGATCGGTGCCGGCTTCGAGGGCAAGGCTCCGAGCGAAGACGCCTACCTGCCCGTGGGCGTTGGGCGCCTGCGATTCTTCCGCGCCCCCGGGCTCGAGTTCTGGGTTCGCACGCGCACGTCGGGCGAGGCGGGCGGCGAACTGTCGGCGGAGCTTACGTTGTTCACGCCGGAGGGGGAGGCCATCGCCGAGCTGACGGCGTTCCGCTTCAAGCCGGTGAGCCGGGAGCGGATCCTTCGCTCCAAGCAGCGCGCCCTGCGCAAGTGGCTGTACGACATCGAATGGCGCCCGTCACGGCCTGCGGCGCTGGAGCACGATCGCTTTCGAAACCGCGTCGTCGGGGTCTTCGCCGGCGCCGGCGGTCTTGGCTCCGAGCTGTGCGCGGAGCTGGTCGCCCAGGGCGCGAAGGCTCACCTGGTCGAGCCGGGGCGCGATTTCCGCGCGGCACTGCATGCGCTGGAGCGCGACGGGGGCGCGATCGATGGCGTGGTGTACCTCGGTGACGGCCAGGCCACGGAGTTGCTGCATCTCACGCAGGCACTGGTGGGGCGCGATGCCCATCAAGCGCCCCGGCTCTGGGTGGTGACGCAGGATGCACTGGCATCGGCCGGGGCGCGGGACATCGATCGGCTGATCGGCGCGACCTCGTGGGGGCTCAGCAAGGTCATTCTGCTCGAGCATCCAGAGCTAAAGGTCAAGTACATTGACATGACGACGCCGGGGACGGAGCATCTCGCGGCGCGGCTGCTGGCGGAATTGCTCGCCGACGACGGCGAAGATTGCGTCGCCCTTCGCAAGTCCGACCGCTGCGTGCCGCGGCTTCAGCGGGCGCCGGCGCTGGGCGCCCCGGGCGACCCCGTGCGGTTCCGTGACGACGGCACCTACCTGATCACCGGCGGCACCGGGGCACTCGGCGTCCTGACGGCGCGCTTCCTGGGTGAGCGTGGGGCGGGGTGCCTCGCACTGGTGAGCCGCCGTGGTCCGTCGTCGCTGTCGCCGGACGTGCGCACCGAGCTCGAGGCCACGGGCGCCAGGGTCGTCGTCCTCGAAGGCGACATCGGCAACGAGTCGCACGTGGTTCGCATGCTCGGCCAAATCGCCGCCGATCTGCCGCCTCTGCGCGGCGTCATCCACGCCGCGGGGGTGCTCGACGATGGCGTCATCGTGCAGCAGACCCCCGAGCGCTTCGCCAAGGTCATGGGGCCGAAAGTCGACGGGGCCATGCACCTTCACCGGCACACGTGCGACCTGCCGCTGGAGCACTTCATCCTCTACTCCTCGGCGGCTGCGGTGATGGGACGGCCCGGGCAATCGAATTACGTCGCAGCCAACGTTTTCCTCGACGAGCTCGCGCACTTGCGGCGCGCTCAGGGGCTTCCGGCCCTCAGTATCGACTGGGGAGCCTGGCGCTGGGTGGGGCTCGCGGCCGAACGCACGACCGGCGAGGACATGGCGGCCCGCGGCATCGACGAGATCGAACCCGAGCAAGGACTACAGATCCTCGAGATGCTGCTGCGCAGCGCTCCCGTGCAGGCCGCCGTCATGCCACTCGACTGGGCAAAGCTCGGACCGCAACTCGCGGCGAGGGCCATGTTCTCGGAGCTCGCGGCTGGCGCGGAGGAGCAGGAGGCGGGCGGCCCGCCTTTCGTCCAGCAGCTGCTCGAGACCCCCGCGCGTGAGCGGCGTGCGCTGCTCGATCGGCATATCGAGGTGCTGGTCATGAGGGTCCTCGGCATCAAAGCGGACCATTTGCCGTCGTCGACACGCGGCTTCTCGGAGCTCGGCATGGACTCCCTCATGGCGGTGGATCTCCGCAATCGCCTGCAGCAAGCCTTCCAGCGTGTCTTCCCGGGAACGGTGGCGTTCGATCATCCCAACTTGGAGGCCCTCACCAGCTTCGTGGCCGGTGAGGTGCTGCAAGCCGAGGAAGCTCCCACGGAGAGCGACCCCGCACCGGTCATCGACGCCGACGTGTCGGCGCTGCTCGACGGTCTGCTCCAGCGCGACGACGCGGAACTGCACTTTTAGAGGAAGACTCCATGGACGAAATGACACGACGGTTGTCCGAGCTGCCCGCCGTCAAGCTCGCCTTCGCCGCCACGCAGTTGCGCGAGAAGCAGCGCGTGATTCAGGCGGAGCCCATCGCCATCATCGGCACGAGCTGCCGATTTCCGGGCGGGGCCGACAGCCCGGAGGCCTTCTGGGAATTGCTACGCCAGGGGAAGGAGACGCTCGAGCGCGTACCCGCCGATCGCTGGGACGCGGACGCTCTGTACGATCCCCAGCCCGGAACACCGGGCAAGATGCACGTGCGCGATGGGCACTTCGTGCGCAACGTGGCGGACTTCGACCCGCTCTTCTTCGGCATCTCGCCGAAAGAAGCACGCTCGATGGATCCGCAACAACGGATGCTCCTCGAGGTGTGCCACGACGCGCTCGAGCGCGCGTGCCAGGCGCCCGCTCGGCTGCGCGGCAGCAAGACCGGCGTGTTCATGGGCCTCATGCACCTCGACTTCGCGGCGCGCGAGGCCGGCTCGGCGAGCGGAACCGACGCGAGCATGGCCGTCAATCGACTGTGCATCGCAGCCGGGCGCATTGCGTACGCTCTCGGGCTCCAAGGACCGACGGTCGCGATCGACACGGCATGCTCCTCGTCGCTGGTGACGGTGCACCAAGCTTGCCAGAGCCTGCGCGAGCGAGGCTGCGATCTGGCGCTTGCCGGCGGCGTGAACCTGAATCTCGCGCCCGAGACGATGATCGTGCAATCGCACAAGGGCATGCTGTCGGCCGACGGCCGCTGCAAATCGTTCGCAGCGGCGGCCGATGGATTCGGGCGTGGCGAGGGGGCCGGCGTGGTCGTGCTCAAGCGCTTGTCCGACGCGATTGCGGATGGCGACGCGGTGCTGGCCCTCGTCCGTGGTTCGGCGGTGAATCACAATGGCAGCGGCAGCGGCCTCACGGTGCCCAATGGTCGTGCGCTGGAGCGGCTCGTGGAGGACGCCCTCGCGGTGGCCGGCGTTCGAGCCGATCAGGTCAGCTACGTCGAAGCGCAAGGCACGGGCACGGCGCTGGGCGATTCCATCGAGATGCAGGCCCTGGGGCGCGCCTTTGCGGGGCCGCGTGCGGCCCCGCTCTGGGTGGGCTCCGTCAAGACGAACATTGGACACCTCGAATCGGCGGCGGGCATCGCGGCCCTGCTCAAGGTCGTCCTATCGCTGCAGAACGAGTGGATTCCGCAGCATCTCCATTTCGACGAGCCGAATCCCAACATTGCCTGGGACACCTTGCCCGTGCGCATAGCCACGCAAGCCGTACCCTGGCCCGCCACGGGGCGTCGCATGGCGGGCGTGAGCGCCTTTGGCTACAGCGGGACGAATGCGCACGTGGTGGTGGAGGGCGCGCCCGATCTCGCCTCGGTCCGGCGGGCACCGCTCGCCGACGATCGCCCCGCGCGCGTTCTCACCTTGAGCGCCGCGACGGAGGCGGCGTTGCGTGATTACGCGGGGCGCTTTGCCGAGCACCTCGCGCGAACGCCGGCCTCGCCGGCGGACATCGCGTACAGCGCCAATGTCGGTCGCAGTGCCATGAGCCACCGCGTGGCGCTGGTGGGGCGCGATTCGTCCGAGTGGCGAGGTCGACTCGCGTCCATCGCCCGAGGGGACGCGGCCGTGGGCGTCGTGACCGGCGCACGGGCGCCGCTGCTCGCCTTCCTCTTTCCGCCGGCATGTCCCAGCGGTGCGATGGTCGCGTCGGTGCGCCATCAGCCGGTGGTGCGCGAGGTGCTCGACACGTGCCGCGCGCTGCTGCCCGAGGCCTCGCGAGGGTCGGAACTCTGGCTCGACGAGGCGCAGGGAACCCCCCTGGAATTCGCCGCGCTGTTCGCGGCGCAGATGGCATTGGTTCGTCTTTGGCGATCGTGGGGCATCGAGCCCGAGGCCGTGTTCGGCGAAGGTGCGGGAGAGCTCGCCGCTGCCTGCACGGCGGGGAGCCTTTTGCTCGAGGACGGCATGCGTCTGGCCATCGCGTGGACGCGCGATGGACGCCCGGATGTACCTCGGTCGACGCCGGCCCTGCGCGTGATCCCCACCGCGGGGGGGCTGGCGAGCGGTATCGGCACCTTGCGGGATGCGGGGTATCAGGCGTTTCTGTCGCTTGGGGGCAGCGACGGTGCATGGTGGATACGCGTGCGCGAGCTCACCGAGGGCGTGCACGTGTGGTCGAGTTCTCCCGTCGGCGACGATGAACCGTACGGCGTCTTGCACGCCTTGGCGGCCGTGTTCGTGGCGGGTTTGCCCGTCCAATGGCACAACGTCGACGGCCCCTGGGCGCGCCAGCGCCTCGTGCTTCCGACGTACCCCTTTCAGCGCCGCACGTACTGGCCGGCCGCGTCTGCGGTCGAAGATGGCCCTACCGAGGAAACCTTACCGGGCGCCTCGGCGCTCGCCGGGCGCATCCGAGAGCTCGCGCCCGAAAAGGCGCGCAGCTTGGTCCATCGGGCGTTCGCCGCGCAGCTCGAGATGGTACTCGGCCTCGAGGCCGATCAGACCTTCGACGAATCCTTCTCGCTTTCGGGCCTGGGCTTGGACTCGCTCATGGCCGCCGATCTGCAGCGACGCATCACCAAAGAGCTGGGCGTGACGTTGCCGCCGGAGCGCCTGATGACGCAGACCTCCGTCACGGAGTTGAGCACGGAAACCTATCGACGATTGCGCCTGTCGACGTTGCTGCAGCCCGAGGGCACGAATGCCCACGACCTGGAGGAGATCGCTTTATGACCATCGACGAATTGCTCGAGGAACTTTCACGGCGAGGCATTACGTTGGCCCTCGACGGCTCGCAGTGGCGCATGCGCGCCCCGCATGGAGCCCTCACGGAGGCGCTGAAGGCGGCCATTGCCGAGCACAAGGCGCAGCTCGTCGCCATGCTGCCCAGCGCCGCACCCGAGGCCACGGCCAAGGATACCCCTGCGTCCGCGCATTGGAGTGAATTGACCTTCGAGCAATTCATGACCCGCGGTGTGCGCGAATTCGCCGAGGCGGAGGAGCTCCAACGCTGGCGGGAGGCCATGCAAAAGGAAGGTCTCGAGGCCATGTTCGATCGCCCGCATCTCTCCGCTCCCGGACCCAGTGTCGACGTTCCTCAATCCGATGGCAGCGTGACGCGGTGTGTGAGCTTCACGAGCTACAACTATCTCGGTTTCGCGACGCACCCGGTGGTGATCCAGGGCGCCAAGGACGCGCTCGATCGCTATGGGCTCGGCGCGTTGTCATCGCCGGTGCTGGGGGGCACCCTGGGCGTTCATGGTGAGCTCGAGCGCGGCATCGTCGAATTCCTGGGGCAACCCGGTTACGGCGTGAGCCTGTTTCCCTCGGGGTACGGCGCCAACACGGGGGCGATTTCGGCGTTGCTCAACGAGAATCAGTACCTAGTGTGCGACCGCAAGGTGCACATGTCGGTTCTCGAGGGCGGCAAACTCTCCGGTGCGAAGGTCCGGTTTTTCGCGCACAACGATGCGCGTGATCTCGAGCGCGTGCTCGCGGGGATCGATGCCCACCGCCATCGCGTGATCGTGGCGATGGATGGCGTGCACTCGGTGAGCGGCGCCTTCGGTCGCGTGGACGAGATCTCCGAGGTGACCAAGCGATGCGGTGCGTACTTGCTCGTCGACGAGGCCCACTCCATGTTGCTCACCGGTCCCGGCGGTCGCGGCGTGGCTGCCGCCCAAGGGGTGCTCGATCGCGTGGACCTGCTGGTGATGACCATGAGCAAATCGTTCGGCGGCATCGGCGGGGCCGTCTATGCGAGGACCGACCTTGCCAACTACATTAATTGGTTTGCCCGCTGCCGCATGTTCTCGTGCGCGCTCAATCCGGGGGTGGTCGGCGGTCTGGCGAAGGTTCCCGCGTTGGCCGGGGGGCCCGAGGGAGAGGCGCGCCGGAAGCGCTTGATGCGCAACGCCAAAACGCTGCGTGCGCTCTTATGCGATCATCTGGTCATCGGCGACGCCGAATCGTGGGTCATTCCCGTGTATATCGGATCGCACGAGAAGATATCGCACTTGGGGGACTGGCTGCGCCGTCACGGGCTCGAGGTCGGCGCCGTGTCCTATCCGGCGGTCCCCAAAGACGCATCGTGTTTGCGTCTCTTCGTCACGAGCGAGCACACGGACGAGCAATTCGAGTTCGCCGCCAACGTTCTGATTTCCGCGGCCAAGCGCTTCGATTTTCTCCGCGGGCGGCGGCCTTCCACGAGAAGGAACGAGCCCGCGGAAGCGTACGCCGGCTAACGCGTGCCGCCCACCCATTCCTCGCTCTTCTCCCAGAGGATACGGGCGAGGGTGGCGTCTTGCGCTAGCACACTCGGGGCGCGGTCGCGCCCGCTCAATGCGTAGTAGCGGCCATTGTGCTCGGCCACGTCCTTCGAGGTGGCGCAGTGAAGCGAGGAGAAGGCGCCGTCGCGGGGGCTGATCATCTTGCGCGTCATCAGGTACCGCACCGGCCAAGGGATCTTGCGCCAGATGTCCGAGGCCACGGTACCTGGGTCCACGCTGTAGCTGTGCACGCCGAGCTCCCTCCAGCGGCGCGCCGATTCGGCGCCGAAGAGGATGTTGCATAGCTTGCTGACCTCGTACTCCTTCATGGCCATGAAGGTCCGAGTGGGCCGGCGCAGAGCGTCCCAGTCGAGCGCCTTGCACTCGAAATGCGAGTCGCTCGCAACGTGGACGATGCGCGCCGGCGCGCTCGCGCGAAGCCGAGGCAAAAGCAATTGCGTAAGTAGAAAGTGGCCCAGGTAGTTCGTGCCGAAGGCGAGCTCGAATCCCTGTTTGGTCGTGCCGCGCTGCCCTGCGAGCCCGGCGTTGTTCACCAGCACGTGCAGCGGTGCGTCCAACGCGAGAAACTCGGAGGCGCATCGCCGGACCGAATCGAGATCGCCGAGATCGAGCGGCAAAAAGCGGAGTTGCGCTTCGGGGGTGTTGCGGCGAATGGTGTCGATGACGGACTGCGTCTTGTCCTTCGAGCGACAGGCGAGGTAGAGGCGCGCGCCCCGACGGGCGAGCTCCTCGGTGGTGGCCCGTCCGATGCCCGTGTTCGCGCCCGTGATCAGGACGTGCCGTCCGACCAGCGATGATTCGTTCATGGTGCGTGGTGCTCCTGCAGCATTTGCGCCCCGGGCAGATGGATGCCCGCGCGCGTTCCCACTTCGGCTTGCCAACTCGCGACCCAGTCGAGGAGCCTCTGGCCTCCATCTTTGGGTTGCACCTTCACCGCATGCCAGACGAGGAACGCTTGGCCGTCGGCCCCCAGCATGACGATGCCGTCCATGGCTTTGGAGCGCCGGAGCGCCTCGAGGGCTTGAACGGGCGTCTGCACGATCGGGCTTGCGACGTTGAGCGAGGTGTTCACCGACACCTCCACCCCCGCGCGCCGGCCCATGGACTCGAGGTAGGCGAACGTGAACGGATCTTGCTCTTCGTCGACGATCTGCACGCGCGCGGTGCCATCTTTGTGGATGACCGCGGGAATGACCGGGTACGCCTCCGGGCGCGCGCGTGCGGTGAGGATCATGTAGCGATACGCGTTGTACGAAGCATCGGACGCGCCGTCCGAGAGCTCGAACCACCGTTGGGCACCCTTCAGCGTGGCCATCGGCGCGAGGGGGCGGATCTTCTCGCGGTACTTCACCATCGCGTTCAACACCTCCAGCGTCTTCGGGTTGCACGGCGTCGCGAGAATGGACCGATGCCCGAGCGCCCGCGGGCCCGTTTCGGCCGGGCCCTGGAAGAGACCCATGACGCCGCCGCGCGCGACGATGTACGCGAGAAGATCGGCCAGCAGGTTGCACGTGGTGCGATCCGAGGTATCGCCCAACGGCAAGAGCCCGATGTCCGGTACGCTCGCCGCGGCCGCGCGAACGTCGTCGCTGCTCGGTGCGGCGCCGCAGTAGAAGGCATGTGCGAGCGGCTTGCCGATGGGCGCTCCCTGCGCCAGCGCAAAGTTGAACGCCGCGCCCATGGTCACACCCGAATCGCCTGGGGTGGGCGGGACCCACAGATGAAGGCGCGTCTTCTCTTGGTCCAGGTAGCGCGCGAAAAATGCCTCGTCGAAGTGATCCAAGAGGCGCATGTTCGCCACGCAGTTCAGCGCACAACCCCCGGCCAGGACGAGGCGCGAGCTTCCCGTTTCGCGGATGAAATGGCCAATCATGTGAAACAGGCCGTCCTCGAAGACGAGCTGCAGAGCCGCGGCCTTGTCCACGCGGTCCTGGGTGATTTCGGAGTGTTCGATGTCGTCCACGTTCAGGACGGCGTCGGGATTCCACCACTTGTCGGGTGGGATGGGCGGTCCGAGAAGGTCGATCAGCTCTTGCGAATACGGTTCGAGAAACCCCTTGCGGTGCCAGTTGGCCAGGCTCCGATTGAGCAGGATCTCTCCACGCGGTCCAAAGTAGAGGAGCTGCCGCAGCTGCGCGTAATACGGATTGGTCAGTCGGTTGCCATTGCCCCAGGCTGCGGCGCCCATGTAGCGCCCTTCGGACTGGAGGATCTTCCAGCCGCCTTGGGTGCTGCTGATGAGCGAGTAAAGCGTGCCGAGCGAATCGGCCGGGTCGCTGTTCTTTCCGTGCAGCTCCATGCGGCCCTGGCGTGCGACGTAGAGGGAAAGCGCGCCGTCGTCGCCGGAGCCATCGATGACCGCCACCATGACCGGCTCGTCGTGTTGGGCGAACGGTGACGTCGCGTAGGCGAAGGCGGCGTGGTTGTCGTGGTGCCGCATGCCGATGATGGGAAGGTCCCCCGCGAGCCCCAGGCTCTTGCCCAGGCGCCTCGGCGCCTCGAACATCACGGCGTGGACCATGTCTGGCGTCATCGTCGGATCCTGGGCGGCCGGGTCGTAGGCCGTGCGAAAACTGCCTGGCAGCTCGTCGGCGAACGCTTTGACGCCGGTGGCTGCCAAGGTCACGTAGTCCCACGACGCAAGGCCCGCGTCGACGTCGGTGGGGCCGATGCCGAGCCGCTCCATTTGCACGCGCAATTGCGCGATGCTCTGCTCGGGAAATTCGGTGCAGCTTTTCTGCCCGGAGAAGCGCTCCTCTTCGTTGTTCAGCAGAAGCTCGATGCCTTGCTCTTTGGAGGCCCGCACCAGCGCGATGCCCGAATCGTGCCCGCCAGCGCCAATGCCGAGCAGGTACACCGTTTCACCCCGCTCCAGTTTTCTCCGAACCGATTCGGCGCGCTCCCGCCCATGAGCGCTGTCCTCCTGATGAAAGCCTTTCTTGGCGGCTAGAAAGCGGTACACGCCGAGGGCCACGCGGCGCGCGAGGTTCCCCAGCCGCGGATTCGCGGGTCCGTGGGTTCCGTATGCATGGGACATGGTCGCCCTCCGTGCTTCATTCAGTCACGCCGCCGCCGCGCGCGGGGCCTGGGAAGGTTGTATTCGATGAGCCGCGAGACGAGCGTCGTCCGCGAGATCCCCAGCATCTTCGCCGCCGAGGATTGGTTCCCTGCGCACTGTTGCAGCGCGTCGGCAATGCGCTGGCGTTCGCTGCGCCCGCGCGTGGGGCTCATGGGCGCGTGCGGCGAAATAGCCGGCGCCTGTGCGTGATCGCGCAGCGCGGTGGCTGCCCTGGCCATCTCCTCCACGGGGAGATGGTCCATCGTGATCGTATCGGAGTCGGCGCACACCGCGAGGGCGCGCTCCGCGATATTCCGCAGTTCGCGGACATTGCCCGGCCACGTGTGCCGGCGCAGCAGAACGCGCACCTCCGGCGACAGACGCGGGGGCCGGCGTCCCGCTTCCTTGGCGGCGCGTTCCAAGAACATCGTGGCCAGAGGCTCGATCTCCGAGGGCCGCTCGCGGAGCGGCGGAATGTGGAGGGCGACACCATTGAAGCGGTAATAGAGATCTGCCCGGAATGTGCCGAGCGCGACTTCGGCGGAGAGGTTCCGATTGGTCGCGGTCACGAAGCGTACGTTGATGTCGCGCGGTCTCAGTCCGCCCACGCGTGTCACCTTGCGGTCCTCGATCACGCGCAGCAGTTTGGCCTGCAAGGAAAGCGGCATCTCCCCGACCTCGTCGAGGAACACCGTGCCCCCATTCACGATCTCGAGGAGCCCGGACTTGGTCTGCGTCGCGCCGGAGAAGGCCCCCTTCTCGTGGCCGAACAGTTCGCTCTCGAGGAGGCTCTCGGAAAGTGCCGCGCAATTGAGGCGGAGCATGGGCCTGTCTTTGCGCCGCGAGTGGCGATGTACCGTCTCGGCCAAGATTTCCTTGCCACAGCCGGTCTCTCCAAGGAGAAGCACGCTAATGTCACTGGCGGCCACGCGCCGTGCGAGTTGGTGGATGTTGACCATCGACGGTTCGAGGACGACCACCCGATCTCCGGCAAAGGCCATTTCAGATCCGATGTTTTCGAGTGGGGCGGGGAAGGTATCTAGGGACCGCTCTCCGAACAGTTCTACGCGAGATATCGTGGCCGGCTCGCTTCTCGATTCGGTAATTCGTGCGTTGACGTTCGCGCGTGAAGTGAGCATTCAGTGACTCCTGCTGAGATGAAAAGATAGGATGGATTCGGCAGAACGAATTGCGGCTCGCCCATACGTGATGAACGAGTCCCTTCCCGCGGAGAACGTTCGTACGAGGAGAATGAGGCACCCCTGGCGACCGCTAGCGTCGACGTCCGCTATAACGGATAGTGTCCCGGAGTGCTCCGGCATGGCACCCCCACGACGGCGTGCCTGATTGTGAAGTAACAGGTCTGCACAATTGGCGACTGCGCAACCCTCCCAGGTATAGCAACAAGTTGAAAGGCGGCAATGATGCGGTGGATCATTCCTTGGTGAAACTGCTCGATCCGCGGAAAGAAACGCCGTTCATGCGGCGATGTTCATCGCGTCGACGGAGACCGCCACATCGTACTGTTGAACGGAACGATCGCGATTTGCAATGGATTAAATCGCCGGGTGAATGCCCGATTGTACTCGCGTCCGCAATGAGTGACGGAATGCGGCCGGAATATCCAATTTACGATTTGGTGAAGTGTGAGTCGGCGAGTCGCCGTTGCGCGTACGTCGACCAACGGGTCGGCACAAACGCGGCGCCGCGTACGATGCACCATGCACCGAGGCTCGCGCGCGACGCTTCCACCTTGGTGATGTGATTCGAACATGAGGTGTCCTCTATTGCGGAGACGCCGCGCCTCACCCGATGGCGCATAAAATCATTTTCGCGGCTCGCATTTTTCGAAATCGGCAAATGCGAATACCGATCGGTTGCATAGCCCCACCATTGTCTGGGTGAACATAAGTTCGGTCATGGTCGGCAGGTGGGTCAGCCATGGCTCGTGTCGACCTTTCGGCCGAACGCAAACGTTTGCGACGCGCGGCCGAGGGAACATGGGGGCGTCCTTGGCCGCGGGCAACCGAAACCCGAACGTGTCACGACGATGCACTCCTCGCGTCGACAGATTCGGTATCGCGGGTTCGCTCAATCTCAATTTTCCGTCGCGGCGGAGATCGCCTTTGGCGAGATGCGAAAATGCGATTTAGATGGTTATGGACACAATAAGTGACATTTATACATCCGCCGCATGGCGACGCACCCGTGCGTGGGAGCGCCGTGCCTTACAGATTGCGTAGCCGGCGAACAGATTGTGCGCACAATCGTGAAGGGGGCGATCACCGCGGGGCGATCGCGCGGCTGGTACGGTTACTGCTCGAATGCGGGGTGTATGGACGACCGCCCGAACCCGTGGATCATCCGGCGAAAGCCCATCGCGTCGCCGCGGTTGCGGCTCTTTTGCTTTCCCTATGCCGGTGCCGGAAGCCTCGTCTTTCATCTGTGGCCCGATGAGATGGATGCCGACATCGAGGTGTGTGCCGTCCAGCTTCCGGGGCGGGAGAATCGCCTGCGCGAGCCGCCGGTCGGCGACCTTTCGCGTTTGACGAGGCAGCTGGTCGACGCCCTTGCGCCCTACAGCCGGGAAGAGTTCGCGCTCTTCGGTCACAGCTTCGGCGCGCTCGTGGCCTTCGAGCTCACGCGGGAGCTCCACCGATGCGGGTTGCGTCTGCCGCGCGCCCTCTTCGTCTCGGGGCGCGAGTCGCCGTCCTCGACCAATCCGTACCCGCCCATGGGTGGACTCGAGGGAAGGGCGTTCGTCGACGAGGTCGTGCGCCGCTACGGTGCCATTCCTCGAGCGATCCTCGACGAGCCGGCGCTTCTCGAGCTCCTGATCCCGACGCTCCGTGCGGATCTGAGCATCATCGAAGGCTATACCTACCGTCGTGCGGACCCTCTGCCGGTGCCGCTCTGCGTCTTCGGTGGGACCGAAGACCGCGCGGTGAGGCGTGTCGAGCTCGAGGCCTGGCGGAGGGAAACGCGCTCGAGTTTCGCGCTGAAGATGTTTCCGGGCGGGCACTTTTTCATCAACGAGGTGCGGAGCCAGGTGCTGCGCGCCATGGAGCTGGAGCTCGGCCCCGAGCCCCGGCCGAAGTGAGGGCACGTGGACTTCGAATGGTCGGCGCAGCAACGGGCGCTCCGCGATAGGGTTCTCCAGGTCGCACGAGAAAGGGTCGAGCCCGTGTGCGTCGAGCGCGGTTACGACGCGCATTTCACGCGGGACGAGATGCGCCTTTGCGGTGAGCACGGCCTGCTAGGTCTTTGCATTCCGAGCGCCGACGGCGGCGGCGGGCATGGGCTGCTCGACACGGCTTGCGCGCTGGAGGCGCTCACCTTGGGGTGCGGCGACGTCGGGCTGGGCTTCGCGATTGCGGCGCACCTGTTCGCGTGCAGCACGCCGATCGCCGAGTTTGGCAGTGAGAAGCTGCGGCAGCGTGTCCTGCCTCGTCTCGGTTCGGGGGAATGGATCGGCGCCAACGCCATCACCGAGGAAGGCGCCGGCTCGGATGTGTTCGCGATGACGTCGTCGGCGCGGCGCGACGGCGACTTCTACGTGCTCGACGGGGCCAAGTCTTTCGTCACCAACGCGCCCATTGCCGACGTCTTCGTGGTTTTCGCGAAGACCGACCCGTCGCGAGGCTTTCTCGGCATCTCCGCCTTTGCCGTCGAGCGGGACACTCCAGGATTGTTCATCGGCCCGGGGCTCGCGAAAATGGGGCTCTCGTCGATCCCTGCATCGGGCATCGACCTGCGCAATTGCCGTGTGCCGGCGGGCCATCGCATCGGTGACGAGGGACAGGGGGGCGTCATCTTCGGGCGCTCGATGCTGTGGGAGCGCGCGGGGCTTTTCGCGATCTGGACGGGCGACATGCAGCGGCGGCTCGCACAGGCGATCGAGCACGTGAGGACGCGGCGCCAATTCGGGCAGCGGCTCTCCAAGAAGCAATCGGTCGCACACCGCATCGCCGACATGAAGCTGCGTCTCGAGTCATCGCGCCTTTCGTGGCAACGGGCGTGCTGGATGGTCGACCGGCGCACGGCGACCGCGCTCGACGCCGCCATGGCCAAGGTCGCGGTGAGCGAGGCCGCCGTTGCGTCGAGCATGGACGTGATCCAACTCTTCGGCAGCAAGGGATACCTGCAGCCGGGCGGCATCGAGAGGGCACTGCGCGATGCCATGGCGGCCACGATTGCTTCGGGCACGTCCGAGATGCAGCGCGACATCATCGCTTCCGAGCTGGGGTTGTAGCCATGTTCGACACTCGCTTCCTCCAAGAGGGCGTCCTCTCCAGTGCCCGTCGTTTTCCCGATCGCCCGGCGGTGATCGAAATGGGGCGCACGATTACCTACGCCGAGCTCGATCGTGCGGCGAACCGCATCGCGTGGGCGCTTCTCGAGCGCGGTGTCGACGTCGGCGATCGGGTCGGCGTGTGGATGCCAAAGAGCGCCTACGCCCTCGCCGCAATGCAGGCGGTGCTGCGCATCGGCGCGGCATACGTCCCGCTCGACCCGCAGAGCCCCACCGCACGTGTCCGCACCATCGTCGACGATTGCGCCATGAAGACGGTGATTACGCATGGTCCGTACGCTCTGGACAGGGGCGGTCCGCCGGAGCTTCACATCGACGCGCTCGGTGGCGACACGCTCTTCCTCGATGCCGTGGCAACCATTCCGCCGCCGCCCATCGACGCCGAGAGCCTTGCGTACATCCTTTACACGTCGGGCACGACGGGCGTCCCGAAGGGCGTGTGCGTCAGCCATCGGGCGGCCCTCGCGTTCGTCGATTGGGGCATTGGGGAGCTCGGGGTGCGTCCCGAGGATCGACTCGCCAACCACGCGCCGCTTCATTTCGACCTGTCGGTATTCGACGTGTATGCGGCGTTTCATTCCGGGGCCTCGGTGGCCATCGTACCCGAGGGCTCGAGTCTCGTCGGCTCCGCGCTGGTCGAGTTCATCGCGCGCAACGAGATCAGCATTTGGTATTCGGTGCCCTCGGCGCTGGTGATGATGATCGAGCAGGGCGGTTTGCTCGAGACGCCGCTTCGTTCGCTGCGCGCCATCTTGTTCGCGGGGGAGGTATTCCCGATCAAACAACTCCGGCAGCTTCGTCAGGGGCTCCCGCAGTGCAGGATGCTCAACCTCTACGGGCCCACCGAGACCAACGTTTGCACCGCCTTCGAAGCGTCGTGGATCGAGCCCGATCGCGTGACGCCGCTTCCCATCGGCCGGGCGTGTTGTGGAGACCGTGCCTACGCGCGAGCCGAGAACGGCGAGATCGTGGGCGTGGGCGGGGAGGGGGAACTTTGGGTCGATGGCCCCACCGTGATGTCCGGCTACTGGGGGCAGCCCGCCCAGCAGGGCGCCTACTGCACGGGCGACGTGGTGCGGGTTCTCGACGGCGGGGTCTTCGAGTTCGTCGGCCGGCGCGATCACATGGTCAAGATCCGCGGGCATCGCGTGGAGCTCGGGGAAATCGAGGCGGCACTTCTCGCGCATGCCTCGGTGCGGGAGGCTTGCGTGCTCGCGGTGGGAGCAGGTCTCGAGATGAGGCTCGTGGCGTTCCTCGCGTGCGTTCCCGGCCATAGACCCCTGTCGCTCTTGCAGACGAAGGAGCACTGCCAAACCAAGGTGCCGCGTTACATGATCGTGGACGCGGTGCGGTGGGTGGAGCAACTTCCACGCACGCGGAACGGCAAGGTCGATCGGCACGCCCTCGCGAGCTCCCACCCTCGAACCGAACGGACAAGCGGATGACCAAGGAACAGATCTTCGAAACTCTGCGGCGTTACATCACGGAAGAGATCCTCGAGGGCGATGCGGCCGATCTCGACGCCAGCACGCGGCTTCTCGAGCTTGGCGTGCTCAACTCGCTCGAGGTGGCCCGCATGACGAGCTTCATCCAGCGAAATTTCGGCCTCATCGTCCCCCTCGACGCCATCCGCGTCGAGAACCTCGCCACGCTGTCGTCCATCACGGAGATGGTGTTCGCCTTGCGTCGTCCCTGATCTCCCGCTGGGGAGGGGTGGCGATCGTGCGAACGTCTTCCAAGGTACGCAGCCCGGCGCGTGCCGCGCCGACGAGGCATGCCAGTGTGCCCGCGTGGCGGTTTTCCATCATGCGCTGATGCGCCTCGGGGATGGCGTCGTACTCGAACAACTCGGTCAGAAGCGGCCGCAGTTTGCCGCGATGAACGAGCATGTTGGCCTGCTCGCACTCGCCGGCGTTGGCGAAGTGCGAACCGACGATCATCTTTTGGCGCATCCAGAGATGGCGGACGTCGAACGAAAGCTGATAGCCCGTCGTCGCCCCACAAATGACGATGCGCCCCATGCGGCCCGCGAGAAACACGCTGGTGGGGAACGTCTCCTGGCCCACATGCTCGAAGATCACGTCCGGTGACTTCTTGCGACCGAGCACGTCCCAAATCGCTCGCCCGAATCGCTTGGTCATCTCGGCGCGGGTTTTGGCCTGCTCGGACGTCTCGTTCGGGTGGTACGCCAAGCCCGGAAAGTCGGTGCGATCGATGACGCCGACGGCGCCCATTTTCATGGCCAGCTCGCCCTTTTTCTTGCTGGAGACGACGGCAATGGCATTCGCCCCGAGGAGTTTGACGATCTGCAGCGCGAAAATACCAAGTCCGCCCGATGCGCCCCATACGAGCACGTCCTCGCCGGGCCGCACCTTCGCCCGGTGCACGAGCATGCGGTACGCCGTAAAGCAAACGAGCCCGTAGCTTGCCGCCACCTCCCAGGTGAGTTCTTTTGGCTTTGGCAGGACCTGCTGACTCTGAACGAGGGTGAACTGCGCAAAGCTCCCGTAGGGCGTCTCGTAGCCCCAAATCTTCTGATGCTCGCAGGCCATGGGGTCGAGCCCGTTGCAGGCTCCGCATTCGCCGCACGTCACGTTGCAATGGAGGACGACCTCGTCGCCGACTTTCCACCGCGCTACGCCGGGGCCCGTTTTCCAAACGATGCCGGAAGCGTCGCTGCCGGCGATGTGAAAGTCCTCCTTGTGCACATCGAGCACACTGATCGGTTTGCCGGACGCTGCCCAAATGCCATTGTAATTCACCCCCGCGGCCATCACCTTCACCAGCACCTCGCCGGGGCCGGGCTCAGGGACGTTCACGAGCTCCCGACGGAACGCCGTGGCCGGGAGACCATGCCGATCACGCCGGATGACCCACGCGTGCATTCGCTTCGGCACCACCCCGAGCTCGGGCATCTTCCCGACGGGAACGTGATCGATGGATTGATTCATCGGTATCCTCCTAAGCGGCAATCGAGCATTCGCCGTGCCACCGCAACACACCGTGGCAGCATGTCGTGGCCCTCAGATTGTGCGAACAGATTGTGCGGACAGCGCGAACAATGTCGCGATGGAATTGGTCTTTCACCGCGTCAGGTCGTGCCGGGTGTCTGGCATATCCGGTGCTCTTTCGGTCCTTGCTCACATGAGGATCGAATATGCCATTTAGCAATCGCCCGCCGGTGGCCATCGTCGGTATCGGACTTCGCCTTTCCGGCGCCGACTCGCCGAAGGCGCTCTGGGATCAATTGTGCCGCGGCATCGATTCGTCGGCCGAAATCCCCAACTCGCGCTGGGACATGGGCCAGCTTTACGATCCCACGCCGGATTCACCGGGCAAGATCCGCAGCCGTCGCGCCGCACTTCTCGACGATGTGCATATGGCGGACCCCAAGGCGTTTCGCCTCCCGAAGCGGGAGATGCGCCAAATGGATCCGCAGCATCGCTTGCTCCTCGAGGTGGCCTGGTTCGCGTTCGAAGACGCCGGCATTCCACTCGACGATTTGTGCGGCAGCCGGACGGGGGTTTTCGTCGGCGTCAACTTCAGTGATTTTCAGCGGCTGCTCACCCGCGACTGGTCGAACCTCGACGGGTACGCAGTTCTCGGCACGACGCCCTCGTTCGCAGCCAATCGCATCTCGTACGCGTTCGACCTTCGCGGCCCGAGCACGTGCGTGAGCGTGGGTTGCGCTTCGTCGACCTCCGCGTTGCACGAGGCCTGCCGCAGTTTGGCGCTCGGTGAAATCGATATGGCCATTGCGGGGGGCGTGGAGCTGATGCTCTCGCCGGACAGCAGCATCATGCTTTCCCAAGCGGGCGTGCTCTCGGCCAAAGGGCGGTGCCGGACGCTCGATGCGGAGGCCGATGGATACGTGCGCGGGGAGGGGGCGGGGATGGTGGTGCTCAAACGGCTTTCCGACGTCCACCCCAGCGACCGCGTCTACGCGGTGATTCGCGGCAGTGCGGTCAATCACAATGGTCACAACGACTGGATCATGGCGCCGAGTGCCGCGGCGCAAGAGGACGTGATCGCCCAGGCATGTGCGCATGGCGGCGTAGAGGCTGCGAGTCTCGACTACGTCGACTTGCACGGCTCGGCTTTTCTCAAGGGAGATGCGTTGGAGGCGGAAGCCATTGCACGCGCGCTAGGCGATCCGCGGCGGCGGCCACTTTGCCGGCTCGGCGCGGTAAGCAACAACGTCGGCTACCTGGGAGCGGCGGCCGGTGTCGCGCAACTCATCAAGGTTTCGCTAGCGCTCCACCATCGAACGTTGCCGCCGACGATTCACGTCGAGGTGCCCAACCCGCAGATCGCCTACGACGAGCTGGGGCTTTCGCTCCAGAGTCATTTGGAGTCATGGCCCTCGCGCGATCGGGACACGCCGCGTCGCGCGGGCGTGGTGTCCACGTCGCTCGGGGGGTCGAATGGTTTTCTCGTGCTCGAGGAGGCGCCGGATACCGCCGCACCGGCGTCGGATGAAGACCCGGGGTTCCTGCTGGCGCTGTCTGCGCACACGGGCGAGGCGCTCGAGCGGCACGTTGTCGCGTTTCGCGATTTTCTTCGCGATGGCCCTCGGGAGGCTAGGCGCGGCTCCCTCTCGGATGTTTGCCATACTGCCGCATTCAAGCGAAAGCACCACACGCACCGTGCGGCCTTCGTCGCGCGCGACGCGCAGGGACTCGTGGTGCAGCTCGAACGATTCGCCCGTGCGCCGGTACAGGGCACGTTTGCCGAGGATGGCTCGCCCGGGGAACTCGTGGCGGCTGCCGGCATCTACCTCACCGAGGCACGCGTCCCGCGCACCGCGATGTCGGGCGTTGGACGGCGCTGCGTTGGATTGCCGGTCTTTCCCTTCGTCCGTCAGCCTCTCTGGCCGTCGTGGTTGACGCCCGCCGAGGTAAGTCGCTCGCCGAGGGCATCACGCAAGGACAACGATGTCCCTGCCCTCGACATTCACGCCGTCCCCGCCCACCTGCGAGAGGACCGCATCGTTGGGTTCCTCCGCGAACAGATTGCCGACCTGTTGGAAATCGACGCCGTGCACGTCGACACGCGACGGAGCACGCTCTTTCAATTGGGGCTGACCTCCCTTGGCGCGCTCGAGCTCACGCACCGCGTTGCCCGCGCCTTCGGGATCGAGGTGGCCCCAACCCTCGCTTTCGAGTTCCCCAGGCTCGAGCTCTTGTCGGCATGGTTGCTGTCCCGGCTCGATCCGCCATCGAGCCCGGCGCCCGAGGACGAAGTGGCCCTTGCCCGGGAGATCGCCCAGCTCTCCGAGCAAGAAGTGCAACGTCGAATCGCGCAAAAGCTGAAAGAGATCAGCCTCGAGGTGGAGCCATGAGTGAGTTGACCGCACTTCAACAAGCCTTGCTTACGATCACGAAGCTGCAGAGCAAGCTCGCCGCCGCGACACGCGCTGCCGACGATGCGATCGCCATCCTCGGCGTCGGCTGCCGGCTGCCGGGAGGGGTGGACGGTCCTCATGGATTTCGCGAACTCCTCTGGGAAGGGCGCGAGGCACTGAGCGAGGTCCCCGCGGGACGAAGCGCATTGCACGGGCATCTGCCGCGCGGTGGCTTCATCGACGGTGTCGACCTGTTCGATGCCGACTTTTTCCACATCACGCGGCGCGAGGCGGAAGGGATCGATCCGCAGCAGCGCCTGTTCCTGGAGGTGAGCTGGGAGGCGTTGGAGCACGCCGGCATTTCCCCGCACCGCCTCGGCGGTACGCAAACGGGGGTCTTCGCAGGAGTCCACGCAAAGGACTACGCGCACCTCGGCACGTCCGATGCGGACAAGGTAGGCGCCCACTATTCCACGGGCGTCGACATGAGCTACGTGGCCGGGCGCCTCGCGTACTTCCTCGGGCTCGAAGGGCCGGCGATGGCCGTCGATACCGCGTGCTCGTCGTCACTCGTGGCGGTGCACCTCGCGTGTCAGAGCTTGCTCGCGGGCGAATCGAAGCTGGCGATAGCCGGTGGGGTCAAGCTCGTGCTGTCGCCCCATCTGAGCGTGTTCCTCGCCAAGGCGGGGGCATTGTCGCCGAATGGCCAGTGCAGGGCCTTCGACAGCGCCGCCGACGGCATGGTGCAGGGCGAAGGTTGCGGCGTGGTGATCCTCAAGCGCCTTCGCGACGCGGAGCGTGATGGGGATCGCGTCCTCGCGATCATCCGCGGATCGGCGGTGAACCACAATGGGGCGAGTGGTGGCCTCACGGTGCCGAGCCCGCGCGCGCAGGAGGCGCTCTATCGGCTCGCGCTCGCGCGTGCCGGCGTGGAGGCACGCGACATCGACTACCTGGAGGCCCATGGCACGGGCACCCGGCTCGGCGATCCGATCGAGCTCCAAGGCTTGTCCCGCGTGTACGGTGCTGCCCGCACACCGGCCGAACCCTTGTGGATCGGGTCGTCGAAGTCCAATGTCGGGCATGCCGAGTCAGCGGCGGGGGTCACCGGCCTGATCAAGGCCGTGCTGGTCCTGCAAACGGGCGAGATCCCGGCCGCCATCCACGTGAACGAGCCGACGCCGGTTTTCTCATGGCAGGGCTCGGGCATTGCCGTCGCGCGCGAGTGCATCGTTCTCCCGCGTACCGGGCGACCACAGCGCGCTGCCGTGAGCTCGTTCGGCATGAGCGGTGCCAACGCGCACGTCGTCCTCGAGGCGCACCACGCGGACGCGGACCTGCAGCCGACCGCGGTCGAGCCGCCGTTCCTCCTGGTTCTCTCGGCGCGCAATGAGGAGGCGTTGCGCCAACTCGCCGCGCGCTACGCGCGCACGTTCGGCGGGGAACCAGATGACGCGCGCCTCTACGATCTTTGCTTCACCGCGGCGCTCGGCCGCGCCCACCACGACGAGCGGCTGGCCATCGTCGCCAGCACGGCGCAGGCGTTTTCTTCGCTGCTTGGTGCCGCCGCCCAGGGGCTCGAGATGCCGGGCACCTTCCGCGGTCGCGTCGACGCCGAGCCCGTGCCAGTCGAGGAGTCTCAGGACGCCCCGAAGGGCGAGGGGCGACTCGGGCTTTTGATGCGCCTGGGCGGGCGTTATGCCGTGGGCTCTCCCGTCCGCTTCGAAGATATCTACCCCGGTGGACGAACCGCGACGCTGCCCACCTACCCTTGGCAGCGTGAGCGCTACTGGTGGGATGGCGCGGAGACGCAGCCTGAGGCCGCGAGGGACGACGCGGCGCTGCGCGGGCTCTTCTTCGACCTCGAGTGGAAAGAAATCGGGTCACTCGAGGCTGGCGGCTCGCCATGCGAAAATTGGCTCGTCGTGGCCGATCGGCCCGAGGAGGTCGATGGGCTCGTGAACGCCTTGTTGGCCGCCGGTGGTACGGCGCTCGTGGCGCCGCTCGCGGGCGCGAACCCGGAGGTGATCGTCCGTTGGCTTCGCGAGCTTTCCCCGACGGCGTCGTCGCAGGTGGGAATCATCGTCTGGTCGTGTGGCGATGCTCCCGACACGTTGGACGAACTTCGCACCAAAGTGCACGGCGAATCCGCGGCGGTGGCGTCGCTCGTGCAATCCATTGCGTCCGTTGCATCGGTTGCGAAAGCGGCGGCTCCGTCGCTCTACGTGGTCACACGCGGAGCGCAAACGGTGACCGGTCGCGAGCCCGCCGTTGCGATCGCCGCAGCGCCCCTCTGGGGTCTCGGGCGCGTCCTCGCGTACGAGCACCCCGAGCTCCGGTGCACGCGCATCGATCTGGATCCCGCTTCGGCCGCAACCCCCGAAGGTGACGTACTCTCGGTGATCCGTGCACGTGCGATGCGCGAAGACGAAGTGGCCTTTCGCGACGGGCGCTGCTTTGCGCCGTCCCTCGTGCGTGGCAACCGGGAAAGCGCCCCGGGCCGGCAGGTTCGTCTCCGCGCCGACCGTACGTACCTGGTAACCGGAGGCTTCGGCGGTATCGGCCTTCGTCTCGCCGCGTGGCTCGTCGCGCAGGGTGCGCGTCATCTCGCCCTTCTCGCGCGCAAGGAACCGACGGCCGTGGCGCAGGACGAGCTGGCTCGCCTGAGGGCCGGGGGCGCCCGGATCGAGACCTTCCAGGTCGACGTCCGTAGCTCGGAATCGCTTGCCGGTGCGCTGCGCGTCATCCGAGAAACCCTCCCGCCCCTCGGCGGCGTCTTTCACGCCGCGGGCGTGCTCGACGATGGTTCGCTGCTCCGGCTCGAACCGAGCCACTTCGCCCGTGTGATGGCGCCCAAGGTGGAGGGCACGTGGAACCTCCACACGCTCATCACGGAGCCTTCGATCGACTTCTTCGTTCTGTTCTCGTCGACCGCCGCGATGATCGGCGCCCCCGGACAAGGCAATTACGCTGCTGCCAACGCCTTTCTCGATGCCATGGCACGGTTCCGGCGCCACCGGGGCCAAACGGCGCTCAGCATCCAATGGGGAAGTTGGGGCGAGGTAGGAATGGCTGCATCGGACGCTCGGCGCGGAGAACGCCTCGCCGATCGCGGCATGCTTCCCATGTCCGTCGACGATGCGCTCGCCGCCATGGAGTTAGCGCTTCTCGATGGCACCGATCACCTGGCGGCCCGCGGCGTGGCTGCGCTGGATCCGGAGGCCTGGTGCCGCAGCCATCCTACCGTGGCCACATCGTCCCTGTTTCGTCGGCTGCTCGGCGAACGAGCCCACATGCCGAACCAAGTGCCCGCTCGCATGCGCGATCAATTGCTCGCCGTCGCGAGCCCCGAGCGCCAGCGCCTCCTCGAGACGCACTTGAAGAGCATGGTCAGCGACGTGTGCGGCGTGGCCCCCGCGCGCCTTTCCGTGACCGCGCCCTTCGTCACGCTGGGCATCGATTCGGTCATGTCGCTCGAACTGCGTGATCTGGTGACGCAGCAGCTCGAGGTGAACCTGCCGCTCATGAGCTTCGTCGATGAGAGCACCATCGCGGGGCTGGCGAACGAACTTCTCCAGCACCTGGCTGCCGCCAGCGTGCTTGCAACGGCCCCGAAGGCCCGCAACGAGTCGAAGAGGATCCGGATATGAACGTTGGTGAATTGCTCCAAGTCTTGGCCGAGCAGGGCATCACCTTATGGCCCGATGGCGATGATCTGGCCGTCGAGGCGCCGTCGGGCGAGATCCCCCCCGACCTCCACGAGCAACTCGTCGCGCACAAACCCGCGCTCCTCGGGTTGCTGCGCGAGCAGGCCACCCCGCGCGCCGCCCCGCTGCCGCAGATCGTGCATCGACCGGAGGAGCGCTACGAGCCCTTCCCGATGACCGAGATTCAGCAGGCTTACTACGTCGGCCGCAACGCCGAGTTCGAGCTTAGCGCGGCCATGCACGCGTACAACGAGATCGACTGCCGCGAGCTCGACGTCCCGCGCTTCGAAGAAGCGTGGAACCTGCTGGTCCAACGACACGAGATGCTGCGTGCCGTGGCCCTCCCGGGCTTCGAGCAGCGGATCCTTCCATCGGTACCCCGTTACCGAATCCCCATCGAGGACCTTCGCGGCAGCGATGGCGAGGCGGTGGAGGCAAGGCTCCGCACGGTACGCGACCGACTTTCCCATCAGGTTTTCAGTCTCGAAGCATGGCCCACGTTCGAGCTCCGCGTGTGCCTTCTCGACGCAGGGCGCGCGCGCCTCTTCATGAGCATCGATGGGACGTTCATCGATGGATACAGTTTTCAGATCCTTTACCGCGAGCTCGTGCACTTCTACAAGCAGCCGAACACGAGCCTGGAACCGGCGCAGTTCGGAATGTCGTTCCGCGACTATGCGCTCGCCGTGAACGGCCTTCGCGGCGGCGTGAATTACCAGAGGTCCCTCGCTTATTGGCGCGAGCGATTGACAACGTTGCCGCCCGCACCGGATCTCCCGCTCGAGCGCGATCCGAGCACGCTGCCGCGCCCACGCTTCCAGCGTTGGTTCGATCGCATCGAGGTCGACGTGTGGCAGCGGCTGAAGACGCGCGCCCGCGCCCACGGCCTGACCGAGCCCGAGCTTTTGCTCGCCGCCTACGCCGAGATCCTCGCTCGCTGGAGCAAGAGCCCGCGTTTCACCATCAACGTACCCCATTTCAATCGCCTTCCGCTGCACCCGCAGATCACCGACGTCGTCGGCACCTTCGCGAGCTTCACCTTGGTCGAGGTGGACCATCGAACGGATCGCAGCTTCGTGGCGCGGGCCCGGGCCATCCGGGAGCAGCTCCTGCTTGCACTCGAGCACCGCGAGATCAGCGGGGTGGAGCTCCTTCGCGAGCTGTTCAAGGCGCAAGGGAGGATCGCCGGCGCGATCATGCCCGTCGTGCTCACGAGCTTTGCGTCCCATGCAGGGGCCGGCGATTCGCACTGGGTCGATTTCCTGGCGCGCGAGTTCGGCGAGTTGACCTTCGCGCTGACGCAGACTCCTCAGGTCTGGATCGATCACCAGATCGTCTACCAGCGCGATTGCGTCTTTCTCAACTGGGACGTCGTCGCCGAGCTCTTTCCACCCGGCATGGTCGACGACATGTTCGGAAGTTACGTCGCGCTCTTGCGCCGCCTCGCCGACGACGACGGCGTATGGGACGAGACGTCCGTCGACACGATGCCTCCGAGGCAGCGCGCACTCCTCGCGGAGATCAACGGCGTCGAAGTCCCGCCGAGCGGTGATCTGCTTCACTCCGCGTTCTTCCGGCATGCCGCCACGTGCCCCGAGGCGCGCGCGCTGGCCTCGCGCCACGTTTCGCTGACCTACGGCGAGCTGGCGCGCCGTGCGAACCGTCTGGCGCACGCACTGCGCGCGCATGGTGCGGCGTCGGGCGGCGTGGTCGCCATCGTGATGGAGAAAGGCTGGGAACAGGTCGTCGCCGCCGTGGGCGTTCTTGCCTCGGGCGCGGCGTACTTGCCGATCGATGCGGCGCTTCCGGACGAGCGCCGTCTCTACATGATGGAGAATGGCCACGCGAAGCTGGTGGTGACCCAGCCGAAGTTCGCGGACCGATTGCAGCCGCCGGGTGCCCAGGTGCTTGTGGTGACGCCGGATGCCTTCGGTGGCCAGAGCGATCTCCCCGTGCCGCCCGCGGCGCGGCCCATGGATCTCGCGCACATCCTCTACACGTCGGGATCGACGGGGGTGCCGAATGGCGCGATGTTGAGCCATCAGGGCATGGTCAACGCCATCGAGTGGACCAATCGCCGTTTTGGCATCGGCGCCGACGATCGCGTCATCGCCCTGAGCGCGCTGCACCACGACTTCTCCGTGTACGACATCTTCGGCACCTTGAGCGCCGGCGGAACGATCGTGATGCCCGACGCGAACGCGCGGCGGGATCCTTCGCATTGGGCGGAGCTCATGAACCGCGAGGGGGTCACGGTGTGGAGCACGGTGCCCGCGATGATGGAGATGCTCCTGACGCACCTCGAGGGAGGTGGCGGACGGATCGCATGCCCGCTTCGCCTCGCGATGTTCGGCGGTGACTGGGTGCCCGTCACCATGCCGGCGCGCGTTCGCGCCCAGTTCCGCGATGTCACGGTCGTCAGCGTCGGCGGTCCCACGGAGACGTCGTTGTGGAACGTCGCGCACCCCATCACGTTGGACGATGAAAAGCGCCGCAGCATTCCCTATGGAAAGCCCATCGCGAACACGAAGTACTACGTCCTGGACGAGCAACTCGAGGAGCGTCCCGTCTGGGTGCCGGGCGAACTATGTTGCGCGGGCATCGGTGTGGCCCATGGCTACGTGGGGGCAGGGGCGGGCTCGGCGAAGTTCACGACCCATCCGCGAACCGGAGAACGGATCTACCGCACCGGCGATCTCGGGCGTTACCTGCCCGACGGTACCATCGAGTTCCTCGGGCGGGTCGATTTCCAACTCTCGATCCGCGGGCAGCGCATCGAGCCGGGTGAGATCGAGGCCGCGCTGCTGCAGGAGTCGAGCGTGCGTGCGGCCGTGGTGAGCGCCGTCGGAGAGCACCACGACAAGAGGCTCGTCGCCTACGTCGTGCCTGCCGAGGCGCGCGCCGGGATCGATACCGCGCGGCTGCGCGAGTTGCTCGGGCGCAAGCTGCCCGAGCACATGGTCCCGGCGATCTTCCGCGTTCTCGAGGCGCTGCCGCTGACGGCGAACGCCAAGGTCGACCGGCGCGCGCTCCCGAGCCTCGAGCTCGAGGCACCGGTACGGACGGCGGCTCCTGCGGACAGCCGGTCCATCGAGGCGCAGGTGACCGAGGTCGTCGAGTCGGTGCTTGGCCTGTCGCACGTCCACCCCGAGCGAAACTTCTTCGAGCTCGGGGCGAACTCCATCCACCTGGTGCAACTGCACGTCAAACTCGGCGACGCACTGGGCATCAAGGTTCCCATCGTCGAGCTGTTCGGCAATCCCACGGTGCGCTTTCTCGCGCGGCACGTTGCCGAGAGAAAGGGACCGCGCCCCGAAGGGAAGCCACGCCAAGACGTCCACGCGGCTCTCCCTGCGGACGACCGCGACGTGGCCGTCATCGGAATGAGCTGCCGGATGCCCGGCGCGCCCAACATCGCGCAGTTCTGGCAGAACCTCGTCCAGGGGGTCGAATCGATTTCGACCTTCACCGACGAGGAATTGCTCGCGGCGGGGGTGAACCCGTCGTCGTTCTCGGATCCCAACTACGTGCGCGCCTCCGCCGTATTGGATGGCTACGACGAGTTCGACGCCGGCTTCTTCTCCCTGACCGACAGGGAAGCGCGGCGGCTGGATCCCCAGCAGCGGCTCTTTCTGGAGTGCGCATGGGAAGCGCTGGAGAGTGCGGGATACCGCTCCGAAGACTGCGGCGCCAGCACGGGCGTCTATGCCGGTAAGAGCGTGAGCCACTACCGGTACCCGTACCCCGATCTGACGAAGCCCATCGAGTTCTTTCAGGACCTCGTGTCGCAGGACAAAGACTTTTTAGCGACCCAGGTTTCCTACAAGCTCGATCTGCGGGGCCCGAGCGTCAACGTGCACACGGCGTGCTCCACGTCGCTCGTCGCCATCGTGCAAGCCTGCGAGGCGTTGCTCCAGGGAAGCTGCGAGATGGCGTTGGCCGGAGGTGTCGCCCTCAAGGTTCCGCATCGGGTCGGCTACCGTTACGAAGAGGGCAGCGTGTTCTCGAAGGACGGACATTGCCGCCCATTCGACGAGAGCGCGAGCGGTACGGTGCCTGGAAGCGGCGTCGGCGTGGTCGTCCTGAAGCGACTGGCGCGCGCACAGGCCGACGGTGACCGCGTCCTCGCGGTGATCAAGGGCGGCGCGATCAACAACGACGGCCACCGCAAGGTCGGATTCATGGCGCCCGGGATCGATGGTCAGGCGGACGTGATCGCGGCCGCGCACCGCCGATCGGGCGTGGAAGCAGGCTCGATCTCGTACATCGAGGCGCACGGTACGGGCACGGCGATCGGCGATCCCATCGAAGCGGCCGCCCTCGCCCGCGTCTTCTCGGGCTCCGCCGCGCCGCGCGCGTGCGCGATTGGCTCGGTCAAGAGCAACATCGGCCACCTCGACAGCGCCGCGGGCATCGCGTCGGTGATCAAAGTGGTGCTCGCGCTGCAGCATCGCACCCTGCCGCCATCGCTGCACTTCGAGGCGTTGAATCCCGAAATCGACTTCGCGGAAAGCCCTTTCTACGTGGTGAGCGCGGCGCAACCATGGACGACGAGCACGGACGTGCCACGCCGTGCGGGTGTCAGCTCCTTCGGCATCGGCGGCACGAACGCGCACCTCGTCCTCGAGGAAGCACCCGAGCGCGTGGTTCACGACGCCATGCACGTGGATCGATCCCGGCACGTGCTGGCGCTGTCGGCACGAAGCGATGCAGCCCTGCGGCAGCTCGCCGAGCGCTATCGGGCACTGCTCGAGGTCGAGGGCACGTCGTTTCCCGATGTCTGCTTTTCAGCCAATACGGGTCGCACGCTGTTCGAGCACCGCCTCGCCCTCGTTGCCGCCGACCCGCGCGAAGCCGCGGACATTCTCGCGGCGGCGGAGCGCGGCGAGGGACACGTGGCCTTGGCGCGCTCCGAGATGGGGCCGAAGCGTCCCCCGAAGGTGGCCTTTCTCTTCTCCGGCCAGGGCTCCAGGCTCGTTGGTGCCGCGCGCGAGCTCTACGAGACGCAGCACACGTTCCGCGGGCGCATCGACCGCTTCGACGAACTTCTTCGCCCCCATTGGGACCGGTCCCTCGTCTCCGTGCTTTACCCCGATGGCGATGACGGCGGGTTTCTCGATCGACTCGACTACGCCCAGCCGGCACTCTTTGCGCTGGAGTACGCGCTGGCCGAGCTCTGGATGTCCTGGGGCATCGTACCCGATGCCTTGGTCGGGCACAGCACCGGCGAGCTGGCGGCCGCCTGCATCGCGGGCGTGTTCAGCGTCGAGGACGGCTTGAAGCTCGCTGCTCATCGGGGTCGCCTCATCCACCAGCTCGCGCCGCCCGGCAGCAACATCGCCGTGTTTGCCCCCGAGGCGGAGCTGCGGCGGATCGCCGACGAGGGCGGATGGGAAATCTTCGTCGCGTCGATCAATGGCCCGGACAACCACGTTTTGTCGGGTCGCCCTGCCGACATCGACGCCTACGTGCGAGCCCTCGCCGAGCGAGGGCTCAAGCCGCGGCGGCTGAACATCCCGCGTGCGGCCCATTCCGCGTTGATGGATCCGGTACTGCCGGAGCTCTTGGCCGTGGCCTCGAGCATGACCTTTGCGCGCCCATCGCTCCCGATCCTCTCGAGCATGACCGGCCAAGTCATCACCGACGAAATTGCCACGCCGGAATACTGGTGCCGGCAGGTGCGCAGGACGGTGCGCTTCGGCGATTGTGTCTCCGGCTTGTACGAGAACGGCTTCCAGGTCTTCGTCGAAGTCGGCCCCGACGCCACCCTGCTTGGCATGGCCGCGCGCTGCATGCCGGAGAATCACGGCATCTTCGTACCGAGCGCCCGGCCCGAGGCCGGCGGCTGGTCGCAAATGGCGGAAAGTCTGGCGCAGTTGTTCGTGCGCGGTGTGCCGGTGGATTGGGTGGCGTTCGACGCGGACTATTCGCGCACGAAGGTCCCACTTCCGACGTATCCGTTCCAGCGGCAACGCTATTGGGAGGAGAACGCCGGACTGCAGCGAGCTGGCGATATCGCCGCGCGCCGGCGCGAGCACCCGTTGCTCGGGCGGCAGGTGGAGCTTTCGATCCTCGCGCCCGGGGAAATCGTTTTCGAGGCGACGCTCGGCTCGAACGAGCCGCCCTTCGTCGCGCAGCACCGCCTTTTCGACGTGCCCACGCTTCCGGCCACGGCGTTCGTCGAGATGGCCTTGGCCGCTGGGGCACGCGTTCTCGGTACGAAGGCGCTCGTCCTTCGCGATCTGACCCTGCTCGAGGCCATGGCCTTCCCGGGCGACGCAACGCGCACCGTGCAATGCGCCGTCTCGCGTCCGGCGGCGGGTGACGTGAAGGTTCGCGTGTTCAGCCGCGCCACCGGCGAAGGTGAGTGGACCTTGCATGCGACCGCCTCCGTCGGGGAAGCCCCGGAGGCCATCGTGGCAGGGCCCGATGTCGCGACCATCGCCTCACGCATGACCAAGGCGATCGCGTCCGCCGATTACTACGCGCGGGCGGAGGAGTGCGGTGTCGGATTCGGTCCTTCGTTCCGAGGGATCGCCGAATTGCTCCACGACGGGGACGAGGTTCTCGGTCGCATCGAACGGCCCGCCTCCCTCGAGGTGAACGAGCACTACGTCGCGCACCCCGCCTTGCTCGACACCTTTCTCCAGGTCGTTGGTGCCGCCTACCCCAATGCCGGGCTGGCCGATCTCTACGTGCCGGTTCGCATCGAGAGCTTCGCCTCGTGGGGCGCCCTCGATGGCGGCGGATGGAGCCACGCCACGGTCCGTCCCGTGGACCCTTCGAGAAAGCTCTTACGCGCCGACGTGGACATCTTCGGGGCGGACGGCGTCCTGCGCGCAAGCGTGAACGGACTCGAGCTCCAGCGCACCGACCCCGGCGCCTTGAACGCGGGGCCTTCGTTCGACGACTGGCTCTACGAGCGCGCGTGGGAGCCGCTCGCGCTCACCGCTCCGTTGGCACACACCGAGGGCGCGTGCGTCGTCGTCGCCGACCGGCGCGGGATGGGCGAGCGGCTTGCGCGTGCGTTGGAAACAGCGGGCCGCCCGTGCCACCTGGTGACCTGGGAGGGGCTCCGTGCGCTCGACCTACCCAGCAGCATCTCGGACGTGGTGTACCTGCGCGGGCTCGACGATGGCGGACCCCTCGACGCGGAAGGCTTGTACCAAGCGACCGCGGTTGGTACGGGGGATGCGCTGCGACTCATTCAGTACTTGCTCGGGCGCGGCTACTCCGGCGGCTTGTGGCTCGTGACGCGCGGCGCGCAGTCCGTGGGGCCCGACGCTGCGCCGCTCGATGGCATCGCCCAGGCACCGCTGTGGGGCATGGCGAGGGCACTCACCCTCGAGCTGTCCGAGATCGACTGCCGATGCATCGACCTCGATCCGAAGGACACCGAGAAGGGACAGATCACCTCCCTGGTGAACGAAGTCCTCGGCCGCGTCGCCTCGGCCGACGATCAAGTCGCGTTCCGTGGCGATCGCTTCGTCGCCCGATTGCGCAGGGCGCGAGTGCACCGCCTTCCCTCCGTGGAGATCGTTCGGTCCGATCGGAGCTACCTCATTGCCGGAGGACTGGGCCGGCTTGGGCTCCTCACCGCGGGCCTGCTCGCGCTTCGTGGTGCGCGCCAGCTCGTCTTGGTCGGCCGAAGTTCACCTGGCCCGCGCGCGTCCGAGCGCCTCGACGTCCTGCGCGCACTCGGCGTTCGGATCGACCATCACGCCATCGACATCGCCGACCGTGAGCCGCTCGAAGCGCTCCTTCGGTCCATGGTCCGCGACCACGCGCCGCTCGGGGGCGTGTTCCACACGGCCGGCGTCATCGACGACGGCGTGTTGCGCCAGCAAAGCTGGGAGCGATTCGACACGGTCTTGCGCGCCAAGGTGCGGGGCGCGTGGAACCTGCACCTTGCGACGCGCGGGCTGGCGCTCGATCACTTCGTCATGTTCTCGTCGGTGGCCTCTCTTCTCGGCTCTGCGGGGCAGGCGAACCACTGCGCGGGGGCAGCCTTCCTCGACGCGTTGGCCCACCACCGCCACGCCATGGGCCTTCCCGCCACGAGCATCAACTGGGGCGTGTGGGCCGGCACCGCAGGCGCGCGCGTCGAGGTGACGGAGCAGGCGCGCACCCGCGGATTCGGCGCCATCCCGCAGCAGCAAGGGCTGCGAGCGCTCGAGTTTCTTCTGGCGACCCGCGCGGTGCAGATTGGCGTGGCACCCATCGATTGGCGCGCCTTCGGCGGGGACCGGCCCGCGCCCTACATCGCGGATCTCACGCCCACGAAATCGGTCGACGAAGCACCGGTGCGGGGCACGTTCCTCTCCAAGCTCGAGGTGTCGGCCCCGCCGCAGCGCAAACCGATGCTCCTCGACTACGTTCGCGAGCACGTCGCTTGGATGCGCGGCCTGGCTTCTCCGGACGCCGTGGATCCTCGACAGGAGTTCACCGAGATGGGGATCGACTCGCTCGCCTCGCTGCAGCTCAAGAACCGGCTGCAATCAGGGCTTGGGATCGCCCTGCCCGCGACGCTCGTCTTCAACTACCCAACCCTGGAAAAGCTCTCCGATCGACTCATGACGCATTTCATCCCGCTGGACTTCGAATGGGCGACCGACGCTCCACCCTCGGAGGTCCCGGTCGAGTCCGGGGACGCGGACGAGATGGCGGCACGTTTGATCGAGCAACTCGCCTTCATGGAGGAGACATGATCGCCTACGCGACCGGCGTCGTACGACTCGTTGCACGGCATGCCCGGACGGCGTGGTCGGGATGGCGACACCGCGGCGAAATCGGAAATCGTGGTTACGGCGCCGAGTCGATTTCGGAAGCGGCATTCGAGCCTCACGACGTCGACGACGTTCCCATGGGCGATTCCCCGCTGGTCCCGCGACGGAGCATTTCAGGTGACTATGCCGTCGAACCGACGGACCTTCGAGCCCTTCGTTTGGCGGTCGCATGGGCAAATCTGCATCGTATTCCCATTCGAATCCACGAATGTGGTCTCTCCACGAACGGCACCTCGAGTCCGCCGACCGGCGAGCTGCACATCTCGATGGCCTCGTGCCGCCACTATCGCTTCGAGGAAAAAGGCACCATCACCGTAGGGGCCGGCGTCGACATCGAGGAACTGCGCGCCACCGTCGCATCGCACGGCTTCGACGTGCGGGAGACCGTCAAGGACGTGGTGATGGTCTCGGGCGACGGGCGCGTCCAACGGCTTGCCGGCAGCGAGGAATTCCGTAGGCCCTCCGGCTCGATGGGACGCTTGGGAATTGCCTACGAGCTCAAACTGCGGATCCGGCGGAATTCACGCGTCGCCCCGCGCACCTATCCGCTGGGCGTATCGGGTGTCGTCGCCGCGCGAAGCCACGCGAGCGAACCGCGCGAGGCGGATTGGATCGGGGCCGCCAAGCGTCTCGTCGCCATCAGTGCCCGGCATTTCGCGAAAAGAGCTGAATGACGAGCACTCCTGCAACGATGAGAAGCATGCCCATGATGGCGGGCAAGTCGGGCTTTTGCCGGTACAGCATGGCGGCGATGAGGGTCACGAGCGTGATTCCCACCCCGCTCCAAATGGCATAGGCGACTCCGACGGGGATGGATTGCAGCGTTTTGGACAAGAAGTAAAACGCGCCCCCATAGCCAAACAGAACGAGGAGCGAAGGTCCAACTTGCTTGAACTCGCCCGAAGCCTTCAAGGCCGACGTTGCGACCACCTCGCACGCAATCGCAAGCCCCAGATACACGTATCCTGTCATGATGTGGCGCGGTCTAGCACGTGGCGAGCCGTCGAAATCGAACCCTTGGCGCCCTTGGAAATGGGCGGAGCCCGCCCTCGATGATTCAAATTGTATGAACGAACCGTATGCACGAATTGAAGCCCACGCGCCGACCGCGCCGGATTCGGAGTGCACGTTTCGGTTGGCATGTCCACTGCTTCAAAGAGCATGTATGAGCAAGGAACGCACATTCGAAGGCCGAACGCATGCTGTCGATGCCGTTGCCAAACATTACGATCTCACCACCGATGCCACCCATCTCGTGATGGGTGACCACATGCACTTTGGCTTGTTTGCCAACCAGGATGATTCGCTGGCCAAGGCTACCGTCGGCATGGTCGATTTCGCCGTTGCCGGCTGTGGGTTGGGCAAACACTCGCATGTCCTCGATGTGGGGTGCGGGTCGGGCAGCGCCGCCATCTACCTGCACGAGAAGTTCGGTTGTCGGGTCACCGGGATTTCCACCAGCGCGCGGGGAATCGAGCTTGCCCGAAAAAACGCGGTCGGACGGGGCGACGCCTTCGAATTCGTGGTGGCCGACGCCCTCCGCACGGGCCTTCCCGCGGAGTCGTGTGACATGGTCTTCATCATGGAAACGGCGTGCCACGTTCGCGACCTGCTGGCGCTCATGCGGGAGTCACTACGGGTGCTCAAGCCCGGCGGCAGGTTGGTGATCACCGATCCCGTGGCGCGAAAGGACCTCGCCGGCCACATCGCATTCATGCTCATGAACGGCCCGCGCCTGGTCCCGATGAAGTTTGCCTGGGGGCCGGGCATTCACATGCGCAATCCCGGGACGTACGCTATGCATTGCCATCAAGCCGGCTTTCGGACGGTGGAGCTCATCGATTTGTCCGAGCACGTCAAACCATCGATGGACCGCTGGGAGCAACGTGCGCTCGAAGTCCGAGATGCGCTCATGAAGACGAGCGAGGGCAGGTCCACGTTCCGCAAATTCACCACCGGAAGCGAGCATTTGCGCTTCGTGTTCGAGCAAGGATTCTTCGGTCACATGCTCCTGCGCGCGCGCAAGCACCAAAGCCCTCGAGCCATCCCTGCCCTTTGATCGCCCGGATACTAGACGCGTAACGTCCTCGCGTGGGCCATGAGTTGGTCGGTGGCGGTGCCCCAGCCATCGAAGAAGCCCATGGTCTCGTGTTTGTCGCGGTACTCCTTGTCGCTATGCATCACGTGGGCGACGTACTTGGTGCCCGCCCCATGCGGCTCGAGGAGGATCGCGGCGGTGAAGCGAAAGCCGAGATGGGCCGTGTGCCGGGAGGGGCGGAATCCCGCTTCGAGGGCGTCGGTCCACACCAACCTTCGATTCGGGACAATATCCAAATAGCAGCCGAAGTTCGGATGTTTCTCACCCTCGGGGGAACTCATCACGGTGCGGAAAAGGCCGCCGGGACGCAGATCGATTTCACACTCGATGGTGGTCCAGGGGGCGGGGGTGAACCACTTTTTGACGTGCTCGGGCTGCGTCCAGGCCATCCACACCAACTCGGGCGGTACATCGACCATTCGCTCCAGAACCAGGTCCAACGTGGTGTCGATCGTCATCGCTTTTCCTTCTTTCGTTTGGCATCCATGAGGGGCTTCAATTCTTCGAGGTACCGATCGAGCTGATTGAGGCGGCGCTCCCACAGCTTGCGCTGGTCCACCATCCACCCTTCGGCGGCCTGAAGTGGCTCGGGCGAGAGCTCGTAGGTCCGGATTCTGCCGCTTTTCTGCGAGCGCACCAAGCCGCAGCCTTCGAGCACCTTGAGGTGCTGAAGAAAGGATGGCAGCGCCATTTCGAAGGGCGCGGCCAGCTCACTCACGGCGGCGCCCCCGCCGCTCAGCCGTTGAAGAACCGCCCGCCGTGTCGGATCGGCCAGGGCGTGAAACACGCGATCGAGCTCGATGGTTTGGCTCATGGCTAGGTCTCGTTCACGCGGCGCCAGAGCCAAGCGCTGTTCCGCAATGGTTAGGCATGAACCTAACTATGCGGTGGGATGATACTTAGGTCAATGCCTAGGTGTTAAGTTCAAGCCACGGGCAGGTAAAGATCGGTGATGAGCTCGTGCGGCGCCGCGTTCGTCGGGTTGTTGCGGTACACCTCGTACGTCGGCCCGTCGCCCACGCGGTGGCCGCTTTGCGGGAGCCAGCCGCCCATCAAGCGGTTCCACGCATCGCCCAATTCCGTGTAGGGCCCGACGTGCGTCGCATGGGCATAGCGCCCCGCAGGGATGGTCATCTCGACGGTGCCATCGGGCACGCGCACGCCCGCGGTGACGGTGAGACCGGCGTCGGATTGAAGGTTCTCGGGTGCCGTCGTTTCCGGGTCGTCGTGGTAGATGGCGAGCATCTTCGGGGGCGGCCCCTGAAAGAGACCGGCCGGCCCCGCGAGCGCGCCGAGGCGCGCGAACGCTTCGGAAATGCGGTGGTACGGGCCGACATGGCGGACGGTGGCAAGGCGGAATTCGGGCATTTCTTCGATGGTGACGTTCATGATGGCTTCTCCTATGAGGAATCGAACGAGGGATGGCGTCGGGGCTTCGTGACGGAAGTGGACTCCGGACCGTGCGGCGAGCTCGATCTGCTGCGGGCGCTCGCATCCCGCACGGACGCCGGCTGCGTTCAACCGAAACGCCGAGGGCGGATTGCCATAGGCCTGCCGAAACGCGCGCGTGAACGCCTCGTGCGTTTCGTAGCCGGCCTCGAACGCGATCGTCGTGATGGCCGTGTCGCGTTCGAGCAGCTGCCATGCGGCACGCTCGAGTCGCAGGCGGCGGTGCATCTCGAGCGGTGTCTCGCCCACCATGCCGCGAAAGATGCGGTGAAAATGAAACGGTGACAGCGCCGCCCCCCGTGCGAGCGCCGCCAAATCGAGCGCTTCGTCCAGGGTTTCGGCGATGCGGAGCACGGTTCGCTCCACCGCGGCTTGGTAGAAAGATCGGGTCTCTGTCTTCACGTTCTTCACGGAGAAGAGCCTACGACGGCCCCCGGCCCACCGCTTGACCGTCCTTGCGATTCTCGAGGGACGGCGGAGCGGTGCACGAAGACCATTCGTGATTGCTATTTCGATATTGGATAATTGCTTTTTCTTTGCTGGCGATCGGCGTCCTCGCGTCGACGAATGCCACGGTGAGCGGCAACCCCGAGCCGGGCGAGCCGCCGTGATCCATGCCGCACACATTGAATGCGGAACGCATCGGCTGTCGCAACCACGCCAGCCCGCGGATTTCCCGTTCCGGCATGTGGGCGCTCTCTCAAATTGCGCTTTGCGTCAATGGCGGGTGGGACAAGATGACTCATCCTGTTCACCCCGCCGTTGACCTTTGCGGCGATTTGAATAAGGTTACGCGTCATCATTAATTCGTTAGGAAATATTCCTAATGAACGCGCACCTTTGCGCCCCTGAGGAGGCCCCCATGAATGCTGGACTCGTGAAATCCAGGCGTCGCCCCCGAATTCGCACCGTAGGCGTGACCTCACTCACCATGGCCGCCACCGCGGTGACGTTGGGAACTTCCCATCCGGCCAGTGCGGACGACGTCTCCTCCGGGTCGTCGTACACCGTCACGAATGTCAACAATGGCAAGTGTGTCGACGCGCGAAGCGCCGGCACGGCCAATGGCACGGCGGTGCAACAGTATTCCTGCAACAGTACACTTTCGCAGTCGTGGCTATTTCAGGCCACGAGCGGCGGCTATTTCCAGGTAGGCAGCGGAAACAGCACCGCGCAAGCATGGGACGTGACCGATGTCTCCACGGCCGATGGTGCGCCCATTCAATTGTGGACGTACAGCAACGGAAACAACCAGCAATGGCAGCCGGTCAAAGAGTCCAGCGGCGCCTACCACTTCGTCAACCGCAATAGCGGCAAGTGCCTCGACGTGCCGGGAGCGTCCACCGCCGACAGCGTGCAATTGCAGCAAGCGACCTGCAATGGCTCCGGCGCGCAGGCCTTCAACCTGACCAAGGTCGGGGGCCCGGCACCGGGGCAGCCGGATTTCGGTCCCAACGTGGTGATCTTCGACCCGTCGATGTCCGCGTCGACGATTCAGAGCCGCCTCAATTCGATTTTCAGTCAGCAGGAGCAGGCCCAATTTGGCTCGGGGCGCTACGCCGTCGTCTTCAAGCCGGGCACGTACAATGTCGATGTCAACGTCGGCTTTTACACGCAGGTTCTCGGGTTGGGCCTTTCGCCCGACAATGTGACCATCAATGGGGCGGTGCACGTCGAGGCGGACTGGTTCCCCCCGCAGAACGCGACGCACAATTTCTGGCGCGCCGCGGAAAACCTGTCCGTGACGCCCAACGGGGGCGCCGACCGGTGGGCTGTCTCCCAAGCCGCACCGTACCGCCGCATGCACGTGCGGGGCGATCTGGTGCTCGACGACGGCGGGTGGGCGAGCGGAGGCTTCATCGCCGATTCGAAGATCGACGGCCAGGTGCGCTCCGGCTCGCAGCAGCAGTGGCTTTCGCGCAATGCGACCTGGGGAAGCTGGAACGGCTCCAATTGGAACATGGTGTTCGTTGGCGTCGTCAATGCGCCTTCCGGGCAATACCCCAATCCGCCGTTCACCGTGGTGGGGCAAACGCCCGTGGTTCGCGAGAAGCCGTTTCTCTACGTGGATTCGGCGGGCGCGTACAACGTATTCGTCCCGAGCCTGCGCAACAATTCGCAGGGCATCACCTGGGGAAGCGGCACGCCGGCGGGCGCCTCCATTCCGTTGAGCCAATTCTACATTGCGAAGCCGGGTGTTTCCGCGGCCACGATCAACAGCGCGATGGCTGAGGGCAAACACGTGCTGTTTACCCCGGGCATTTACCACTTGAGTGACACGATTCGCGTCAACCGCGCCGACACCGTCGTTCTCGGCCTCGGCCTCGCCACCCTGGTTCCGGACAACGGAATCATGGCCATCAGCGTGGCCGACGTGGACGGCGTGAAGATCGCGGGACTCCTCCTCGACGCCGCCCCGACCAATTCGCCCTTGCTCATGCAAGTCGGCCCCTCGACGAACAGCGTGAGCCACGCCTCGAACCCGACCTCGCTGCACGATGTGTTCGTCCGCATCGGTGGCGGTGGCGTGGGTCGGGCCACCACGAGCCTGGTGATCAACAGCAACAACGTGATTGCCGATCACCTCTGGCTCTGGCGCGCCGATCACACGGACGGAGTCGGCTGGGACACGAACACCGCGGACACGGGGCTCATCGTCAATGGTAACAATGTGACGACGTATGGCCTCTTCGTCGAGCACTACAAGAAGTACCAGACCATCTGGAACGGCAACGGCGGCCGGACGTACTTCTACCAAAACGAGATGCCCTACGATCCGCCGAACCAATCCGCCTGGATGAACGGCTCGACCCGGGGCTATGCCGCCTACAAAGTGGCCAATTCCGTGACGTCGCACGAAGCGTGGGGCCTGGGCAGCTATTGCTTCTTCAACACCAACCCGAGCGTCGTCGCAGATCGGGCCTTCGAGGTGCCGGATACCTCCGGTGTGCGCTTCCACAACATGGTGACCGTGTCGCTCGGCGGAAAAGGGACGATCAACCGCATCATCAACAACACCGGCAACGCGGCCAACGCCAGCAACAACAAACAAAACTGGGTGAATTACCCGTGATCTGAGAGATCTCTGGACTCGAAGCCTTTCTCGGGGAAGGCTTCGGGTTCGACATGTCGAAGGAAATCTGCGTCTTCGGAGCAGGAAGCATCGGTTGCTACGTGGGGGGGCGCTTGCGCGCGGCGGGGGGCTCGGTGAGCTTCATCGGCCGCGAGCGGCTCGGTAGGGAACTTCGAGAGCACGGGCTGCACCTCACGGACTACCTGGGCGCCGACATGAAGGTGCCCGCGGCGGGGGTGCGCTTCGACACGGACGTGTCCCGCCCCTTGCAGGCGGATCTCGTGCTGGTGACCGTGAAGTCCAGCGGCACGGAGGATGCGGCGCGCGCGCTGGACGCGGCGCTGGACAAGCCGACCGTGATCGTCAGCTTCCAGAACGGCGTGGGCAATGCCGACGTGCTTCGCCGCCATCTGCCCTCGCACACGGTGCTCGCGGGCATGGTGCTCTTCAACACGGTGAACTCCGGCAAGGGGCACTTTCATCAGGGCTCGCAGGGCTCACTCGACGTGGAGAAGCATGCTGCGCTCGCGCCCTTCGAAGGGCTGTTCGAGCGCGCCGGGCTGCCGTTGCATCAACAGGCAGCCATGCGCTCGGTGCAATGGGCGAAGCTGCTTCTCAATCTGAACAACGCCATCAATGCACTGTCCGATTTGCCACTGAAAGAGCAACTCTCGCAGCGAGCGTATCGCCGCTGCGTCGCGCTGGCGCAGCTCGAAGGGCTACGTGTCCTGCGCGCCGCGGGCATTCAGCCAGCGCAAGTGACGTCGTTGCCGCCGCAATGGATTCCGCGCGTATTGCGCACCCCGGATTGGCTTTTTCGCCGCCTCGCGCAAAAGATGATTGCCATCGATCCGCACGCGCGCTCGTCGATGTGGGAGGACCTGAACGTGGGCCGCGCGACCGAGGTCGATTGGATCAATGGAGAACTGGTGCGCCTCGCCACGTCCGTCGGCGAGCGCGCCCCCGTGAACGAGCGGTTGACCGCGCTCGTCCACGAAGCCGAAAACGGCAACCGGCGTCGGTGGTCGGGCGAGTCCCTCCTGGCGGAACTCGCCCCGACCCGTTCCTAAGGAATCACGTGATCCGAAGCGGCGAGGCTCGCGGAAACCATGTGAACGGTGAGCGACCGCTTCGTTTTGTCACCGGTGATCCACGCCGCGCCGCCGCCGTAGGCAAAGGCATCGTCGCCGCGTGGGAGGTGATGCTGCGACACCTTGGTGGCCGCCGCGCGGATGGTTCCATCGCCGTCGATGCGCAGGGCGTAGGTGCCGTTGTACGTGGACTTGTCCCCGCTCAGCGCCCACTCTTCGTAGAGCACGATGAATTCGCCGTTTCCAATGGGGACGAGTTTCGGGCGCTCGGCGTGGGTCTTTCCGGGGGCACTCGTGTGGTAATCCGTCAGATAGCGAAGGCGATTGGTCGCATTCTCGCCACCGGAGTTCACCGCCGACTCTTCGCCGAAGGTCGCGTCGACGGCGCTGGCCTCACCGCCTTTTGCGAGATCCGGCGTCAAGCGCACGAGGGCCAGATCGCGCGAGCCGGACACGAGGCTGCCCGTGTCCGCCGTGCGCTCGGTGGCGAGCAGACCGAGAAAGCTTCCCTTGCCCGCGCCGGCGTCGATGCGGACCAGATTGCCGAGCCGCGTGAACGTGTTGTTCTGTCCCTGAGCTCCCTTCGGACGAAAAGCCATTTGCAGACTCCCCGATTTCGAATCGCGAATACGCCCGATGGCGGTGGCTCGCGGGTAGGCATCCCCTAGGTGGAATTCGTAAATGTCATTCCCGTCGACCAGGTGGCGCTGATCGAACGAGTGGCTCACCCAGATGCTCGACGTTCCGCGGACCGCGCCCGTACTCGCATCGAAGAAGGTCGACGCTGCCTTTTGGTGGCGTGTGCCGGCTCCGTCGGGCTCCGTGGAAATACCGTGTACGAGTGCGAGCGTGTTGCCCGCGACGGACAGCCGCGAACTCGACGCCCGGCCCGGTGTCACGATGGGCTCCGACGCCTTGTTCGCGGATTCTCGTGCAATGTCGATATCGACGTCGAATAGAGTTTTCCCCTCTGAATCGAAATGAAGCGCACGCAGAACATTCGAACGATGCTGCTTCGGGGCAGGGAAGGACGTGGTAACGTCCGGATCCTTGGATCCAGTTGCGTAATAGTAACTTCCGTCCGCACCGCGCGCGAACCCCAGCAAATTGCCGAGTGACCGCACTTTGTAGGCACGCGTGACGCGCCACGTGCCCGCAGCATCGGGCTCCACACGAACAACGGCGATTTCACGCGCCGGCGTCTCATTGGTGTTGCGCACGGCCACGTCCACGTACGAGGCGCCGGCGGCGGGGACGAGCTCCGGCAATTTGCCATATTGCGCATCCCATCCACTCGGCCCGACGAGGTCGTCGCGATCGGCATCGAACGGCGTCACGCCCAACTCCGCAAACGTGCTCACCGCGGGTTTCGGCTGCACCGGCGGCACGGTGGTCCCACCGTCCGTCGTCTCGCCGGGCCACCCGCTTCCTGCATCGGGTTTGCCATTGCCATTTCCGTCGGGGTTGCCCTGGGGGTCCTTCGTCGACCCGTTGTCGGGAGAATCCGATGATGAACTGCATCCGACGGCGGCAACGGCCAGCACCGCGGCCAAGTGTAAAAATCTCGTTTCGTAACCCACGCGACCTCCAGGCATCCTTGGGAGATTATTTCGTTGGTGTTTCGGGTGGGTCGCTAAAGCACAGTCGGTGCCATCGTGGCGTCGCAGGCATTCGCGAGATATGCCTCGAACATCGTGGGGAGCGGCCCACCGATCGGGGCGCAAAGCCCTCACGGCGCCTTGCAGCGCGGGCGGTTTTGGCCGTGGCCTGCTATGACGTGGACCGGTTTCATGATTCGGCACGCGTCTTCGTGGGGCGCCCTTCTCGCGGTCTCGTCGGGCTTGTTCGCCTTGCAGTGCAGTCTCGAAGGCTTGGGCGATGGGGTTCGTCCGTCGAGCCAGGTCGATGCGGGGGATGCGGCGAACGACGCGAAGGCTCCGGAGGCCGTGTTCATTTCCGGGCTACCCGCGCCGGACGAATTGGCCATTGCGCCCGATTTTCTCTACTTCACCACGGCCCGCAACGGCGGGATGGTGGAGCGTTGCCCCATCCGAGGCTGCAACGGTGCACCGGAGCCCGTGTCCACGGCGGGCCAAGAGAATCCGCGCGGCCTCTCCGTCGGGCCGAGCGTCGTGGTCGGCTGGGCCAACTTCGACAGCGGTGACGTGATGATCGCCTCGCTCGGCACCGGGGCGTCGCATTGGCAAGAGCGCCCGATCGCGAGGGGGCAACTGTCTCCTGCCGGCATGGCCGTGCGAGAGAATGACGTCGCCGTTTGGACGAACTCCGCCGCGCCAACCGGCACGCCCGTCGTTGCAAACCGTATCGGTATGGGCGCTCCGATCATCGCGCTCTCGAGGAAGGCCGTCAAACCCGGCCCCATCATTGTTCCGCGCGAAACCAAAGACGTCGTCTGGGGCGACGCGAACGGCCTTTCCGAGACGACGCTCGGCGGCGATGGCACGGACGGAAGCGGTGCTTGTACCTTCGTGGCCAGTGACGCGGGCGTGCAGTCTTTGGTCTCCAGCGATTCGGATCCTCTCGCACTCTATTGGGCGACCTCCGACGGACGGATTTTGCAGACGCATCGGCCCGATGCGCTCGATGCGCTCCAGAACTGCCGCCAATCAACGGTCGAAACCATGGCCTCGGGGCAAGGGGTCATCGCGTCCGTCGCCCTCGACGGGGCGTTCGTCTACTTCACCGTCAGCAACGGCGAAAAGGGCTCGCTCCGCAGGATCCAGAGATCCGGAACGGACGTCGAGACGCTGCTCGACGACCTGAACGATCCGCGCGGCATCGTCGTCGACGACGCGTACGTGTACGTTGTCGTTCGCGGCGACGGCACGATCCGTCGCCTCGTACGCTATGGAACCTAGAGCATGTTCGACTGCGCGAACTCCACGATGCGACGGCACGTGCCGCGCGGATCGTCGAAGTGCGGGCAGTGGCCAATCCCCTCGGGCCGCTCGATGATGGCATGCTTGGGAAGATGCTTGCTGAAGTAGGTGAAATCGTTCGCGGGGAGAAGCCGCTCGGAGCGCCCCCACCAAAACAGAATGGGCATCTTCAACGTCGCGAGCTGCTCGGGCGTGGCCCCGCTGTTGGGCGTTGCCGACTCGAGAAGGCTCCCCACCGCCGGCCGCTTCGACGAGTGCACCAGGTCGGCCGCGATGAGCGGAGCGAACCACGGTTTGCGGTGGTAAATCGTGTTCAGGAAATTGCGCGCATCGCGCGGGGACTCCATGCGGAAGGCGCGCAGGAGCCGTTTCAAATCTTCCTCGCTCCAGAGAGCGCCGGCAGGGGAGAGCAGCACCAGGTTTCGCACCCGCTCGGGCCGCGTGGCGGCATAGTGCAAGGCGATGGCACCGCCCAGCGAGTTGCCCACGACGATGGCCGGCTCGTCGAGGAGCTGGTCGAGAGCGCTCGTCATGTTCTCGAGCAAGTTTTCCGGCTGCAGCGGGACGCGCGGAACCTCGCTAAATCCGTGTCCCGGCGCGTCGGGGGCGATGATGCGGCGTGTGTGCTTCTGCAGGAGCGCCAGCAAGGGCCCGAATGCAACGGACGACGAGGTGATGCCGTGCAGGACCACGATGGGCGGCAGCGAGCCATGCCCTTTGCCGTCGAGCACGTGCATCTTGGCGATGTCGGTCTCGACGAAACGGCTCTGAATGCCGCGTTTTCGAAGGCGATACCGCGAGATCCGTTCGAATGCAGGAAGAAGCCGGGGTCGCAGCATCGGAGGGCGCATGAACGGAAACTTCGCGCGTGCCGTGCCGTGGTCTAATGTGGTTTCTCTCATGCAGCCTTCCACTGTTTTTATCACGGGAGCCTCCAGCGGGATAGGACGCGCCCTCGCGCTCGAATACGCGCGCCGTGGCGCACATGTGGCGATTGCAGCCCGGCACGAAGAGGATCTCGCGCGCGTTGCAACCGAGATCGCAGCGTGCGGCGGAAAGGCCAGCGTGCACCCGCTCGACGTGGCGGACGCCAATGCGGTCTTCGATACGGTGCGCCGTGTGGATCGCGAGCTCGGGAGTCTCGATATGGTGATCGCCAATGCCGGCGTCGGGTGCTACGGGCACATAAGTACGATGCCGTGGGCCGATGTGGCGCGCGTGCTCGATGTCAATCTGCGCGGTGCGGTGGCCACGTTGGCGGCGGCCGTTCCCATCATGCTCGCGCAGCAACGGGGCCACTTGGTTGGCGTGAGCAGCCTGGCCGGCCGGCGCGGTATGCCGCATTCAGCCGTGTATAGTGCAGGCAAAGCGGCGCTCTCCACCTTCGTCGAGTCGATGCGCATCGAGCTCGCGCCCGCGGGCGTTTTTGCAACCGATGTGCAGCCCGGTTTCGTGGACACACCGCTGGTGACACGCGGGCGTCATCCGACGCCATGGATGTGGTCGCCACAAAAAGCAGCCCACGTCATGGTTCGGCGGCTCGAACGGGCGCCGGCCGTCATCGCATTTCCGTGGCCGCTCGATGCATTGAGCGCCATCAACCGAATGCTCCCACCGTTTTTATACGATCGACTGGCGCGCCTCGTTGCCGCGCGCGCATCGTATGCCCAAGAGCTGTGAAGCACCCCCCTTCCGACCCCGCTGTCGCCGGGACCCCAGGTCGTAGTAGCATGAACCCTCGGAAGCTGATGTCCCGTCCGTTGCCCCCCAAAAAAGAGGTCGCGCTCGCGCTGTTGGAACGCTCGAGCGTCCACGTTCATCTCGATCCACGCGTGACCAGCGTGATCGTTCCACCCTGGTTTAAAAGCCAGCCGCAGCTCGTGTTGCAGATCGGGCTCAACATGCCCGTGCCCATTCCGGACCTGCACCTCGACGAGGACGGCATGAGCTGCACGCTCAGCTTCAACCGGTCGCCGTTCCACTGCGTGGTGCCATGGGCGAGCGTCTTCGCCATGGTGGGCGAGGACGGTCGCGGCATGGTGTGGCCGGACGATGTTCCGGTGGAAGTTTCGCGCCAGACGCGTCCCGTGCAGGTCGCGCCAGGTCCCAAGGAGGCGAGCCCCGACAACGGCAAGGCCGCTGCGGCAGGTATCGCCCCGAAGAAGGGACCGCGCCGCATCGCCGAGGCCGGGCCGCCGTCGGACGACACCGGCGCGGGCAAGAAAAAGAAGAACGTGGTCAAGCGACCGCGCGTCACGCCGGCGCCCGAAGAATGGGCTCCGCAAGCGGGGGCGGGTGGGGCGAGACCGTCCGCGCCGCCAGGTGGACCGCGCCTTTCGGCCGTGCCGCCCGTGGCCAGCGACTCGCGAAACCCGCTGCGAAGCGACGACGCCAGCGACTCGGAGGCCGAGGTGCTTGGCCCGAGGCCCCCGCCGACGTCGCGTCCGAAGCGAGAGCTCCCGCCCTACCTTCGCGTCGTCAAGTAAGCCTTCGCGTCGGCGAGTAAGCGCACACTAGAGATTGATCTTGAGCCGCGTGGTTTGCCCCGCGGTGATGGTGAAGCCGAGGGTGCGCTTGACGTTGCCGTTGACCAAGGTGAGCTTGTGATCGCCGACGGCGAGGCGCATGCCTTCGACGGGCGTGGTTTTGCCCGAATCGTGGTCGTCGATGATGACCTTGGCCGGGGGCGTGGACGATACGGTGAGAAAGCCTTCGGCCGTTTGAGCCGCGGCCATCGGCATGGCCGATAGGGCGAGCAGCGCACCCAATGCGGCCAAGGAAAACCTCCGCGAAACGAGATTCATTTGCCCCCGATGGACGCACAGAGAGCCCCGCCGATGCAAATGCTTCCTCCTTGGGCCTACGTTTTCGCTTCCCCCGCCTGCGCCGTTCGCTCCTCGGCGGTCTTTTGGATTTGCCGCAACTTGCGGGCCGCGGGAGCGTAGAGCAGCCGTTTCAGCCAGCGCGGAGAGATCGCGTTGAGGAGCATGAGCACGCGGATGACGAACCCCGGGATGACCAGGGCACGTCCGCGTTCGAACCCGCGGAGGGCCGCCCGGGCGCATTCGGCGGCGCTGATCTCGACGAAGCCCGGGGCGTCGGCGCCGGTGAAGTTTCCGAGGGTCTCTTTGAACTCGGTTTTGACCGGGCCGGGGCAAACTTGGGTGACCGTCACGCCGGTGCCCGCCAGATCGAGACGGAGCGATTCGGTGAATCCCGTGACGTAGTGCTTCGTCCCAATGTAGACGGAGAACCCCGGCATGAAGGCGAGGCCGAAGCCGGAGCTCACATTGAGGATGCCGCCGCGCGCGCGCTCGACCATGCCCGGCACGAGGCGGTGCGTGAGGTACGTGAGGGCCGTGACGTTCAGCGTGATCATGCGCTCGGTCTTGTCCCAGTCGGCGCGATCGAAGACGCCGAGGTCACCAAAGCCGGCGTTGTTCACCAGCACGTCCACGCCGCCGGTCGCGCGCTCCACCGACGAGAGCATCTCGCGTACGGCGTCGCGATCGGCGAGATCGCAGCCGCACACGTGCACCTGGAGACGCGGGTGCACGCGCACGAGTTCCTCTTTGAGCTGCTCGAGCCGGTCGATGCGGCGTGCCACCAGGACGAGCGCCTTGACGCGCGCCGCCGTCTGCCGCGCGATCTCGACGCCGATGCCCGACGACGCGCCGGTGATCAGAACGACGGCCCCCGTAAAGAGCGACACTAAAGCTCCACGCCGAAGACGTCGCGGAAGCGCGGGTACGGTTCGTCCATGATGCCGATGTCCAGACCGATGCGCAGGGAGATGGTCACGCCGTCGCCCCAGGGCCACCAGAGGCCGTACGCAAGGACTCCGGCGACGGGGCCTGCCGAGTAGAGAAGCTGGCCCGAGCGAAGGCCTCCGGAGCGCTCCGCCAGATCGCGCACGCGCGGCGGGGCACCGGAGAGGCTCGACGAGGTCCACTCGGAGGGAAGTCCTTCGAGTGCGACGAGGCGCGCTTCGTTCTCCAGATCCGCGTTGATGGAGGACGTCACGCAGTTGAGGCGATTGTCCCAGCTCCAACCACGGCGCGGCCACTTGCTGCGCAGTCGAACGAATCCTTCGAGCATCGGTTGCCACAGATCTCGGGCGGCCGTCGGCATGGTCATGAGATTATCATGACCTCGGCGTGTTCAAGGCGTCACGCTAGCTTTGGCTCGCTGACGTGCTCTTTCGGGTGCGTTGGTATGGTGTTCTACGATAGCGGCGTAGTGCTTCTGCGCGGCCGCACGATCGCCGAGATCCCACTCCGTGTCGGCGAGGCCGAGCAGCGCGGGTAGAAAGGACGAGCTCGCGTCGAGCGCGCGCGCATAGTAGCTGCGCGCGCTGGCCTTGTCCCCGAGTGCGCGCGACGTGTCGCCGAGGCCCGCGAGAACCTCGGGGTTCTTCGGCTCCTTCTGGAGCAGCTGCTGGTAGATCTGCCGCGCGGTGCCGTAGTCGCCGTTGCGCTGCACCTGTGCGGCGCGACGCAACATCGGGCCGAGGGGATCGTTGGCCGCGATGACACTGCCGGGAGGACCCGAGGGCGTCGATGCGCTGGGACGCGGGGTTGCCGGCTTCTCGGGCGTCGCCGGCTGCGCGGCCGGCGGGACGGCGGACGGAGCGACGCTGGCCGGCGGGGTGCTCGCCACCGGGGCTGCACTCGCGGTCGCAGGCTCCGAAGGCACCGAAGGCTCGATCGCGTGCGGCGGTTCCTCGGGCGCGGCCGACGGAGCCGGCGTGGCCATGGTCGACGAGCTCACGGCGACGGGCGTGGCCTCTGCGGTGGGCGTCGCCTGGGTTTCCGCGGGCTTCGGGTCCTTGGTCGCACTTTCAGGTGCGGGGACGTGGTTCGATTTCGTACCGAGCCAGAACGCGATGCCGACGCCGACCAGCGCGATGGGCACGATCCAGCTCGGTTTGCGGATGGACGCCTTCTTCGCGGCCACGGCGGCGGTCGCCGGTGCCGGGACCGGCGCGGCGGCCGCCGGCGGCCCATCCGGGATGATGTCCGGCGGCGGCAACGACGGTCGCGTGATGCTCCCGCGCACCGGTGGGATCGTCTCCGGCTTGAGCGAGATGCGCGGCGGCGGTGAAAGGCGCTGGAGCGGTGGCGCCGCGGACGCCCGCGTCGACGCGGGCAGCGGAGGAAGGGCCGGTTTGCTCGAGCGCCTATCCCCGGCGGCCACGTTCACGGGGAGCGGTGGTGGCGTCGGCGTTGGCTCGCGCACGATGACCGTGGCCGAAGGACGCTTGAGCGTCTGGGGGCCGTCATCGCCTTCGAGCTCGGAGGCTTCCACCTCCATCTCGGCGGTCTTTTCGTCGTCGTCTTCTTCGTCGTCCTCGTCGTCCTTCCCCTCGGTGACCGCCTTCACCGAGCCCGGGCCAACGAGCGGCAGGGTCAGCGAGACGCTGTCGTCCGGACTGATGACGATTTTTTCGACGTGCGCGCTCTGCGCATCGTTTGTGTCGTCATCGCTTCTCTCCGCTTGCTCGAAGGTTTCCACCGACGGAGGCGCTTCGACGCCACCGACCTCCGACAACGAGAGAGGCGAGGACTCGTCCTCGGGCGGCGATTTGCGCGAAGGCATCGGCGGCACGGACAGCGGCTTCGAATACTGGAGCGTCGGCTCGTCCATCATCTCGCCGGCTGACGACGGCGGCTCGGCGTCCTCCGCGATCTCGCTTTCGCTGGGCAGCATGGCCGCGCGCCCGTTGCTCACCGAGGCGCGCGCTTCGGCATCGAGCACCTCGGCCTCGCCCATGAAAGGCGTGGGGCGATTGCTCTGCGTGACCGCGGGTCGCTCGTCGGGCCGTGCAGCTTCGGCCGGCGCGGCTTCGGGTGGCGCGGCTTCGGGCGGCGCGGCATCCGCCGGCGCGGTTTCGGCCGGCGCGGCATCCGCCGGCGCGGCTTCGGCCGGCGGATCGGGTGGAATCGATTCGGCATGCGGCTCGATCTCGTCGTCGAGCACCGCTCGTTTCAGATCGTCGCGCGATTCGAACGTGACCTCTTCGCCCGCTGGGTTGACGATCGACCAGCGCCCCTTGTCAGCCATGACAATAATCTTCGCCTTACGGAGCCTCTACCGCAAGGCGAACAGTTTCGATGAGTTCCTCCAGGCGCGAGGATGGCAGATTGCAAGCTTGCGCCAAGGAGCCGATCAGGGTGCGTTCGGACGCCGAGAAACCTTCGCTCGAATAGGCGATTCCTAGTGCGACAATCACGCCTTCCTCGACGGCGTCGCAGTCTTTGAGGATCTCGGCAATCAAGCGGAGGCGCGAGCCTACCCCTGCGGCATCGATGACCTCTCGGCTTGCCACGATAAGAGGACTGACCAGGTCCACGTCGAGCTGGGTGCGCAGCAGGCGCCCAAAGATGAGGCGCAGGGCCTCGACCTCGTCATCGTCGATGGTGCCGTCGGCGTTGGCGACGAGCACACCCAAGTCGATAATGGCGGTAGGGTTGTAATCTCCGCGCTCGAACAGCTCGCAGACCGTCTCGACCGTCTCGCGGATGAGTGCCTCGCCCTTCATACGATGGACGTCCGCGTGAGTCGTTTGGTGAGACCGAGGACCATTTGCGCGCGCAGCACGCGCAGCCCATCGAGCACCTCGGGCGAGGCGCCGGTCGCTTCCGCCTTGCGCATGGTCGCGTCCAAGGTGGCGATGCGGCCTGTTTGCAGAGCTTTGAGCGACCAGGTCATCTGCATGAAGGTGTCGAACAGGTCTTCGAGCTCGTCCCCGCGGCGGAGCCGTTCGGTCACCACGAGACGGCCGGTGCCCACACGGCGGAGCAGACGCTTGATCTTGTGCACGGGCCCAACCACGCGGCGGGTGATGAACACGCCCATGATGGTGAGCACCACCGTGAGCGCCACCCCGGCGAAAATGAGCACGGCAAAGACCATTTTGCGCTGCATTTCAATGGCCGCGCGGTTGCTCTGGACGGCTTGCAGGTTGGCTTCCGCCTGACGGTCGGTCTCGGAAAGCCCTTCCTCGACGACCTTGAGGAGCTCGGGATTGCCGCTCATAAGGACGCTCTCGCGCGTGAGCTGCGAATTGACCTGCGACTCCTTCATCGCCTTCTCCGCCTGCATCGTTGCGAGCTGGGCGTACTCGGCGGCCGTGTTGGCCGTCTTGCCGATGACGAAGCCCAGGGCCAGCATGACGAAGGCGACGACCCCAACCAGCATCCCTGTGTATTTGAGCTGGAAACGAGGGTTGATGAGCCAGTTGCGATTGCGCAGTTCGGGGGCCACGGGAGTGCTCATGTCGGCCCGCGAGCCTACCACCCGCTCCCGCCCTCCCGCTGGCCGATCTTTCGGCCTGCGCGCACATGAGGCGCACATGACGCTCACAAGATCAGTGGGCCGCGGCGGGACGTTTGCGCTTACTCGCGCCGATTTTCAACGTAGTACGTGCCGAACACCCGATCGCTGATTGGGAATGTGATGTTGAAATTCCACCTCCCCATGAGCGCCTTGTCGTGATGTCTCTGGTGGTGTCGTCTGAGGACTTTCACCATCGGCAAGCGACCCACGAACGAGCCTTCGTCCAGGTGATAGATGAAGTGAAGCCATTCGTAGGTCAAAAAGTAGCCCATGGCGACCACGATGAAGAGCCAGGCCACGTTTGCGGTGGACACCAGGAAGAGAAGTCCCGCGACCGGCGTGGCGATGACCCCGAGGAAGAAGAAGAGCATCACCGGGGGAAAGAGCACCATCTTGAAGTCGCGCGAGGACTCGTAGGCCATCGCATCGTGGGTGAAGAAGTGGTGGTGCTCGCGCGTGTGCCGCTGAAAGAGCAGGCCCATGCCTGGCTTGGGCCGGTGCATCGGACCCTTGTGGCCGAAGTACTCGCACACGTTGGCGAAGAGAAACGCGATGGGCAGCGTGAGCCACTCGAGCGGTGCGACGTCGTGCACGCGGGAGATGGCGAAGCCCAACACCGCGAGGGAGCCCACGCTGGTGAATCCGAAGTGCAACCACCCGCTGTAGCGAGGGCCGACGTTCTCCTTGCGGTATTCGACACGAAAGCGCTCGACCTCCGCCGGGACACGAGGCACCGTTTCCAGGGGCGTCGCGAGCGCGTTCTGCATCCACCTAGCGTAGCACGGCGTGGCACGTGCTATTTGCACGCGGACCGTGCCCCCTTCGACCGACAAAACGCCGCGCCTTCGGGCGCATCCCGTGCAAAACCCCTTTCATATCGTGCTGGTGGAGCCGGAGATCCCTCCCAACACGGGAAATATCGCCCGCCTTGGCGCGGCCACCGGTTCACCTCTGCACCTGGTCGGAAACTTGGGCTTCCGCATCGACGAGCACAGCGTGCGCCGCGCCGGTGTCGACTATTGGCACCTGGTCGACGTTCGCCGCCACCTGGATTTCTCGCACTTCCAGCACGCCTTCGCGAAGGAGGGCCCCACCCCGGGCAAGCTCCACCTCTTCAGCGCCGTCGCCACGCGCAGCTACCTCGAGGCCGACTTCGCCCCCGGTGACGCCCTCGTCTTCGGTCGCGAAAGCGTCGGGCTGCCCGAAGAGCTCTTGGAAGCCCACGCCGACCGGGTCGTGGCCATCCCCACCCTGGGCGCCGTCCGCTCCCTCAATCTGGCCAATGCCGTGGGCATCGCCCTGTTCGAAGCACTCCGCAAAGTCGGCGCCCTCGACACGACGTTCATGGGGTGAGGTTTACGGATCTTCGTCCGGGAGGCGGGCAGGAAGGTCCGGCGAGGGTTCATCAATCACATCGTAGAATTGCTGATCTTCTTCGGTTGGCCAAATCTCGCCCAAGCTCAATTCGAACCCAGGCAACGTTTCCGGTCGAAAAACGTCGGCACCGGACAGGGAAGCGGCCAGGATGTAGTGGCCCTTCTTCAAAAGATATCGATCGAGCGTCTGGGCTTCTGGATCGATGAGCCAATATTCCAGCGTGCCGACGCTGGCGTAATAGCCGAGTTTAACCACGCGATCGATACGCCGGCTCGAGGGCGAGAGCACTTCCACGGCAAGGTCGGGGGAACGCCGCACGCGACGCTCGACAGGCCGCTGCGCAGCCGGATGGTCCTTCGCGTAGTACTGAGCGTCTGGCATGACGCCACGCCGTTCGCTGATGTACACCTTGACTCCCGACGGGAAAACGCGTCCGCCGTTCTGTTTCGCCCAAACCCTGAGTTCCGTCACCACATGGGCGACGATATGTTCATGCGGTAAGCCCGGCACCTCGACCTCCACGAGCTCGCCATCGATCAGCTCGCGAAGATCGTCCTCATCCAGCTTGATGAAGTCGTCCCACGTATAAGGACCGTGAACCGGTTCGATCTGGTCCGTGCGCTCCATGGCGGAATTATGACCCATGCCCTCGCCAAGTGCAGCCGCCATACCACCAAAATACTCCGGCATTCCCGCGGAAACGCCGCATCAGCCCCCTGTCCCGGACAGTTTCGCCCTGTCCGGGACGACCTCAAACTGCGATCATTCGAACGCGGCGATGCCCGTGACGTCTTGGCCGAGAATCAGCGTGTGCACGTCGTGCGTGCCCTCGTAGGTGAAGACCGTCTCGAGGTTGCACAGGTGCCGCATGATCGGATATTCCAGGGTAATCCCATTACCGCCGAGGATATCGCGGCAGGTGCGGGCGATTTGCAATGCGGCGTGCACGTTGTGGCGCTTGATCATGCTCACGTGCTGCGGGCGCATCTTCTTCTCGGCCTTCAGGCGCGCGGCTTCCAACGCCTGCAATTGCGAATTCGAGATCAGCGTCAGCATCTCGGCGAACTTTTGCTGCACCAATTGATGCGAGGCGATGGGCTTGCCCGCGAATTGGACGCGGTGCTTCGAATAGTCCAACGCGCAATCGAAACAGGCTTGCATCGCACCGATGACGCCCCACGCGATGCCGAAGCGCGCGGACGTCAGACACGAAAGCGGCCCCTTCATGCCGCGCACGCCCGGCAGGATGGCGTCCTTCTTCACGCGCACGTCCTCGAGAATCAATTCGCTGGTCACGCTGGCGCGGAGGCTCATTTTCTTGTGGATCGTGCGCGCTTCGAAGCCGCGCGTGTCGGTGGGGACCAAGAAGCCGTGAACCTCACCGTTCACGCCGCCGACCTTCGCCCAAACCAGCGCCACCTGGGCCACGTTGCCGTTTGTGATCCAGCGCTTCGTGCCATTGAGCACGTAGCTGTCGCCGTCTTCGATGGCCACGGTGCGCATGCCTGCGGGGTTCGACCCGAAATCCGGCTCGGTCAATCCGAAGCAGCCGATGATTTCGCCTTTGGCCATCTTTGGCAAATAGTGCTCTTTTTGCTCTTCCGAGCCGAAGGCATGAATGGGGTACATCACCAAACTGCCTTGCACGCTGGCGAAGCTGCGCACGCCGGAGTCGCCGCGCTCGAGCTCTTGCATCACGAGCCCGTAGCCGATGTCGCTCAAACCAGCGCAGCCATATCCTTGTAGATTGCACCCTAGCAATCCCAAGTCGGCAATCTCTTTGGTGAGCTCCGTCGGGAAGGTGCCGCGCTCGAAGTGCTCGCCGATGATCGGCAATACGCGCGCATCGACGAAGGCGTGGACCGTGTCTCGGATCGCTCGCTCTTCGGGGGTCAGGTGCCGGGAGAGATCGAAAAAGTCAGGCATGGCCGCCATCTGTAGCATGGAGGCCCGCGGCGTCCCTCCGGTCGCGCGCGTATCCCACCTTTTTCCGCTGTAGCTTGACTCCGGCGGGCAATTGATCAAAAAATCAATTGAGGAGGCATCCATGAGCAACGTGCCGAACCCGACCGATTCGCATGGCCCCACCGCCTACGCCCGCATCGCGCAAGACAGCGCCAAGCCCGCGAAGGAAGGCCCTCATGGGATCGAGCAAATCGAAGTTGCCTTTCCCATGTCCTACACATGGGATTACGCGACCTCGCGGCTGGATTTACGAGTTCTTTATGAGAAATCAAAAGACTTGATGTGGAATGGCAGTAAGGATCTGCCTTGGGACACGAACGTCGATCCCGAAGGGCCGTACTTCCCGGATACCATGAGCCCGCTCTATGGCACGCACATCTGGGAAAAGCTGGAGCGGGACAAGGGCATCCCGAACCTGCGGCGCCACATGGCAAGTTACATGATTTCGAACTTCCTCCATGGCGAACAGGGCGCGCTCTTGGCAACGTCGCAGATCGTCAACTGTGCCCCCACCTCGGAGGCGAAGTTCTACGCCGCCGCCCAGGTGTTCGACGAAGCTCGCCACGTGGAGGTCTACGACCGCTACCTTCGCGAGAAGTACGAGCTCGTTTATCCGATCAGCCCGTATCTGAAGCAACTGCTCGATACGCTTCTCACCGACTCGCGGTGGGACTTCAAATACTTGGGCATGCAGATCCTCGTGGAGGGCGTGGCGCTCGGGGCGTTTGGGTTCATCCATCAGATGAGCAACGAGCCGCTCATCAAGCAGATCACCCACATGATCATGCAGGACGAATCGCGGCACGTGGCCTTCGGTGTGCTCGCGCTCAAGGACACGTACAAGGACATGCCCCCGAACGAGCTGCGCGATCGCGAAGACTTCGTGATCCAAGGCTCGCGGCTTTTGCGCGACCGGTTCCTGGGCCAGGAGGTGTACGAGCGGTTGGGATTGCCTCAGAAGGAATGTGAGGAGTTGTCCGAACGCAGCGAAGCCATGCAGTTTTTCCGCAAGCTGCTCTTCACCAAGATCGTCCCCAACGTCAAACGGCTCGGCCTCCTCACGCCGTACGTTCGACGCGGCTTCGAGGAGCTGGGGGTCATCGAATACGAGAGTTGGGATCCGAGTGCGTAACAGTAGAAGCTCAGGAGCGCTCCGCGTTGCCGACGCCGGAACGGGATCCGGCGCGGCCCCGTCGCGCCGCGAACGCAACGCGGCGGAGACGCGGCAGCGGATCTTGAATGCCGCCGAAGTCGAGTTTGCGAAAAAAGGATACGACGGGGCCAGGCTTGGGCAAATTGCGCGCTCGGCCGACGTGCAGCAGGCCTTGATTCATCATTACTTCGACGACAAGCGGGGCCTCTACCGCGAGGTCATCGAGCGCGCGCTCGACGCGATGAGCCTGGAGAGCTGGGACGTCGTTCACCGATTCACCGAGCCGCTGGACGCGACGCGCATCCCCGAGTTGGTGCGCGCGTTCGTCGACTTGCTCATGTGGCAATCGGTGAAGCACCGCATGGTGTACGCCATCATGCGGCACGCCTCCGCGGCGGCGAGCGATGGGGACATCCCCGATGATGTGCCCGATGCGTTGATCCGCAAGGTGATGCACGAGAAGACGAAGCCGGTGTTCGACGCCGTCGTCGGGTTGATCGAGGCGTTGATCCAGAAGGGTTACCTCAAGAGCGACGTGCACCCGCGGCACCTCTGCATCTCGACGCTCGCCCTGGTGTGGATCACGGTGCAGGACGAGCGCCTGGTGCGCACCCTCTGGTCCGTCGACGTGCGCTCGCCCGAGTTCGTGCACGACCGCAAAGAGGAAATCGTCAAAACGATCCTGGCGCGCGTTCTTCCGAGTCCCTGACCGCAGTCACGCGATGGCGGCGGCCAGCATCGGGATGGACTCGGCGCCGTAGGCCACGCATCCGACGGGAACGCGGCCGCCCGTGGCCTCGAGGACTCGGGCCGCCCCCACGGGGCCGAAGGCACCGCAAAGCTCGATGAGCTGTGCTCCGGCGTCGACCAGCTCGACGGCGGCCTTTACGGCGCCCTCGGCATCTGGCACGGGGACGATGGTGGTGCGCAGGCCTCCGCGCTCGACGTCGATGCGATCGGCGACCGGATCGGAGCCCGGACCGAGGTAAATGAATCCCCAACGGGTGATCATGGTGTCCTTCCTTTCTCGAGACGATGTAAGGCGCCGCGCATGGCGTCGGCATTGGCGGCTCATTGCCTGCACTGACCAACGGAATGGACAATGCTGGACCTGAATCAGGCGCTGGCCTTCGTCATGGTCGTGCGCCATGGCAGCTTCGCGGGAGCGGCGCGCGCGCTGGAGATCCCTCGCTCCACGGTGAGCGCGCGCATCGGCGCGTTGGAGACGCATCTCGGTGTGCGGCTTTTGCGGCGCACCACGCGGAAGGTGGCGCTCACGGACGCGGGGCGCGCGTACCATGCGACGGTCGCGGAGGCGGTGGAGACGCTGCTCGCGGCGGACGCCGGCGGCGGGGAGCGTCGTTTCTCGGGGTCGATCCGGCTGACGGCGCCGGCCGAGTACCCGCACGAGATCTTGAGCCGCGCCATCTTGGCCTTCCATGCGCGCCATCCGCGCGTGCGCTTCGACGTGCTGCTCACGAACCGGGTCGTGGACTTCGTGGCCGACAACGTCGACCTGGCGATCCGCGGTGGCGATCCAGGTAGCGCCGGACGCGTGGCGAGCAAGCTGGGCGACGTGCCCTTCGGGCTGTTCGCCAGCCCGCGCTACCTCCAGGCGCGCGGCAGGCCCGAGCGGCACGCGGATCTCGGGTCGCACGATGTGCTGCCCTTTATCGGCAAGGATGGGCGGCGCGTGCTGGGGCTGCCTTTGGTGAAGGCGCTGAAGGAGCGGTCGGCGCTGGTCAGCTCGGACAGCATGACCTTGCTCAAACGGCTAGCCCTCGACGGTGCGGGCATCGCCATTTTGCCGGTGCACCTTTGCGCTGCCGAGATGCAGGGCGGTGCGTTGGTGCATCTACTGCCCGAATGGTGGGGCGCGGAAATCGCGCCGGCGTACCTCGTTTATCCGTCGCGGCGCGACATCAGCCCGCGGGTGCGCGCCTTTGCGCAATGCCTCAAGGAGGTCGTCACGTCGATGGCCACGACGCCCGCGTGAACTCCGCCAGCGATGTGGCGCCGGCCTGCGTGACCGCGTCGGCGAGGCCGCGCGCGATGGAGCGCACGACCCCCGGACCTCGGTAGATGAAGCCGGTATAGAGCTGCACGAGGTTTGCGCCCGCGCGCATCATCGCCAGTGCGTGCTCGGTCGAGTCGATGCCCCCGACGCCGATGACCGTGCGCGCGGGGCCCAGTCGCGCGCGAACACGTCGGACGATCTCCAGGGCGCGTGCCCGAACAGGCGGCCCACTGAGGCCCCCGGCGCCGATCGCCTCGACGGTGGCGGCGTCCGTGGCGAGGCCCGTGCGGGCAATGGTCGTGTTGGTCGCGACCACGCCGTCGAGCTCGCATTCGCCGGCGACGGCCAGCAGCGCTTCCAGCTCGTCGTCGCTCAGATCGGGCGCGATTTTGACGAGCAGCGGCACGCGCGCACCCGCCTTGTTTTCCGCGGCCAATGCGCCCAACAAGGTGCGCGCGAGTTCCTGGCCCTGCATGGCGCGAAGACCGGCGGTGTTCGGCGACGACACGTTCACCACGACGAAGTTCGCCTTTCCGCGGGCGGCGCGGAAGCTCGCCAGGTAATCCGCCACGACCCCCTCCACGGGATCCAGCGGCACCACGCGCGACTTGCCGATGGAGATGCCGATGGGCACGGGGATCGCGGGGCGCACACGCTCGATGTGCGCGGTGACGGGATCCGCACCGTCGTTGGGGAAGCCGAGCCGGTTGATGAGCGCCTGGTCGCGCGGCAACCGAAACAGGTTTGGCGTGGGATTCGGCGCCTGCGCGTGCGCGGTGACCGTGCCAAGCTCCAGGTGCCCGAAGCCCAGCGCCGCGAGCGCACGAGCCCGCCGCGCATTCTTGTCGAAGCCCCCCGCGAGCCCCACGGGGTTCGCGAAATCGAGCCCCATCGTGCGCGTCGCGAGCTCGGGCCGATGGACGCCGAACATCGCCCGCGTGAGCCCTCGAAACAGGGCGACGTGCTCGACGGGGGCAAGCGCGGCCATGGCGAAGGCGTGAGCCTGGGAGGGCGGGAGTGTGAACAGAAGCGGACGAACGAGGGAGTACACGAGTAGGGTTTTCCCGAGCCAAAGATCGGAGGGGTACGCGGCGCGTTGCCGTGACTAGCACGGGTAACGCGTTGCTTCATGCATTGGCGTCTCGCCGACGCATCGAATTTCGAATACTGTCCGCGCCGCCGCTCTTAAGACCGAAAGACTTGGCCGCGGCAAAAGGAGTTTTCCCGTGATTGTTGGCGTCCCGAAAGAGATTAAGACCCGCGAGTATCGAGTTGGCATGACCCCCGCTGGTGTCCGCATGCTCACCACGCACGGTCACAAAGTCCTCATCGAAAAAGGGGCGGGGGAGGGGAGCGGCATCAAGGATTCCGAGTATGTCGCGCAAGGCGCAACCATCGTTCCGACGGCGGCGGACGCGTGGAGTGCGGAGATGGTCGTCAAGGTCAAGGAGCCGCTCCCCGCGGAGTACGGCTTCTTCCGTGAAGGGCTGGTTCTCTACACGTACCTCCACCTGGCCCCCGAGCCGGAGCTGACGCGCCAGCTGGTGAAGTCGAAGGTGACGGGCGTCGCCTACGAGACCATCGAGCTCGCCGACGGTTCGCTGCCGCTGCTCCGCCCGATGAGCGAAGTGGCCGGTCGCATGGCCGTGCAGGTCGGTGCGATGTGCCTCCAGAAGGAGCACGGCGGCAAGGGCGTTCTCCTCGGCGGCGTGCCGGGTACGCGCCGCGGCCGCGTGGTCATCCTCGGCGGCGGCGTCGTCGGTCAGAATGCCGCGACGATCGCCATCGGCATGGGCGCGCAGGTCACCGTGCTCGACGTTCGCGCCCACACGATGGCGTACCTCGAGGACGTGTTTGGCGGCGCGATCGAGACCCTGTACTCGAACCCGACGAACATCGAAGAAGCGGTCACCCGCGCGGACCTCGTGGTGGGCGCCGTGCTGGTCACGGGCGCGGCCGCGCCGAAGCTGGTGAGCGAGCAGCTCATTGGCCGCATGACGCCGGGCTCGGTCGTCGTTGACGTCGCCGTCGATCAAGGCGGCTGCATCGAGACGTGCCGTCCGACGACGCACGACAACCCGACCTACGAAGTGCACGGTGTCGTCCACTACTGCGTGGCGAACATGCCGGGCGCGGTGGCGCAGACGAGCACGTGGGCGCTGACCAACACGACGTCGTCGTACGCCGTGAAGATCGCCGACAAGGGCCTCGTCGCCGCCGTTCGCGAAGATCCGGCGCTGGCCAAGGGCATCAACACGTACCAGGGTCACGTGACCTGCGAGCCGGTCGCGCAAGCGCACAAGCTCGAGTACACGCCGCTGTCGAAGCTTCTCTCGATCACGTGATCGATCGCGCCCTCGTCGAGCGCGTCGATCTTCTGTGCCTCGACGCTGGCAACACGGTCGTTTTTCTCGACCATGCCCGCATCGCGCGATTCTTGGAATCGCGCGGTGTGGAGGTCGAGCTTTCCGAGCTGGTGAAGGCGGAGGGCTCGGCCAAGCGAGGGCTCGCCGGCGATGGATCGGGCGAGGTCGTCGCGTTCGAGTGGGCCCACCAGGGTGAACCCGGCGGCGCCGAGTGGGGCAAGGTGATGGGTACCATCCTGGCCCTCGGTGGCCGCATCCCCCGCGTGCGCGTGCCCGAGCTTCTCGCTGCGCTCTGGGCGGAGCATCTGCGCTTCAATTTGTACTCGCGCGTGCCGGAGGGCCTTCCCGCCGCCGTTTCGCGACTTCGTGCGGCCGGCGTGAAGGTGGCCATCATCAGCAATTCGGAAGGGCGGCTTGCCGCGCTGTTCGAGGAGCTGGGCATCCTCGCCTGTTTCGACCGGGTCGTCGACAGCGGCGTCGTGGGCGTGGCCAAGCCCGATCCGCGCATCTTCACCTTCGCGACGGAGGCCTTCGGCATCTCACCGGATCGCGCCCTGCATCTCGGCGACACCTTCGCCACCGACGTGGCCGGCGCCCGCGCGGCCGGCATCCGCACCGCGCTCCTCGATCCGTTCCTGCACTACCCCGGCCTATACCCCGACGTCCCGCGTGTCGACAGCGTCGAGCAGGTCGCCGACGCCATCGTCGACCTCCGTTAAGGCCCTTCGTGCTCCTGAGGACTCGTTCCTGCGTCTGCCGGCGCATGAACCCGAGCCTCCACGTCGGCCAAGATCTTCTGACGCTCCTCGTGGGAAATGAGCCGCCCGCGCACGACCACCGCGTCGATGCTTCGGGTATTGCGGATGTCGTCGAGCGGATTCGCATCGAGCACGACGAAGTCGGCCACCTTGCCTGCGGTGACGGTTCCCATTGAATCCGACAGGCCGAACGCCCGCGCCGGATTGACCGTCGCCGTTTGCAGCGCGGCCATAGGCGTCAGCCCCGCTTGGACCAGCAGCTCCAGCTCGTCGTGCAATCCGAAGCCGGCGATGCAGTATGGATTCACCACGTCGGTGCCGGCGAGGAGCCCGACCCCCGCGCGATGCATGGCGCCGGTGAGGCGAAGCTGAAGCTCGTAGAGCTCCTTGGCCTCCGCCACGCCCTGTTCGCCGTGCGACGCCCGAAAATTGGCGATGAAGCCTTCCCAAAATGCCAGCAAGCGCGGAGGGACGTAGCGCAGGCCATTCGCATCCCCCACCTTCCCATCCAAGAGCCCCGTCGCGCGAAGCACGGTCAACGTGGGCGTTTGCCAGGTGCCGTTGTCTTTCAGCTGCTGGAACAACGCCGAGGCTTTGCTCTCGTCATAAGAGCGCGCGGCCAGCAGGGTTGCCGCCTCGCGGCGGCGAAGAAACGCGGCCCTTTCCGCCGGCGTGGGGCTCGCAAGCTTGCTCCAATCCTCGAGGGCGGCGGCCAGCAGTCCACGTGCGTCCGCTTCCCGGCTCGACGTTGCCTCGGGTATGCCATAGAGGTGTTCGGCGGTGCGCAGTCCCGCAGCCGAAGCCGTTCCCGCCGGTACCAGATCAGGAATATGTCCGGCGACGGGAAGTCCCAACTTGGAGGCTTCGTCGCTGATGGCCGAGTAGTTTGCTGGTGTCAGAAAGGAGTAAACCTTGATGAAATCGGCGCCCTCGCTCTTCGCCTGCCGAACGGCGGTGCGAGCCTCCGCCTCGTTCGATATGCCCACGGAGCCTGTGTGGAAGACGGGCACTCCATCGAAGATCGGGCTGGCGATGAGCGAGCGGGGGCCCAATCGTTTGCCCGCATCGATCTCCGAGCGCCAGACATGCATCTCGGGGAAGCCCCACATGTAGCGCACGCCCGTGACGCCCATGGCAATGTAAAGTTGGACGTCGGCATCGTTGTTCAGGGCGTGAACGTGAGAGTCCCACAGCCCCGCCATGACGAACCGTCCGTGGCCATCCACGACGGTGCCATCCGACGTCGGTGGTCGACCATCGCTGGGCACGATGTCGACGATGCGCTGCGCCGAAATGACGATGGTCATTCCTGCACGGGGCGCCGCTCCGGTGCCGTCGAGCACCGTCACGTTGGTGAGGTACCACCTGGTTTCGGAACTGGAACCATTCCCTGCGCTCGGCTGGCTGGACACGCAGCCCATTCCCAGGATCACGGCGGCGGCTCGGAAGAATACGGATCGGATACTCACGCCCCATTCGATAGCACTGCCCGCGCCCCAGGAATCATGGCATCGGCCCAAAGAACATTGCGCGACGACGGCCAATGCACGTTCAGCCTCGGTGCCGAGGCTTCAACGCGCGGGGCAGAAATCCGTAGTGCCGTTTGAACGCAAGGCTGAAGTTGGCCGGATAAGAATAGCCGACGGCATAGGCGATTTCGCTGATCGAATGCTCCCCCGCGCGCAACATGGTGGAGGCTCGGCGCATCCGCACGTCCAGCACGAAGGCATAGATCGTGGTGCCGGTGAGATGCCTGAAGGCTTGCTTCAATTGCGTTCCGCTCATCCCCACACGGCGCGCGAGTGCGCGAATCGATGGCGGTTTGCCGTAATGAAGCGCGAGGTGTTCACAAGCATCGGCCACGGCTTGGCGATCCCGCGCGCTGAATTCGAGTACAGCTCCTTCTCGAAATTCGGCATCTCTCGCCTCGCTGGTCACGCGTGTGAGAATTTCGAGGCATTTGGCCCGTAAAAAGTTGCGCTGGTATCCCCCCGAGAACAGGTGGCGGGACTCGAACACCTCGCGCGCCGTCTCGAGCATAGCCGGGCTCAAAGGGCCCACGTCACGCGCAATCTCCGACTCCATTCCCATCAGCGGTTTCGCCAGGAAGCTCGGGAGTTCGTCCATGGACAAGCCCAAGGTTTCGGAAATGGCCTCGGGAAAGAAATGGAGGACGATGAATTTCGTCGGAGCGCCGGCATCGATGAAGTAGCCCGAATCGACACCGCATGGATGGTACGAATTGAACATCCCCGGACCGGTGACGATGGGATTTCCGTCGGCGTCGAGCAACTTACCCGAGCATACGAGGCGGACCTTGAACACATTCTCGCCCTGTACGGGAGTCCAATGGGGAGCCCTGTACGTACAATCCGTGATGGACAACATGACGTACGGTGCGGGGTGGAAAAAGTCCCAGTAGCCATCTCCTTCCTGAGTTCCCAAGGGCTGGCGCAGACCCATGGGAATGGGCGAGCCATGCACGTCCTTGGTCGCGCCGTGCCCGAAGAGATGGTGGATGGCGACGACGGTATTCGCGACGAGGTTCTCGGGTGTGAGCAGCAGATCTCGGCCCGCGCTCCCCGGTGCATTTTTCCTCCGTCGAGTGCGGTTCGTTTCGTCCAACACGGTGAGACTATTGCGGTGTTGGGGCGATGGCGCAAGGCGACGTCTTTCGGCGAGATCACAAATGGTCATTTGCGGAATGAAAGCCATTGGCTTGCGGGTTCCGTCGTCTACGGGCGATGCGAATCCTGCAGGACCGAATTGGACGTGTTTCGTTGGCGTTGGCGTGTGGTGTCCACACCGCGGTGCTATTTGCCATTTGGAAAGGCTTCGCATCGTGCCCTGCTGCATTGGAATTGGCCGAACCAATGGAGGTCGGCGAAGCGTTCTTTTTGGACTTGGAACCCGGCGCGATTCCACTCCCCGGCGCCACGTCCGGAACCGAGGTAACGCACGCCGCGTCGCCTGCGCGTCGAATTGCACCCGAGCGCGGTGCACCGCACGAGAACGAGGCGCGTAGCCTCGTGGCGCCTGCGGGGGAGGCGTGGACCTTCTCACCCTTCGACGAGCCATCCCGTGTCGTGACGGGTTTCGCGTTGGATCGCGGCGCGAGAATCGACGTTCCCGCCGACGAGCGTCCGTCGACGACGGGAGGTCTGGTCGAGGCCCTCGATCAGCAAGACGTGAAACTCGGAATGGGCCGCGGCGGCCCCGTCAAACTGGCCATCGAGGCCGCGGCACGCACCACGGACGCCCCCATCGTGGGAACGGCGACGTTCGACGTCGTGGTGGAGTCGTCCGGCGGGCTCCACGTTCAATTGCTCTCTGCGAGCACGGATTTTCAGGGTTGGACCCGGTTGGTGGACGCCATTCGCGCGCACCTCGCCCGCAAGCAGGTGCGCATTCCTTCCGGCGCCAAGGGGTTGCGCGTCGCGGTCGAAGTCGAGGCGCGCGAGCAATACCCGGACGGCGTGTCGCCCACCGCCCTCGGCAACGAGGTGGGGGTCTCGCTGAAGGGGGTTACCGCGAGCCACCGCAACAAAGTGTGCGAAATGCACCCGGCCGTGAAGGGCGACCGCGTCGATATGGATTCCCATTCTGGCAGCGCGGCGTTGGCGTCCGCGAACATTGTGAAGCTCATGGTCGAGGGCACGTGCAGCGTGGAGAACATCGGTGCTCGTGCCACCCGCGTCGTATCCTCGCGGATCCTTCGCGAGACGCGCCTCTAGAGTCTCCAACGGAATAGAAGCGGGGATCCCGATGCTACATTCGCCACATGGAGTCTGCTTATCGAGACGACGCGCCCTCCTTGCGCGCACGATGCGCGCGCCTCGAAGGCGACAATGCGAGGCTCGAACGCCGAATCGCCAAGCTCCTGGCCGAACGGCGTCGGTGGTTCTGGTACGCGTTTCGTCGGACCGTTGCCATCGCATGGCCGGTGGCGCTCGTGGTCGTTGTTTGTGGCATCGCGGTGCTCGAGTGCGAGCGACAATTTGGCCATGCGCAACGCGTGTCGACGCGCTCGATTGCGGCCAAGGCGCGGCAGGCGGCGCAGCTCTGGCGCACGACGGCGAGCGACGCGTGCCCTAGCGTGGAACAGCTGAAAGCCGATCGTCAACTCGATTCGAGCACCCGGTATATCGATGAGTGGGGAACGACGTTGCGCATCCAATGCGACGACGACGAAACCATCGTGATCAGCGCGGGGGCGGACGGGAAATTCGGAACCCCGGACGATGTCCAAGTCCCAATGGACGAGTATCGTGCACCCGGATCCTCGCGATAACGCGCCGATGTTGCGCGCACGGTGTGAACGTCTCGAGCGCGAGCACGTGGCGCTCGAACGCCGCGTCTCCGAGCTCATGGCGGGACGGCACCGTTGGCGCTGGCGCGCGTTTCGTCAAACCCCCGCGATCGCGGGGGCGTTGGCGCTAGTGGGTCTTCTTACCGTGCTTGTGTTGCTAGGGATCGGGCAGCTCTATTCCTACGCAAGACGGCCAAACATTCGGATCCCTGACAATCCGTGAGTTGCAGCCACTAGTCGGACACGCCGAATTGGTAAATCGTGCGGCTCGTGAACGGCGTGCCTGGGCGCAGCACGCTCGAGGGAAACGCGGGCTGGTTCGGGGAGTCGGGGAAGTGCTGCGTCTCCAGGCAGAGGCCATCGGTCTGGCGGTAGACCGAGCCGCTCGGGCCCACGAGGGTCGCATCGAAGACGTTGCCGGTGAAGAACTCGACACCGGGCTCCGTGGTGTACGTGTCGAGCACGATGCCCGTCTTCGGGCTTCGCACCCGCGCCGCGTGGATCGGTTGATCGGCGGGCGTACCGGCGGGCTTCTTGAGGAAGTAACAGTGGTCGTAGCCCATGCCGCGCACGAGTTGCTCGTGCCCTTGGCGGATGCGCGCGCCGATGGGCGTGGCCTGGCGGAAATCGAGCGGCGTACCCGTCACGTCTTGGAGCTCGCCTAGGGGGATCTGGTTGCGATGCACCGGCGCGAAGCTGTCGGCGAAGATGACCAGCTCGTGATCGAGGATGTCGCCCGTGCCCTCGCCGGACAAATTGAAGTACGCGTGGTTCGTGAGGTTGACCACCGTGGGCTTGTCCGTGGTGGCGAAGTAATCGATGCACAGCTCGTTTTTCGCGGTGAGCGTGTACGTCACGCGCACGTCGAGGGTGCCGGGGAAGCCCTCGTCGCCGTCCGGGCTCGTATGCCCGAGAACCAGGCGCGCCCTCGAAGCGTCGAACTCGACCTCGCGCCAGGTGTAGCGATCGAACCCGCGCTTGCCGCCGTGGAGCGTATTCCCATTGTTGTTGATCGGCAGCTTGTACACCGTGCCGTCCAAGGTGAACCTGCCGCCCGCGATGCGGTTGGCAAAGCGCCCCATCACCGCGCCCAGCGCCGGGTGCGGTCCGAGATACGGCGCGAGAGACGAAAAGCCGAGCACCACGTTGCGCTTCGTGCCCGTGCGATCGGGCACGTGCGCCGCCGTGATGGTGGCGCCGTAGCCGATGACGTCGACCGAGACGCCCGCATCGTTGGACAGCACGTAACGATGGACGTCCTCTCCATCGGGCCCCTTACCGAAAAGCTCTCGTCCCATCAGTTTTTCCCCTTCCCAAGAAAGCGCCCGCACACGGCATCCAGCTTGCTCACCAGCGCCGGATCGTACATCTCCGGTGCGGTCATCACCGCCCCTTCCAGCGCCGTGTGGCAACCGCGATCGCACGTGCCCACGCCCGCGAGGGCCGGCACGACATTGCGCAGCAGGTTCTGCGCGTGGGTCACGTTGCCGGCCATCACCTCGGCCACCGCGTGCGCGGTCACCGCGCCGTGGGCCGTGTGCCAGCAGTCGTAATCGGTGACCATGGCCACGGTGCAGAAGCACATCTCCGCCTCGCGCGCGAGCTTCGCCTCCGGCATGGCCGTCATGCCGATGACCGAGCAACCCCACGAGCGGTACAACTCCGACTCGGCCCGCGTCGAAAACTGCGGACCCTCCATGACGATGTACGTGCCGCCGCGGCTCACCGGAATCCGCTGCGACTTCGCGGCCTCCGTGGTGGCGTCGCCCATGCGCCCGCAGACCGGCTCCGCCAGCGAGACGTGCCCGGTGAAGCCCGGGCCAAAGAAGGACTTTACGCGCGCAAAGGTGCGGTCGATGAATTGATCCACCACGACGAGCGTGCCCGGCGGAAGCTCCTCACGAAGGCTGCCCACCGCCGTGAGCGAGAGGATCTGCGTGCACCCTGCGCGCTTGAGAACGTCGATGTTGGCGCGCACGTTGATGTCCGTCGGCGGGATGCGGTGCCCGCGACCATGGCGCGGCAGGAACACGACGTCGTGCCCGGCCAAGCGCCCGAACAGCAGCGCATCGGAAGGGGCCCCGAACGGGGAAGTTACGTTCTCCCATCGCGCATCCGCGATGTCGTCCATCCGATACAGCCCACTGCCGCCGATGACACCGATCATCCGCCATTTTGTACTGACGTTTCGCGGACCTGTCGATAGCCGCTGGCGGCCGCGCGCAACTCGGCCCAGAGCACGGGATCCTCGAAGTCCGTCACCGCGTAGGCGGCCCCCGCATCGCGCAACGCTTGGTCCGACAGCGACGAGCGGATACCCACCGTCCGGATGCCCGCGGCCGTGGCGGCACGCACGCCCGAGCGCGAGTCCTCAAAGGCCAGCGCCGTGTCGGCGGAGACGCCCAGCTCCTTCAAGCCCGTGAGGTACGGCAACGGGTGCGGCTTGGTGTGCGCGAGCTCCTCGGCGATGACCATCGTCTCGAAGTACTGCGCGATGCCCAGCACCTCGAGCATCAGGCCGGCATTTTCACGCGGCGCATTGGTGACGAGGCCGCAACGGATCGCTTGCGACTTGGCCCAATCGAGCAGTGTGAGGAGGCCTCGGGTGGGCTGGAGGATGGATCCCGTTACGGCTGCCGTTACGGCTCCCCCGGCGGCTCCCCCCCGCCCGTGCTTCGGGTTCTGGCCGATTCCCCCCCCGGAGGGGGGGGTTGCCACCATTTCGCGAAAGATCGCTTCCTTGCGCCCGGCAAAGCCCACGTGCTCCGCGTACGTGTGCTGGGGCATCAACCGGGCAAAGATGTCGCGGACACCACCGCCCATGACGTGCTTCTGGTAATACGCGAGATCGATTTCTGGCCCGCCGCACTCGCCCAACATCGCGCAAAAGGCCTGAAAATGCAGAGGATCCGTATCGACCAGGGTCCCATCGAGATCGAACAGCAACGTGGGCTTCGACATGTCGCGTCAAGACGTAGGCGGCGCCGTGAACTTTTTCAAGCAGGCGCCACCTCGGACTCAACGAAGTTCTGCGCTCGATTTGCCGAGCAGCCGGCGCGCGATGATGAGCATCTGGATCTGCTGGGTGCCCTCGAAGATGTCGAGAATCTTCGAATCGCGCGCCCACTTTTCCAAAAGCTCCCCTTCGCCGTAACCCACGCTGCCGCACCATTCGACGCAGCGGAGCGTGATCTCGTTGGCCACGCGGGCGGCTTTGGCCTTCGCCATGCTGGCCTCCAGCGAATTGGGGATGCCGTTGTCGGCCATCCAGGCGGCCTTCATCGTGAGCAGGCGCGCGGCTTCGAGCTCGGCCTCCAGGCGATGCAGCTCGGATTCGACGGCGTTGGCGTTGGGGCCGGGGCGCTCGTCGCGCCCGACGACGTTGCTGCGCGCGAGGATCTCCTTGGTGCGATCCAGTGCGGCGCGGGCCACGCCGACGGCCATGGCGGCGACGATGGGGCGCGTGTTGTCGAACGTCTTCATGACGCCCGCGAACGACTTCTTCGTATCGATCTCGGGGCTGCCCAGGATGTTCTCTTTGGGGATGCGGCAGTCGTCGAACACGATGGTGGCGGTGTCCGAGGCGCGGATGCCCAGCTTTTTGTCGAGCCGCACGACCTTCATGCCCGGCGCGCCCTTGGGCACCAAGAACGACTTGATCGCCGCGCGTCCGATCGATGCATCGAGCGTGGCCCACACCACGACAGCGTCGGCGCGCTCGCCGCAGGTGACGAAGATCTTCTCGCCCTGAAGGACCCACTCGTCGCCGTCGAGGCGCGCGGTGGTGCGGATGGCGGCGGAGTCGGAGCCGGCGCTCGGCTCGGTGATGGCCATGGCCACCCAGGCTTTGCCGAAGCGCTCCTTTTGCTCCGGCGTGCCAACGGCGGCCACCGCCGCGTTGCCCAAGCCTTGCCGCGGGATGGTGAGCGCCAGCCCGACGTCGCCCCAACAGAGCTCCATCATGCCGAGGACGCCGATCATGTTGCCGCCGTTCTTCGTGGTGGCGGAGGGATCGCGTGCGCCGTCGTCGCGGTTCAAGTTGCTCGCGGAGGCGCGACCGCCGCCCTCGTTCATGCCGTCGAGGAGCGCGGCGAGCATGTCGAGCTCCTTGGGGTACGCATGCTCGGCGGTGTCGTACTTGCGCGAGATGGGGCGGAAGACGTTTTCGGCGACGAGGCGCGCCTGCTCGACGATGGGGCGGAGTTTTTTCGGGATTTCCAGGTTCATGTTCGCGTTCCCTCAGACCGAAAGTGCGCCTTCGACGATGGCGATGGCCCGCAGATCGCGGTACCAGCGCTCGACGGGGTGTTCCTTGACGAAGCCGTGCCCGCCGAGCAGCTGCACGCCGTCCGTGCCGATTTTCATGCCTTTGGTCGCACACTGCGTGCGCGCCAAGGCGGCCTCGCGGGCGACGCCGGTGCCGCGCTCGGCCAAGCTGGCCGCGCGATGCACGAGCAGGCGCATGCCCTCGAGTTCGATGGCCATGTCGGCAATGAGAAATGCGACCGATTGACGGTGCGACACGGGCTCGCCGAACGCTTGTCGGTCGTTGCAGTACGGGATGACGTAATCGAGGATGGCCTGCCCCGTGCCGACGGCCATCGCGCCCCAGGCGATGCGCGCGCGATCGACCAAGGTGCCGATGTCGAAGCTTCCGCCATCACCGCCGAGCAAGGCGCTCGAGGGAACGCGTGCGCCGTCGAGGCGAAGGCGCCCGAGCCCCGCAGCGCGAAGCCCCATGCCGGGCTCGCGTGTGACGGTGAGGCCTTGTGTGGCGCGATCCACGAGGAACACCTGCGGTCCGCGGCCGCGCACGTCGGCGACCACGGCGAACAGGGTGGCGCTTTCGGCAAGCGGCACCAGCGATTTTTCCCCGTGGAGGACCCACCCGCCATCGTTCGAGCGAACGGCGCCGGTGCGCGGCTGCATCGGGTCGAAGAGGGGGCGCGGCTCGAGCAGCGCCAGGGAGGCGTGCACGAAGGCTTCGCCCTTGAGGAAGGGTGCGAGGTGGATCTCCTGCTGCTCGGCGGTGCCCCAATCGACGAGGGCATTGACCACGGCGAGCGGGGCGAGGATGGCCAGGGCGAGGCCCATGTCGCCGCGCGCCAGCTGCTCGGCGATGAGCGCACCCGCCACGTGCGAACGCGATTCGGCCATGCCGCCCAGCGCTTCCGGGATGGCCAGCTGCGCCAGGCCCAGGGCGTGCGCCTGTTCGAAGATGGCATCGGGCGTGTTCGTCGCTTCGTCGGCGGCGTGGGCGGCCGGGCGCAGCACCTCGTCGGCGAAGCGCCGCATCGTGTCGCGCATCAAGGTTTGCTCTTCGGTCGGCGTCGGATCGAAGAGCGCGGAGCCGGCCGACGGCTTCAAGCGCGCCGCAGGCTTTTTCCCGATCTGCGAGATGGCGTTCGCCGCCGTGGTGGCCGCGCGCATGCCCGTCTTGGCACCGTGGTAGAGGATTTTCGTCGCGGGCCCGCGCAGGCGAAGCTTCTCTGCGATTTCCGCCCCGCCGAAGTGCGTGAGCAGCCGCAGAGGGCCGCGCGCCACGCGCTCGAAGGTCGACGATTTTCTACGTGTCGTTGCAGCCGCCATCGTCTCAGCCTTTCTCATGCAGCGCACGCAGCGCCGTGAAGGTCACTCCACCCAGGACATCGAGCGCGGCATCGGCATCGTGCACGCGACCGTCGAGCACCGCTTCGAGCAGGCCCATGGTCGATGCCACGATGATTTCCGCGTAGCATTGCGCCACCGCCGGCTCGGGCGCGAGCCCGTAAAGGTGAAAGCTCTCTTTGAGCTCCACCCGCGCGCGATCGAGCAGGCGCCGAAAGCTTCGGCCCAGCGGGGACGTGTCGTCCGAGCGGTGGCGAAGGAAGATGCGCGTGAGCTCGGGCTCCGAGAGAAACGCCGTGCCCATGGCCCGGAACGCGCGCCGCACCGAGCCCGCGACGTCGGCCGGGTCGAGTTTCGCGTGTTGCCGTTTCAATTTCTCGAGGACGCGGCCCCCGATTTCGGCCGCGGCCACCTCGAGCACCTCGTCCCGATCGGCGAAGTGCGCGTAGAAGCTCGATTGCTTGATGCCCGCCGCCTTGGCGATCCGCCCCGTGGTGGCCGCCGCCACGCCCTTTTCGCGCAGCAGATCGATCGTCCCGTTGACGAGGCGCTTTCGCGTCAGCTCGTTGCTCTCTTTGCGGGTGATCGCGAGCACCATCCAACACAACGATAGCCTATCGTTGAAATGGTGCAATGAGATAAAATTGAGCTAAAATTTAGCCCATAAATCGAGATAGCTTATCGAGACGTACTACGTTGCGTCGTGAAAAATGACCCCGACGGTGTAGCGCTCGCCGGTGCGCAAACGGCTGACCCCGTGGCGCATGTTCACACGGTAGATGCCGCGCGTGCCCTGCACTGGGCGGTGGTGCACGGGAAAGATTACGCCCTCGCCGCGCGCGAGCGGAACGACTTCGGCGCGCGACTGCATGCGCGGGCGCTGCTCCGTGAGGACGAATTCTCCGCCCTGGAAGTCGACCCCGGGCCGTGACAACAGAAACGCGACCTGCAACGGAAAGACGTGCTCGCCGTACAGATCCTGGTGCAGGCAATTGTAGTCGCCAGGGCCGTAGCGAAGGATCAGCGGCGTCGGTCGCGTCTGTTCGCTGGCGTGGCACCGCGCGAGGAACTCCGCGTGCTCGCGCGGGTAGCGCACGTCGAGGCCCATCGCCTCGTTCCAACGGTTCGCGATATCCGAGAGCCGGGGATAGAAGGCCCCTCGCAGCTCGGCCAGGGTGGCCACCAGCGGATAGGAAAAATATTTGTACTCACCCCGGCCGAAGCCGTGCCGCGCCATCACGACCCGGCTGCGAAAGAGCTCGTCCCGTGCGTAGGTGCCCGCGAGCGCCTCGCACTCCTTCTCGGTCAGGAACACGCCGGTGGTGGCGTAGCCTTGCGTGTCCAACTCCTTCGCGATGTTCGACCAATCCAGCGCGGCGACGCGCTCCTTCACGAGGGCGCCCCCTCGCGCTCCACGCCCTCCCGTTCGACCCCCTCCCGCGAGAGAAGGGCGCGTTTGCGTTCGACCCCCCACCGGTAGCCCGACAGCGATCCGTCCATGCGCACCACGCGGTGGCACGGGATGGCCACTGCCAGGCTGTTCGACGCGCACGCGCGTGCCACCGCCCGCACCGCCTTGGGCTGCCCGATGCGCGCTGCAACGTCCGCGTAGCTGAGCGTCGAGCCCGCGGGGATGCCACGCAAGGCTTGCCACACGCGCTTTTGGAAGGCGCTCCCGCGCACGTCGAGCGGCAGATCCAGGCTTTGCTCCGGCGCCTCGACCAGGCCCACGACCCGCGCCACGAGTTCTTCGAACGCGGCATCGCCGCCCACGAGCTGCGCTTTGGGGAACCGGTCTTGGACCTCGCGCACCAACTCGTCCGGATTGTTGCCGAGCAAGATGGCGCATACGCCCTTGTCGGTGGCCGCCACGAGGATCGAACCGAGCCAACATTCGCCCACCGCGAATCGAATGGAGGTGCCGTGCCCGCCTTTGCGAAAGGCCGTGGGCGTCATGCCGAGCATCTGGGACGAGGCGGCGTAGAATCGTCCGTTCGATTGGAAGCCTGATTCGTAGATGGCTTGCGTCACCGTGGCGGCACGACCGAGCTCGTCTTGGACCCGGCCGGCGCGGTGGGCCTCGGCATAGGCCTTGGGTGTGACGCCCGTCACCTGCTTGAACACGCGGTGGAAGTGAAAACGGCTCATCTCGGCGGCCTCGGCGAGGGCATCGAGGCTGGGCATTTCGTCGGATTCCTCGATCAACCGGCAAGCCTTCGCCACGGCGGCGGCCCGGCGTGCGTCGAGTGCGGCCTCGTCCGGCCGGCACCGCTTGCAAGCACGGAATCCCTCCCGCTCGGCCTCGGCGCGGGTCGCGTGGAACGCCACATTTTCGCGACGTGCCAAGCGTGAGGCGCACGAGGGCCTGCAATAGATGCCCGTGGTCCGGACGGAATAGAAGAATGCACCGTCCGCCGTGCGGTCGCGCCGCACCACGGCTTGCCAGCGTGCATCGTCGTTCGGGGTGGTCGACACCATGGAAATCGTAATCATGCTCGAACCGTAAGGTTCGCGCCCAGCGGCAACACTCCGGCCCTTGCTCTGGAATTCGATTGCTGCGAATCGCGCCGCATTGGCGTGGCGTCCCAAGAAGAGTACGCTCTCGACGATGGCGAATTTCAACAACCAGGGCGGTGGCGGCTCTCCTCCTTACGGGCAGCCCCCGTATCCTCCTCCGCAGCAGGGACAGCCTCAGGGCACGCCGGAGGCGGGGCCCGGCGCCGGTTACGGCCAGCCGCCGGCGCAACAGGGGTACGCTCCGCAACCAGCGCCTGGAGCCGGTTACGGTCAGCCGCCGCCCCAACAGCAGCAGGGTTACGGTCAGCCCCAGCAGCAGGGGTACGGCCAGCCGCCGCCCCAACAGCAGGGGTACGGTCAACCGGCGCCGCAGCAAGGATATCCGCAACAAGGGTATCCGCAGCAGCAGCAAGGGTATCCGCAACAGGGATATCCGCAGCAGCAGCAAGGATATCCGCAACAAGGGTATCCGCAGCAGCAGCAAGGGTATCCGCAACAGGGATATCCGCAGCAAGGCTACCCGCAGCAGGGGTATCCCAATCAGACCCAGGATCCTTTGGCCGGGATGGTGAGCGGCCAATTGACCAATCCGTGGATCCCGGGTGCCCTCGTTTCCTTCTTCTTTCCCGGCCTGGGGCATCTGTTTCTACCCCGCCAGGATTTGAAGACCATTGGCATCAAGATCTTCGTGGCGTACCTCGTCATCATGGTGGCCGTGCCCATCCTATTTGGCATTCTGGGCGGCCTCACCGGCGTGTACGCGCTGGGGTACGTCGGTTCGGCGTTCAACCTCTTTCGCCTCATCGTGCACCCGCTGTCGATGCTTCATACCCACGACACGGCCTGCAAATTGAATCCGCAATTGGGCCAGCCGATTCTCTTCAAGAACTGAGGCCATGACCGACATCGCGGAACACCTCGCCCGTATGGACCGCGATGGGTACACGATCGTCGAGAACGCGATCGACCCCTCCTTGGTCGACGCGCTTCTCGCCGATCTCGAGCGCCTCGAACGGGAGCTCCACGCCCAACCGGCGCAGAACCTTTTCGAGGGCACCCGCACGGTGCGCATCTACAACTTGCTCGCGCGCGGGAAGCTCTACGAGGTCGTCCCGGTGCACGAGAAGGTGTTGCCCATCGTCGAGGGGGTGCTCGATCGCGGGTGCCTCGTCTCGTCGCTGTCCTCCATCGCCATTGGGCCGGACGAAACCGCGCAGCCGATCCACTGCGACGACCAGCTGATTCCCCTGGGCAAGCCGCATATCCCCATCATTTGCAACACCATGTGGGCGCTCACGGATTTCACCGAGGACAACGGTGCCACCCGCGTCATTCCCGGCTCGCACACGAGGGACCACTCGCCGGAGTTGGGCACGCCGTATGACGATTCGATCCCCGCGGAAATGAAGCGAGGCAGCGTTCTCGTGTTCAATGGGAGCCTCTGGCACGGCGGCGGGGCGAACCGCACGTCGAGCCGGCGGATCGGCATCGCCATGAATTACTGCGCGGGCTACATCCGGCAGCAAGAAAACCAGCAACTGGGCATCCCGCTGGAGGTGGCGCGCGGCTTTTCGCCGCGGCTGCGCAAGCTCGTGGGGTATGGCATCTACCGCGGGCTCATCGGGCACATCGACAAATGCAGCCCGGTGGACCTTCTCGACGGCACCGGCCCGCGTCGCGCGATGCCGGAGTGAGCGCGTCGTTGGTGTCTGTTATGTTGGACATTTGTTCGTTATAGTGCTACGACCCATGGCGTGACCGCGACGAGCTCGAAGGCCGTGTTCCAGCTTTCGTGCGTCGATTCCCCATCGACGAGGGCGCGGGCCCTCGTGTTCGAGGATCCGCGATCGGTCGAGCTTCTGAAGCGGCTCGAGCGGATGGCCCCGAGCGACATTCCCGTATTGGTGACCGGGGAGACGGGCACCGGCAAGGAGATCGTCGCGCGTTACGTGCACGACGAAAGCGCCCGGGCGCGCGGGCCGTTCGTGGCGGTCAACTGCGGGGCGCTCTCGCCCTCGCTGATGGAAAGTGAGCTCTTTGGGCATGAAAAGGGCTCGTTCACCGGGGCCTTTTCGAGCAAACCGGGCTGGTTCGAGGTGGCCGATGGCGGGACGCTCTTCCTCGACGAAGTGGGCGATCTGCCGCTCTCCGCGCAGGTGAAGCTTCTGCGCGTGCTGCAGGAGCGCGAGGTGGTGCGCATCGGCGCCCGCCGCCCGATTCCCATCGACGTGCGCGTGATTTCCGCGACCAACGCGGACCTGGAAACGGCGGTGGCCCAAGGGCGTTTTCGCGAGGATCTGTACTACCGGCTCAACGTCGCGCACGTGGAGCTTCTGCCGCTCCGCGAGCGAATCGGCGATGTTTGGCCGCTCGCGCGCCATTTCCTCGGGCTGTATGCGAAGCGATACGGCATCGGCCACGCGGAGTTCACCAAGGAGGCGATCGCGCATTTGCGGGCGCACCCCTGGCCGGGCAACATCCGCGAACTCGAAAATGCCGTGCAACGCGCGCTCGCCGTGGCGGTGGATGGGCGGGTGACCGAAGACGATCTGCGGCTGCGTCCGCGCGCGGCGCTGGCGACGCGCGACCCGCGTGACGAGTGCGAGCCGGTGCAGGCCGGGTTGGAGGCGGCGCTGGTGGCGCTCTTCGAGCACCCGGAGCCGGATCTGTATCGGAAGATCGAAGATATGGTGTTTCGCACGGCCTACGCGGTGAGCGAGGGCAATCAACTGGGCACGGCGCGGCTGCTCGGCATCAGCCGGAACGTGGTGCGTGCGCGGTTGATGCAGCAGGGGCTCCTCGCCGGCGCCCCGCGGCGGCTGCGCGTGCGCATCGGATTCCAGGACTTCGGCGTGCTCGCCTCGCTGAAGAGCACGCGCGCGCTGGACGCGGTGCTGGCGGCGCACGGCGCGGAGGTGGATTGGATCGAGTGCGCGACCGGGATGCACGTGGTCGATGCCCTGGCCGATGGATCCATGGATCTGGGCGTCGTGGGTGAGGCGCCCCCGGTGTTCGCGCAAGCGGCGCATGCGCCGGTCGTGTACTTGGCGTCCGAACCGCCGGCGCCCGAGGGCGAGGCCATCGTGGTGCACGCGCGTTCGTCGATGGGGAATCTCGCCGATCTTCGCGGCAAAGCGCTGGCCATGAGCCGCGGGGCCAACGTGGTGTACTTCGTGGTGCGCGCGTTGGAGGAAGCCGGGCTCTCGTGGAGCGATGTGGAGATCCGCACCCTGCCGCCGGGCGATGCCCACGGCGCCTTCGTGCGGCGCGAGGTGGATGCGTGGGCGATTTGGAATCCGTGGCTCACGTCCCTGCAGCGTGAAATGCCCACGCGCGTTCTGCGCGATGCGCGCGGCCTGGCGCCCAATCGGGCGTTTTACATGGGCCGCCGCGCGTTTGCGGATGCTCACCCCGACGTGGTGGATTCGTTCTTGGGCCAGCTAGGCACCGTGGGCGGAAGCGCGGCGCGCATCGACGAGGAGACGATGGAATCGCAACAGTCCATCGCCGATACGTTCCACCGCTTGAAATTCATCGCGCGTCCGGTGCACGTGGGGGACGCTGTGTGGCGTCGAGCGGCTTCGGCGCATAGCGCTGGCCGATGATCTCGCCGAACGGCCCCGTGACGTTGTGATCCACGGCGCCGCTGCGCTTTGCCGCCGCGGACACGGGCAGCAGCGGAAAGAGCAGCTCCGCGACCCGGTACGCTTCTTCGAGGTGCGGGTAGCCGGACAGGATGAAGGTGTCGATGCCCAAGGCCGCGTAGGCGCGCAGCCGGCTTGCGACGGTTTCGGGATCGCCGACCAAGGCCGTTCCCGCGCCGCCACGCACCAGCCCGACGCCGGCCCATAGATTGGGGCTCACCTCCAGCTTGTCGCGCCGTCCGCCGTGAAGCGCCGACATGCGGCGTTGCCCCTCCGATTCGAAGCTGGCAAACGCATTCTGCGCCGCCGCGATGGATGCATCGTCCAGGTGACGAATGAGATCGTCGGCCGCATCCCACGCGGCGCGCTCGGTCTCGCGCACGATGATGTGCACACGCAGCCCGAACCGCACGGTGCGACCGAGCTCCTGGGCCCGGCGCCGCACATCCGCGACCTTGGCCGCGACGGCATCGGGCGGCTCACCCCAGGTGAGGTAGACGTCGACATCGCGCGCGGCAATGGCATGCGCCGGCGGCGACGAGCCCCCGATGTAGAGGGGAGGGTGCGGGCGCTGCAACGGCGGGAACAAGAGCTTCGCCCCGCGCACGCGCAGGTGCTTGCCCTCGTAGTCCACCGTCTCGGTGGCGAGAACCCGCTTGTAGATGGCCAGAAACTCTGCCGTCGCCGCGTAGCGCTCGTCGTGGGAGAGAAAGATGCCGTCGCCCTCGGCCTCGCCAGGATCACCGCCGGTGACGACGTTGAGAAGGAGCCGGCCCTGCGAGAGTCGGTCGAACGTCGATGTCATGCGCGCGGCCGTCGTCGGCGACGTGACCCCGGGCCGCAACGCCACGAGAAAGCGCAGTCGCTCCGTGACGGGAATCATCGTGGCTGCTGCGATCCACGCATCTTGGCAGGAGCGCCCGGTGGGGAGGAGCACCCCGTAATAGCCGAGGGCATCGGCCGCCTGCGCAATCTGCCGCAGGTACGACAAGTCAACGGCGCGCGCACCTTCGGTCGTACCGAGGTATCGCCCATCGCCATGGGTGGGAAGAAACCAGAGGATGTCCATCGCGCGCCCTCATCGCAATCGCCGTGCCCATGCCCATGCCCATGCCCCGTCCCCGTGCCCGTCCCCGAACTGCTTCCCCAGCAGCACCCACTGCGCATTCGCTGCTGCTCCAGCAGCAGCCATTCCGCGTCCACGCGCCTATTTCCCAATGGCCCACCCCATGCAGATGACCCCGGCCGATGCCCGACCCGCTCGCGATAGCCTCGAACCTCGCCGCCGACTTCGAGACCACCGCCGTCGCGCGGGATCGCGAAGGGGGGACACCCAAGCGGGAACGCGACGCCCTCCGCGCCTCCGGCCTTCTCGCCCTGAGCATTCCCGCCTCGCTCGGCGGGGCCGGTGCCGAGTGGTCCACCATCTTTCGCACCGTCCGCATCATCGCCCGCGCCGACGGTTCCCTCGGCCACGTCTACGGCTTTCAGCACTTGTTGCTGGCCACCGTTCGCCTTTTCGGGACCACCGCGCAATACGAATCCCTCGCCCGCGGCACCGCCGAACGGCACGCGTTCTGGGGCAATGCTCTCAATCCCCTCGACGATCGCGCGATCCTCTCCCGCGATGGGGACGACTTCGTACTTCACGGCGAAAAGAGCTTTTGCTCCGGTGCGCGCGACGCCGACGTCCTCGTCGTCTCCGCTCTCGACGCGAACACGCGCAAGCTCGTCGTCGGCGCCATCCCCGCGAACCGCGCGGGCATCCGCGCGCGGGATGATTGGGACAACATGGGGCAGCGCCAAACCGACAGCGGCTCGGTGCTCTTCGAGGACGTGCGCGTGCATCCGCACGAGCTCCTCACCCAACCCGGTCCGCTCGGCAGCACCTTCGCGACCCTGAGGCCGCTCATCGCGCAGCTGACCCTCGCCAACGTGTACCTGGGCATCGCCGAAGGCGCCCTCGAAGCGGCCCGACGCGTCACCCGCGAGCGTGGCAAAGCGTGGTTCGCCAGCGGCGTGGAGCGCGCCATCGACGATCCGTACATCCTCGGCATCTTCGGGGAGCTCTACGTCGAGCTCGAGGCCGCGCGGCATGTCACCGACGCCGCCGGCTCCGCCTTCGAGCGTGCCTGGGCGCGCGGCGACGATCTCACCGCCGACGAACGCGGCGCGGTGGCCGTCTCCATTGCCGCGGCCAAGGTCACCACCACCCGCGTCGGCCTCGAGGTGACCACGCGCATGTTCGACACCGCCGGCGCACGCGCCACCACCGCGCGCCTCGGCCTCGATCGCTTCTGGCGAAATCTTCGCACGCACACGTTGCACGATCCCGTCGACTACAAGCGGCGCGATCTCGGGCGCTGGTTTCTCACCGACGTCCTTCCTGCGCCGTCGTTTTACTCCTGAGGGGAAAGCCATGATGACCACCACGGCCTGTACGAAGCAGCACTGTCCACTCGCCGCGACGAAGGGAACATCATGGCCAACCACGACTACGAAGCGATCCGCGCCGAGGTCCGTCACCTCGTCGACGAGATCGTCCGCCCCAACGCCGAAAAGGTCGACCGCGAAGGCATCTTCCCTCGCGACAACCTGAGCGCGCTCGCACGCGCGGGCTGGAACGGCGTTCTTCTCCCCAAGAGCCTCGGCGGGCGCGGCCTCGATCACGTGGCCTTCGCCATCGTCGCCGAGGAAATCGGCCGCGCGTGCGCATCGACCGCGCTCGTCTACGTGATGCACGTCGGCGCCGCGCAAACCATCCTTCTTTACGGCAACGACGACCAGAAGCAGCGCTGGCTCGTGCCCGCGCGCGACGGGTTGCTCGGCACGTACTCGACCAGCGAAAAGGCCAGCGGCGGCCACTGGTGGTTCAACTTCAGCGAGGCGGCTCGCGCTGGGGACGATTACCTCGTCACCGCCGAAAAGTCGTTCACCACCAGCTCGGGCCAGGCCGACTACTACGTGCTGCAAACCCGCACGCCCGGTGCGAAGGGGCCGACGGACATCTCCTTCTTCATCGTCGATGGCAAATCGCCGGGCATCCACGCGGGCAAGTGGGAAGCGCTCGGCGTGCATGGTAACCATAGCGGGCCGATTCGCTACGAATCCGTGCCCGTTGCCCGGCGCGATCGCCTCGGCGAGGAAGGGCAGGGCAAAGACATCATCTACCATGGCGTCTCGCCGGTGTACCTCATAGGCCTCGGCGCGGCATGGCACGGCGTCGCGCGCGGTGCGCTGGAAGAGATTACCAAATATGCGACCGCCACCGTGCACCGCGACTTCGAGCGGCGCCTGGCGGACTATCAGGTTCTAAGGCAGCAAATTGGCGAGGCTAAAGTCCTCGTGGAGAGCGTGCGCCCGTGGCAGCACGCCCTGGCAGCGTCGCTCGATGCGCTTTGGGTCGCGGGAAAACCGCAGGGAGAAATCCTGATTCCGCTGACCGAATTCAAGGTTCACGCCGCCGAGGTGGCGAATGCGACCACGCGGCGTGCGCTCGACGTGAGCGGTGGCTACGGCTACAAGCGCGGCCCTCTCGAGCGCGCGTTTCGCGATGCGCGTGCGGCGATCGCCATGGGCCCGTCGAACAACATTGCCCGCGAGTGGATCGGAAAGACCCTCGTCGGACTCCCGCTCGAACTTTTCGAAGCGGGCGGCGAATAACCGAAGAGAGGAATAGTGCCATGAGCCACGAGACCATTTCCAACGATCCCATCAAGTTTGCCTATTGGGTGCCCAACGTCAGCGGCGGGCTGGTCGTGAGTAAAATCGAACAGAGAACCGATTGGGGCTACGATTACAATCGAAGGCTCGCCGTTTTAGCCGAAAACAATGGCTTCGATTACGCGCTCAGCCAAGTGCGCTACATGGCGAGCTACGGCGCGGAGTTCCAGCACGAGTCGACGAGTTTCAGCCTGGCGCTTCTTCTCGCCACGCAGCGGCTCAAGGTCATTGCCGCCATTCACCCGGGCCTCTGGCACCCGGCCGTCTTTGCGAAATACGGCGCCACCGCCGACCATCTTTCCCAGGGCCGCTTCGCCGTCAACGTGGTGAGCGGCTGGTTCAAAGGCGAATTCACCGCGCTCGGTGAGCCCTGGCTCGAGCACGACGAGCGTTACCGCCGCTCGGAGGAATTCATCCGTGCCCTGCGGGGCATTTGGACCGAGGACCACTTCTCGCTGGGCGGTGACTTTTACCGCATTCGCGACTTCAGCTTGAAGCCCAAGCCCCTTCAAGCGCCGCACCCGGAAATCTTCCAAGGCGGAAACTCGACTGCCGCGCGAAAAATGGCGGGGCGCGTCTCCGATTGGTACTTCATGAATGGCAATTCGCTCGCCGGATTGAAAGAGCAAATCGACGAGGTGAGCGCCAACGCCGCCGCGGTAGGTCGCAAGGTGCGATTCGGCGTCAACGGCTTCATCCTGGCCCGCGACACCGAGGCCGAGGCGCACGAGGTCTTGCACGAGATCATTCGCAAGGCCGACAAAGAGGCCGTCGAAGGCTTCGGCGCCGCCGTGAAGCAAGCGGGCAAGGCCGCACCCGACGGAAAGGGCATGTGGCAGAATTCCAACTTCGAGGACCTCGTTCAATACAACGACGGATTCCGCACCGGCTTGGTCGGCACCCCCGAGCAGGTGGCCGAGCGCATCGTGGCCCTGAAGGGCATCGGCGTGAACCTCGTGCTGGGAGGTTTCTTGCACTACCTGGAGGACGTCGAATACTTCGGCAAGCGCGTCTTGCCGTTGGTGCGCCAGCTCGAAGGACAGCGCCAGACGGTCGCCGCATGAGCGGACCTTTGCTCACCATCGCCGGCGTGTCGCTCGATTTCGAGGGCATCCAGGCCCTCGACGACGTCAGCTTCGAGGTCGCGCGCGGTCGCGTGTGCGCGCTCATCGGACCGAACGGCGCCGGCAAGAGCTCCATGCTCAACGTGGTGAGCGGTCTGTACACGCCGCGCTCGGGCTCCGTGCACTTCGAAGGCGCGCCGCTTCGCAGCCCGCGTGAGCTCGCGCGCCGCGGCATCGCGCGCACCTTCCAGAACATCGCGCTCTTTCGTGGCATGAGCGTCCTGGACAACGTGGTGCTCGCCCGCGACGCCGACGCGCGCTCCACGTTCTTCGAGCATGCGCTGCGCCTCGGCCGCGCCCCGCACGAGGAGCGTCGCGCGCGCGACGAGGCCAGGGACGTGCTCCGGTTTCTCGGCATCGACCGGTACGAAAACACCGTCGTTGCGGAGCTGTCCTATGGGCTGCAAAAGCGGGTCGAGCTCGCGCGCGTCCTCGTCGTGCGGCCCAAGTTGCTCCTGCTGGACGAGCCCATGGCCGGCATGACCGCCGCTGAAAAGGACGATATGTGCGGCTTCCTGGTGAACGCGCACGAGGCCTACGGGACCACCCTCGTCCTCATCGAGCACGATCTCGCCGTGGTGATGGATCTCTCCGACCAGGTCGTGGTCCTCGACCACGGAAAGAAAATCGCCGAGGGCACGCCGGACGAAGTGCGTGCCGATCCCCTCGTGATCGAAGCCTACGTCGGCCGCTTCGCGGCCTGAAGGTACCATGTCGTTCTTTCTCGAAGTGCTGCTGGGAGGCCTTCTCGCCGGTGTCATGTACACCATGGTGGCGTTGGGCTTCGTGCTCATTTACCGCGCATCGGGCGTCTTCAATTTCGCGCAGGGCGCCATGGTCCTCTCGGCGGCGCTCACCTTCGTGTCGCTTCGCGAGCGCGGCTTCTCTTTCGTGCTGGCCTTCGTTGCCACGCTCGCCGTCATGCTGCTTCTCGCCGTTGCCATCGAGCGTGCCGTGTTGCGTCCTCTGGTCAATGCACCGCCCATGTCGCTCTTCCTCGCGACACTCGGTCTATCGTTCGTGCTCGAGGGGCTCGCGCAAACCGTGTGGGGCACCCAAGTTCATGGCCTCGAGCTGGGCATCTCCGATGCGCCACTCGCCGCTGCCGGTCTCGTGGTGAGCCGGTTCGATCTGTTCGCTGCGGCCACCGCCGCCGTGTTGGTCGGCGTTCTCGCCGTCCTCTTTCGTAGCACGCGTGCCGGCGTGGCCTTGCGCGCCGTGGCCGACGACCCGCTTGCCGCCATCGCCGTGGGCATCGATCTGCGACGGCTCTGGACCATCGTCTGGGGTGTAGCCGGCTTGGTTGCGCTCGTGGCTGGCTTGCTCTGGGGGGCCCGTGTCGGCGTGCAATTCTCGCTCTCGTTGGTGGTGCTCAAGGCGCTGCCCGTGCTCATCATCGGCGGCTTTTCGTCCATTCCGGGGGCCATCGTCTCCGGCCTGATCGTCGGTGCATCCGAAAAGCTCGCCGACGTCTACGTCGGCCCGCACCTCGGCGGTGGTATCGAGTCGTGGTTCCCTTACGCCCTCGCGCTCGCGTTTCTTCTGGTCCGCCCCACCGGCCTTTTCGGCGAGCGCGCCGTGGAGCGAGCATGATCCTGCGCGCATCCCTCGCGGCCGCTGCGGCGGTGCTCCTCGCGGTCCTTCCGCTGCTCGTGAACGACTACGTGCTCAGCGCCATCCTCGTACCCTGGCTCGCCCTCGCGCTCGCAGCCTCGGGGCAGAACATCGTCACCGGCTACGCCGGGCAGCTCTCCGTCGGATCGGCCGCCTTCATGTCCGTGGGCGCCTTCGCCGCCTACGACGTGCACCTCTACGTTCCCGGCGCACCGCTCCTCGTCGCGTTCGCCGTCGGCGGCATCGCCGCCGCGGCCGCGGGGGCCCTCTTCGGCCTTCCGAGCCTACGCATCCGCGGATTTTACCTGGTCGTCTCCACCTTGGCCGCCCAGTTCTTCGTCGAGTGGCTCTTCACCAAGGTCGGATGGTTCTCCGGCAACAGCGCTTCCGGCGTCATCACCGCGCCGCCCCTGCGCATCGCTGGCATCGACCTCTCCTCGCCCAGCGGTCACTACTGGCTCGCGCTCGGCGTCGTGGCCGTGCTCACCGTGGCCTTGCGCAACATCGTCCAAAGCCGCATCGGCCGAAGCTGGATGGCCGTGCGCGACATGGAGACGGCGGCCATCGTCTCCGGCGTCGAAACGCGCCGGGCCAAGCTCCTCGCCTTCGCCGTCGGGGCGTTCTACTGCGGCATCGCCGGCGCCCTCTGGGCCTTCGCGTACCTCGGCACCGTCGAGCCGCACGGGTTCGATCTCGATCGATCCTTCCAGGTACTTTTCATGGCCATCTTGGGCGGCTTGGGACGGCTCACCGGGCCCTTCCTCGGTGCCGCCTTCATCGTGCTCTTTCCCATCGCGCTCGATCTCGCGGGGGCCCGCCTCGGCGGCGGCTCCGTCGATCCCGGTCTTTTGCAGACCCTGGAGAAGATCGTCTTCGGCGCGCTGGTCATCTTCTTTCTGGTCAAACAGCCCGCGGGCTTGGCCCGCCTCGTCTCGGCTTCCTGGATCCAACTGCGCCGCCCGGAGACATCGCCATGAGCAAGACTCGCATCGTTTCGTTCGCGTGCGCCACCGCGCTGGTCATCGCCTCGCTTTCCGCGTGCCGATCGCGCTCGGAGGGCACGCCGTCGACCACGACGACGACCGCATCGAAGGGCGCTTCGCCCAGCGAGGGCGCCTCGGCGCAGTACTTCCCACTCCAAAGCTACCGCGTGGGCCCATACGCCGCGGGCGGCACCGGCTTCTTCGGCGGCTTCATCGACTACCTGCAACTCGTGAACGAACGCGACGGCGGCGTCAATGGCGTCAAGCTCGTATGGTCCGAGTGCGAAACGGAGTACGTGGTGGAGCGCGGCGTCGAATGCTACGAGCGCCTCAAAGGCGGCCTCCAAGGCGCGCCCCCTGCCGCCATGAACCCGCTCAGCGTCGGCATCGCGTACGCGCTCATCGATCGCGCGACGGCGGACAAGATTCCGCTCATCACCATCAACCATGGCCGCACGGACTCGACCGATGGTCGTGTCTTTCCCTATGTTTTCCCGCTGTCGCTCAACCCGTACAGCGAAGCCTCGGCGATCGTGAATTACATCGGCCAGCGCGAAGGCGGTGCCGACCGCCTCCGTGGCAAGAAGATCGCCGTTCTCTACCACGGCTCGCCGTACGGCAAGGAAACGATCCCCATCATCGACCTTCTCGCGAAAAAGCTCGGCTTCACCGCCACGCAAATCGAGGTCCCGCACCCCGGCAGCGAACAACAATCGCAATGGCTCCAAATTCGTCAGAATGCCCCCGATTGGGTCATTCTGCGCGGGTGGGGAATCATGAATCCTGTGGCGCTGAAGACCGCCACCAAAGTGGGATTCCCAGTGGACCACGTGATTGGCAACGTGTGGAGCAATTCCGAGGAGGACGTGCTGCCTGCCGGCCCGGCGGGTGTGGGCTACACCTCGGTGACCACGCACCCCTCGGGGCGTGACTTCGACGTTCTCAAGGAGGTCGACAAATACGTTCTGTCCCGCGGAAAAGGCAATATGCAAGACCCGGGTCGGGTTGGGAGTGTCTATTACAACTTGGGAATCGTGAATGGCATTTTGAACGTCGAGGCCGTGCGCGTTGCCCAGAAAAAATTCGGCAACAAGCCACTCACCGGCGAGCAAGTTCGCTGGGGCTTCGAGCACATTGCGGTCGACGACGCCCGGCTGCGCGAGCTCGGGGCCTTCGGGCTCATGCAGCCGATCCGCCTCTCGTGCTCCGACCACGAAGGCGGCGGCGCGGTGCGCTTCCAGAAATGGGACGGCAAAGCGTGGAGCGTGGTCAGTGAATGGGTGCAGTCCGATCGCGCATTGTTGCGGCCGATCATCGAGAGCTCGTCGCTCAAGTATGCGCAGGAAAAGGGAGTTCCCGTGCGCGACTGCGAGGCCGAGGCCCGACTCTGATGCCGGCCGCGCTGTCCGTGCTGCCGCAGCTGGCGCCTCCGTTGCTCGAGCTCGAGCGGGTCGAGGTCGTCTACGACGGCATCGTCGTCGCGCTCCGTGGCGTTTCGTTGCGCGTCCCGCCAAAGAGCGTGGTGGCCTTGCTCGGTCCGAACGGCGCAGGCAAGAGCACCACGTTGAAGGCGGCTTCCGGCGTGCTCGCGGCGGAGCGCGGCGAAGTGCGCCGCGGCACGGTCACCTTCCGCGGCAAGCCGCTGAGGGCGCGCAGTCCATCGAACCTGGTGCGCGAAGGCCTGGTGCAGGTGCTCGAGGGCCGGCATTGCTTCCTGCACCTCACGGTGGAGGAAAATCTCGCCACGGGGGGCTTCGCGCGCCGCGCCTCCCGCGGCGAGCTCGCAGCCGCCATCGAGCACGTCTACGCGCGTTTTCCGCGCTTGCGCGAACACCGACGGCGCGCGGCGGGGCACCTCTCCGGTGGCGAGCAGCAGATGCTCGCCATCGGCCGCGCACTCATTGCGAACCCCGTGTTGCTGCTGCTCGACGAGCCGTCGATGGGGCTCGCGCCGAAGCTCGTGGAGGAGATTTTCACCATCGTGCGCGAGCTTCACGCGAAGGACGGTGTCAGCGTGCTCCTCGCCGAGCAGAACGCCGCGGCGGCCCTCGCCGTGGCCGACACCGCACACGTTCTGGAGAACGGGCGCGTCATTGCGGGTGGCCCTGCGGCCGACATGCGTGCCCGCGCCGATGTGCAGACGCTCTATCTCGGCACTCGCCGAGCGAGAAAGGGGGTAAGTGCGTGATTTGGCCGTCGAATGCCTCTATAAAAAGGGGAGAGGAACCCATGGGCGAAGCGATCTCGACCGCGGCATTTCGTGAAAGCCTCGCGCACTTTGCCAGCGGCGTGACCATCGTCACCATGCGTGGACCCGACGGTCCCGTCGGCTTCACGGCGTCGGCCTTCACCTCCGTGTCCCTCGAGCCGCCGCTCATCCTCGTGTGCGTGGGCCGGCAGGCAAGCTTGCACGATCGCTTCCTCGTGCACGAGCACTTCGGGGTGAGCATCCTCGCGCACGAGCAAGCATGGGTTGCCGCGCAGTTCTCCCAGCGCAAGGTCGATCGCTTCCGCGACGTGCCGCTCAGCGAGGGCCCCATCGCCGGTGTGCCGCTCATCGACGGCGCCATCGTTCACCTCGAGTGTCGCTGCCACGAGCGCCATCCCGCAGGCGATCACACCATCGTTCTCGGCAAGGTGCTTCACGCCAAGGTCACGAACGGCAAGCCGCTCGTCCACTACAAGCGTGCGTTCGGCGGCTTCACGGCCTCGTAGTCTTCTCAAAAAGCCAAGGAAAATACCATGAGTCGAGACATCGTCTTCGTAGGCGGCAGTCCGTCGTCCACCTCGCGCTCGCGTTTCGTTGCCGGTGCCGTTGCCCACGCCCTCCAGGGCGCGGGATGGACCGCGCGCCATTTTTCCCTCGGCGACTTCGACGCCGAGGACGTCTTCCACGGCCGCACCAGCGCCCCGAAAATCGCGGCCTTCGTCGATGCCGTGAAGTCGGCCGCGGCCATCGTTCTATCGACGCCAGTCTACAAGGCCACGTACTCCGGCGCGCTCAAAGCGCTGGTCGACCTGATCCCGCCCGATGCTCTCGCGGGCAAACCCGCGCTGGGCATCGCGACGATCCGCTTGGAAGCGCACGGGCCCGAGGTGGACCACGCCTACCGCGCGCTCTTCGCGTTCTTTCAGGCCAAGGCCGTGGGGTCGCTCATCGTGCGTGACGACGAACTTCCCCCTGCCGAGGGCGGCTTCGCCTTGAACGACGCCGCCCGCGATCGCACGACCGGCGCTGCCAAGGCACTTCTTGCCGCCCTCGAGACGGGCTAGCTGCCGTTTGCCGCCTTGGCGCGCAACTCGAAGGGTGACGGGCCGCTGGAGGTCTCTTGCTCCATCTTCTCGTACATCGCGATCTTGCACTTGAGAATGTCGAGGTTCGCCTGCAGCTCGCCGAGCCGCTGCTCGACCTCTTCGCGGTGCGCTTCCAAAAGGAGCCTTCGCTCGCGCACCGTGGATTCGCCACGGCGCAGAAGACGTGCGTATTCGAGCATGCGCCGGATGGGCATACCCGTCTGATGGATCTTGCGCAAGAAGACGACCCAGCGCACCTCCGCCTCACCGTAGCGACGGTGACCGCTCGCAGAGCGAGGCACGCCGGAGAGGAGCCCGATGCGCTCGTAGTAGCGGAGCGTGTGCACCGTCACCGCGGTTTTCTCGGCGACCTCGCGGATGGTCCATTCTTGCTCGCCGGGCATCGTCATCGTGTCCTTCTTTCTTCGTTCGGATTGGGGCGAGCTCACCATTTCAACCTCGCAAGGTGGCCATCATGTGCGGAGCATAGCGCTCGCCTGAGACGGCGCTGGGCGGAAACACGGCGTCGAGGGTCTCCAGGTCCTCCGCCGTGACGGTGACCTCGAGCGCGGCCACGTTTTGCTCGAGGTACTTGCGCCGCTTCGTCCCCGGAATGGGCACGATGAATTCGCCGCGCGAGAGCACCCAGGCGAGCGCGAGCTGCGAGGCCGTGCACCCCTTCTTGTGGGCGAGGCCTTCAATCTGCGTGACCAGGTCGAGGTTCTTCTGGAAGTTGTCGCCCTGGAAGCGCGGGTTGAAGCGGCGGTAGTCGTCGGCCTCGAAGTCCTCGAAGCGCTTGAACTGCCCGGTCAAGAAACCGCGCCCGAGCGGGCTGTAGGCGAGAAAGCCGATGCCGAGCTCCTTGCAGACTGCAAGTATCTCGTCCTCCTCGGGGTCGCGCGTCCAGAGCGAGTACTCGCTTTGAATCGAGGTGATGGGATGCACCTCGTGCGCGCGCCGAAGCGTCTGCGCGGTCGCCTCCGAGAGCCCGATGCCGCGCACCTTGCCGGCCTTCACGAGATCGGCCATCGCCCCGACGCTCTCCTCGATGGGCACCTCCGGGTCGACCCGATGCAACTGGTACAGATCGACGAGGTCGACGCCGAGGCGCTTCAGGCTCGCGTCGCACGATTGCCGGATGTACTCCGGCCGCCCATTGATCCCGCGCACGTTCGGATTCTTCGGATCGCGGACGATGCCGCACTTGGTGGCGAGAAACACCTTGTCCCGCCGGTCCTTGATGGCACGTCCGACGAGCACCTCGTTGGTGTGCGGGCCATATGCATCCGCCGTGTCGAGCAACGTCACGCCGAGCTCGAGCGCGCGATGGATCGTGGCAATCGACTCCACCTCATCGCTGGCGCCGTAAAATTCGCTCATGCCCATGCAACCCAATCCGAGGGCCGACACATCGAACTTGCCCAGCTTCCGCGTCTTCGTGGTTTGATTCGCCATGCCTCACATCTCCTGTCTGGGCACGATCGATAGGAGTTAGAGTGCGCTCGAAGTCAAGCCCTCCCCATCCGGTAGATCCGACGCTTCCCGCCGACGGCTCTGCCTTACTCGAAGTGCGGTGAAACAGCTGTTCTGAGACGCCTCAGGTGGCGTTTTATGCGTAAAAAAACGCCTACCAGAGGCATGCATAAAACTACGGAATCGTACAACCGCATGGTATTCAGAGGACTCCTTCTTTTCCAATAGCGAGGTGTGACCCATGCTTAGGTGGTTAATTGGTATAATAGTGGGTTTCGGTCTCTGGCTCATTGCCGGGACCGCTGGGGCGCAAGAACCGCCTCCTCTAACTTGCCCGCAGCCGCTCTCTGGACAGATCGATTCGCCGGGTGACCCGAAGCAGACGAACCGCATCAATCAGGGCGTCGCTGCAACTACGTGCGAAGGCCAAGTGCCAGCTCCCGGAATCATTCAGGGGCAGTTCGGTTACGACAAGTACACCTTCAAGAATCGGGCGCCGGGCGCCGACGCCTGCATGGTGATCACGCTCAAGGCGACGGGCGATGTCAATTCGGGCCGTGGATTGTCCGCTGTGGCATACGTCGATTCGTTCGACCCAGCGAACATCGCTACGAACTTCATTGGTCACACCGGCAATATTGCGAGCCCGGGCACCAACCCGAATACCAACACCCGTATTTTTCGCGTAAAGGTGCCCGCACTGAAAGACTTCGTGGTCGTAGTGAACGAAGTGTTTGATGGCGGCGGTGGCACGTACGACCTGTTGGTCGAAGGCTGCGGCAGGATCCTCATCAGTGAGATCTCCCCGAACTTCGGCCCGTCGGCAGGCGGCACCGAGGTGACCATCAAGGGCGCCGGCTTCAGGCCGGAGTCCACGGTAACCTTTGGCGGTGTTCTGGGCACGAACCTCCAGTTCGTCAGCGAGTTCGAGATCCGTGTCACGACGCCCGCCTATACCGGTGGTGGCACATCGCCGCACGCGGTCGACGTTGCCGTAACGGCGGGCCCGGGAGATCCCGTGGTGAAGCCGAACGGGTTCACGTACTACGACAAGGCGAACACGGTGCTCACCCTGACGCCGTCACCCGCGATCATTGTCTACGGCCAAGGGCCCAGCCTCATCGGTGCGATCACCCCGGCGAAAAATCCGAATGCACCGACAGGTTCCATTACGTTCCTGGAAGGGACGAGGGTTCTGGGCGGTGGGCAGATCAATCCCGCCAACTCGACGGGCCGAATCGTGATCGGAGCTGCTTCCGTCGGTACGCATGAGTACAAGGCGACTTACGTGGGGGATGCTTTTTACAACCCGGCCGAGTCCGCAATTGCCACGCTCATCGTAAACAGGTCGCCTACGACGACGACACTGACCTCCTCACAAAATCCGTCCGGCCCGGGGGATGAAGTCACGTTCACCGCCATCGTCCGAGGACCCTACGCAACGAATACCACCGGCACGGTGACGTTCAATGAAGATGGCACCGACCTTCCGCCGGTGACGATGGTGAACGGGCGAGCGTCTGTCCCAAGAACTTACGCGGCCGTGGGGCAGCACACCATTACGGCTCGGTATAGCGGGGACGAGAACTTCTTGCCGACGCCAGATCCGACCCCAGGCCGCCCGCTGCCCACGGTGATCCAGAACGTCACGGCGACGGCGCCCGACATCACGATCACGCCCACTCCGGCAGACGTGACGTACGGACAGGATGTCACTTTGAATATCAAAGTGGCCACTCGCGCCGGTGCTTCGGCGCCGACTGGGACCATCCAGCTCAATATCGATGACCAGAACGTTGGTGCGGCTGTTCCCCTCAATGCTGGTGAAGTCACGTTCCCCGCGCGAAAGCTGCTCGGTGGCACGCACATCATCAAGGCGGTCTATAGCGGTGATCCAAACTACACGGCTGGCACCGCCACGCTACCGTTCGAAGTCAAGCCGGCGCCTACGACGACCACTGTGGTGTCCTCAAAGCCCGGATCCGCAGTGGGTGAAGCGGTGACCTTTACGGCTACGATCTCGTCGAACGTGCAAAATGGTGTGGCGCTGACGGGCACCGTTCAATTCATGGACGGCGAAGAGAAGATCGGCCTCCCGGTTACCCTCGCGGCGGGCGCTGCCAAGGTCGAGGGCGTGAAGCTCCCGCAAGGTACGCGCAAGGTTACGGCGGTCTACTCGGGCGACACAAACTACGCGACCTCCACGTCGCCTTCGATCGACCAGGTCGTCGGCGGTGGCGGCGTTGACGGGGGGACCGACTCCGGCAAGCCCGACGCGGGCACCGACAGCGGTACCGTCAAGCCCGACGCCAGCGGCGTCGACTCCGGCTCCGGCGGTAACGGTGGCAACGCCAGCACCGAAGGCGGCGGTTGCGACTGCAACACCACGGGCACCCCGGCCTCTGGCCTGATGGCGCTCCTCGGTGGTCTCGGCTTCGCACTGATGCTCGTGCGTCGCCGTCGCGCGTAGTCGACGTCTCGTCCTACGACACGAAAACGGGAAAAGGTCTGCGGACCTTTTCCCGTTTTTTCTTTCATGGCGAGGATGGTGAAACTAGAAGCCGATTTTCCGAGGTCGTAGCTCTCGCTTCGAGGGGCGGGGCTCGTTGGCGGCTCTAGGGTCGTCGCCCCAGCACCAGACATTGTGATCCTCGAGGGTTGCGCATGTGAATGAGGACCCGGCCGCAATGGCCTTTGCCGGCAGCGGGAGTCTCTGAACCTTCACGGGGACGTTGGAGTACTCAGGCGTGAACCTCGACCCATCGGGGTCGAATTCGCCGAAGCCCAACTCACCTTCGTAGTTCGACGCCCAACACCAAACATCACCAATACTGAGTAGCGCGCACATGTGGTATCGGCCGGCGACGATCTGGGTGATGAAGTGGTCTTCGGGCAAAGACATCCGGTGGGGCAGAGGATGTGCTTCCACACCGGGTTCTCCGTACCCGTTTCCAGCACCGAAGCATAGGACCCCGCCAAATTGTGTTAGGGCGCATGTCGCGAAAGATCCTGTCGCGATCTGGAGCACATCCCTCAGTGACGGCACCAAGGTTGGAAATGGAGTGACACCGTCCGGGTCTGCGTCGGCCTTGACGCGGCCGAGTTGTCCAAACGTATTCCACCCCCAGCAAGCCACTGTCTTGTCTTCGAGAACTGCGCATATGTGTTGCTGGCCGATAGAGAGTTGAGTCGCCGTGTGACCACTTGGAAGCGGGATCTGTTGGGGAGTTCGCGCTTTTCCTCTCAAGTGGAGTACGCCCCAGCACCAAACTTCGCCAACGTTGCTGATCGCGCAGGACGATTCGCCATTCGTGACGACCTGCTCTGCAGGTGGTAGTTGCTGGACAAGTGCCGCCTCAGGGTGGGGCCGTGTTGCAGTAGCCTCGCTCTCGGGCCCTCGACCAAGCGCGCCGCTGGTATCCGCTCCCCAGCAAAAGACCCGTCCCTCATTAATGACACACGTAGCCGCTGGGTCCTGCGGCCATTGGCCTAGGCCTCCAAGGGCGATTGCCGATGCTTTTGTCATTGCTGGGCGTAGGGGCTGCCACGAGAAGACCGTCGCTCCGTCGAATGCGTACCCACCGTCCGCTTCCGTAATGACGGGTGGGTTGCCTAGTTCCCCAAACGCATTTCGACCCCAGCATCGTAGACTGTCGTCTTCGAGCAGCGCGCACACGTGATTGTGTCCCCCAACAACCCATGGGCGCACGGGCTCGGCGTCCGGGAGAGACGGCGGTTGTAGGACGTCGAACTTACCGGCATCTGGCGTGGTTGGCGCGGCATTGTCTGAATCACTGCAGGCCGCAACGTAGAGGCAACCGGCAATACCCGCGAGCACACCGGCTCGCACATTTCGTCGCGTCAGAACGTTGCGCATGGACATACCTGGAGAGAGTGCAAAAGGAGCGCATCCGGATAGTGCCGATCGCACCGTATCAGCGCTAGCGGCCGGCAAGGGTTCGCGTCAAGGTAGCCCCTCGCAGGACTAGGGCATGCCTCGTTTCATGGTACTCTTCAAACAGGCGCAACTTTGCTGCGCTTCTTTGGGGATGGGGGCGGACTGATTTAGCGAGGTGGATCCATGCTTAGGTGGCTCGTTGCGGCGTTCGTGGCGTTTGGTCTGTGGCTCACTGTGCATGCGGCGGGGGCGGCCGAGCCGCCGAAGATCTGTGGGCCCGTTGTTACGGGCGAGATCGAGCCGGCACCCAATGACCCAAGGCAGACGGGGCGCATTACGCAGGGTTTCGAGGCGGGGCAATGTGGGAAACCGGTCGCGACGCCCCGGACCACGCAGGGGTCGTACGGATACGAGGCGCACACGTTCAAGAATCGCACGGAGCAGACGTGCATTCGTGTGACCCTCACGCTCACCTCGGACGGAGGGGCGCTCTCGGCGGCAGGCTATGTGCCGTCGTTCGATCCGGCGAACGTCACGGCGGGGTTTGCGGGTGGAACCAGCAATGCCGTGGTACAGACGACGCCCAAGCAGAGTTTCTCCTTCGATGCGCCCGTGCTCTCGGACTTCACTGTCGTCGTCACGGAAACGGCGGACGGCGCGGGCGGTAAGTATCGGCTCGACGTCGCGGGTTGCGGCGATGTGCTCGTTCGCCAGGTGGAGCCCAATTATGGGCCCGTGCGCGGTGGCACCGCGGTCACCCTTCGCGGTGCAGGGTTTCGCGCGGATGCGAAGGTCGCCATGGGCGGCGTGGCTGCGACCGACGTGGTCGTCGACGACGAGTTCACGCTGCACGCGACGACGCCGGCGTACACCGGTGGTGGCGCTTCGCCGCACGCGGTGGACGTCTCGGTCACGAACAGCGATGCGACGACCACCACGAAGGCCGGCGCGTTTACCTATTACGAGCCGCAGCCGGCGACCATTGCGCTGTCCGCCGATGCGAGTCCGTCGCGCTTCGGCCAACTCGTCACGTTCACTGCCCACGTTGGGCCCGACACACCGCAGCTCGCCACGGGGACCGTCGAGTTCCTGCGCGATGGCACCGTGTTCGGCACCGCGATCCTCGATTCCAAGGGGAATGCGGCGGCGTCGCTTTCCGAGCTCGATGTCGGGCGACATGCCATCGTCGCGCGCTACGGCGGGGACGATTACCACGCGGCGCAGGATGCCTCCGCAAACCATGACGTCGTTCGTGCCGATACGGCGACGGCGCTCGCCTCGTCGAAGGATCCCGCGTCGCCCGTGGAGCCGTTCACCTTGATGGCCACCGTCACCCCGGTGGCACCGGGCGCGGGAAAGCCTGCGGGCAGCGTCACCTTCAAGCAGGGGACGACGGATCTCGGCACCGTCGAAGTCGACGCCGATGGTCGTGCCAGCTTCACCGTCAACCCGCTTGCAGTGGGGGATTACTCCTTCACGGCGACGTACGCCGGCAATGCATCGTTCAACGCGAGCACCTCCCTCGTGCACGTGCAGCACGTGAAGTTCACGCAGACCAGCGTGTCCGTCGTCGTGTCGCCGGCCGGGCCGGTGGCGTTCGGAACGGCGGTCTCGTTCGACGCGGTCGTCATCGTCACCGGTGACGCCATTCCAAAGGGAAATCTCACCTTCGAGGATGCCACCACGACGCCGCCCACGTTGCTCGGAAAGAGCGTGCTCGATGCGCAGGGGCGTGCGTCGCTGAAGACGTCGACGCTCGCGGCGGGCGCGCGTTCGATCCGCGTCTCGTTCGAAGATCCCGACAAGGTCTTCGAGAGTGCATCCAGCACCTTCGTCTACAAGATCAACAAGGCTCCTACGGGCGTGGTGCTCACGTCGTCGAAGATCCCCGGGCCAAAGAACGGGTGGGTCACCCTTACCGCGAAGGTTTCGGCGGTGGCTGGCGGCGCCGCGGTGAAGGGCAACGTCGAGTTTCGGCAAGATGGCATCTTGCTCGGCACCGTTCCCGTGGGTCCGAATGGCACGGCGGTCATCGATTCGCGGCGGCTTCTCAATAGCCAGTACACCATCGCGGCCGAGTTCAAAGAGAGCGAGTCGTTCGAGGGCAGCAAAGCGCAGCTCGTCCTGCTCGTGGGCAATGGTGGCACGGATGCGGGGGTCGACAGCGGTTACGACGCCGGCAAGCGTGACGCGGGGCAGGGCAAGCCTCCCATCTACTACTTGGACTCTTCCGACGACGGATGCGGATGCCACTCGACCGGTACGGGAGCGCCCGCATCGGGGCTCTCGCTGGTCGGCGCCTCCGCGATCGCATTGGCGCTCGTGCGTCGTCGACGCCGTCGCTGATTCGTCGCCGTTCCAAGCGACCGATCTCCAATCGAATGCAAATGGCGCCAGCCGAAGTCCTGGCTTGACACCCCTGCGTCTTTTAAACGTAGAGTGCGCTTTGAGAAGTTAAACTAAGTTTAACCGAGCAAGGGGTGCAACATGACGGAACGGTTAGGTAGGTACGGCCTGGCACGTTTTGCGGGGAGGCGCACGCGCATCTTCGCGGCGCTTGGCTCTGCGGCCTTGGCACTCGCAGCTTGCGCCAGTGGCGCGGGCGATGGCACGTCGAACGGGGAGGTCGGTCCGCCGCAAACGCCAGACACCACGATGAGCCGCGCGCGGTTGCCCGGCGTGGTGAAAATCGTTGTACAAAGTCAAAACGTCGAGGCGGCCCGCGCCCTCGGCGGCGTGGTGGGGGACGTCGATTACGGCGCCTTCCATTTGCTCCTCGTCGACGAGAAGGCCTCGGGCGGTCGCGCCGCACTGGCAGCACGAGGGCTCGAGGTTCGCGACGACATGAACGCGATCACGTTGGAGGGCTGGCAGCTCGACACCCGCCGCCCCGACGACGTGGAGTCGCGTCTTCCGTGGGCCCAACGTCGCGACGAATTGCGCAGCGCCCGCGCCGAGTCGCGCGCGCCCCAATCGGGACTTTACCTCGTGCAATTCGTCGGCCCCGTGCGCGACGCATGGCGGAGCGAGCTCGCAAACCACGGCCTGGAGATCGTCTCCTATGTCCCGGAGAACGCGTACGTCGTGCGTGCGCGCGGCGCAGCGGCGGCGGAGCTACTGAACCTCGAGGCCAAGTACCCGCACGTGCAATACGTCGGCGATTACCACCCCGCGTACCGCGTTTCCAGCGAACTGCGGGCCGCCCAGACCGCCCGAGCCGCGAAGCCGCTGCACGTCGTCGTGCAAGTCCCCGATGGCCCTGACGCCGCGGCCGAATTGGCGGATCTCGCCTCGCTCGCCCAGGGCCGCGTGCAAATGCACCGCGTGCTCGACTTCCACAACGTGGAGCTCCTGGTGAGCCCCTCGCAGATCGACACGATTGCGGCCAAGCCGTACGTGTTCCACGTCGAAGAGGTACTCCCCCGCGAGCGCCTCGACGAAGTGCAGGGCCAAATCCAAGCGGGCAACCTCTCGGGCACCGGGCCCCACCGGCCCGGGCTACCTCTCGTGGCTCGAGGGCAAAGGCTTCGCCGCCAGCGGGCAATTCGCCTTCTCCGTCAACGTGGCCGACGACGCCTACGACTTGAACGGCCACGCGGATCTTCCCGACGGGCGCATCGCCTTCGAGAACAACCCCACGAGCCAGACCGGCGTGCAGGGAGGCCACGGCTTTCTCAATTCGCACATCGTCGGTGGCTTCAACAACGGCACCGGCAGTGCGTTCACCGATGCGAACGGCTTCCATTATGGCCTCGGCATCGCGCCCTACGCCAGGGTCGGCATCACCGCGATCTTCGGCAACGGCACCTCCACGTCCACCGCATGGGAAAACACCGCCTATGGCCAAGGTGCGCGCCTTTCGACCAATTCGTGGGGCTACACCGGCACGGCCGCGCGCAAGTACGACGTCAATGCGCAGGAGTACGACGTCATCGTGCGCGACGCGCAGTCGAGCGTGGCCGGCTTGCAGCAGTACACCGTGGTCTTCGCCGCCGGCAACAGCGGCTCGGGGGCCAACACCGTCTCCAGCCCATCGACGGCGAAGAACGTCATCACCGTCGGTGCGAGTGAGAACGTCCGCCCCTCCGCCACCGATGGTTGCGCCATCGCGGCCTCGGGCGCGGACAGCGCCGACGACATCATCAGCTTCTCCTCGCGCGGGCCGGTGAACAGCGCCGGAGGCGACGGCCGCATCAAGCCGGACATCGTCGCGCCGGGCACCCACGTCATCGCGGGCGTTCCGCAGTCGAACTACGACGGCAGCTCCGTTTGCGACAAGTACTTCCCCGCCGGGCAGACCCTCTACGGATGGTCGAGCGGCACCTCGCACTCCACGCCGGGCATTGCCGGCGCGGCCACGCTCGTCTACCAGGACTTCTTGAACAAGGGCCGACCCGCACCGTCGCCCGCCATCGTGAAAGCGTATCTCCTCAACAGCGCCACGCGCATGGCCGGCGTCGGCGCGAACGACACCTTGCCCTCGAACAACCAGGGCTGGGGCCGGGTCAACTTGAGCCGCGCCTTCGACAGCGTCGCGCGCATCCTCGTCGATCAGACGCAGGTGCTCGGTGCCACCGGCGAGACGTACACCGTCACCGGTTCCATCCCCACCTCGACGGAACCCTTCCGCGTCACCCTCGCATGGACCGACGCCGCAGGGCCCACCACCGGTGCGCCCTGGGTCAACAACTTGGACCTCGAGGTCAGCGTCGGCGGCACCACCTACAAGGGCAACGTCTTCAGCGGCGGCAACTCCACCTCGGGTGGCACCGCCGATGGGAAAAACAACGTCGAGGGCGTGTACCTGCCCGCCGGCACGTCGGGCAACTTCACCGTCACCGTGCGCGCCACGAACATCGCCGGCGACGGCGTCCCCGGCAACGCCGACACCACGGACCAAGATTTCGCGTTGGTCCTCTACAATGCCACGGCGGGCACACCCACCGAGCCGACCATCGGCGTCAGCCCCTCGAGCCTCTCGTTCTCCGGCACCGTGGGCGGGGCGAACCCGGCCAATCAGAACGTGTCCATCACCAACACGGGCGGCGGCACCCTGAATTGGAGCGCGTCGGACAACGCCACGTGGCTCACCGTCTCGCCCACCTCCGGCACGGCGCCTTCCACATCGGGCGCCTCCGTCGACATCGCGGGCCTCGCCGCGGGAACCTACAACGGGACCATCACCGTCGCCGCCACCGGTGCCAGCAACACGCCGGTGAACGTGCCCGTGACCCTCACGCTCACCGGCGGTGGAGGAGGCAGTGAGCTCGTCACCAACGGCGGCTTCGAAGGAAGCGCGAGCCCGTGGACGCTTTCCGGCGATGCGTACCACTCCACCGGCGCCTACCCGCACGGAGGCACGGGGTACAGCATCCTCGGCGCCTACAACTCGGCGGCCGGCAGCGAATACCAGCCGATGGCCATCCCGAGCGGCGGTGCGCCGAACCTCACGTTCTGGCTCAATGTGAGCTCGTCCGAGACGACGACCACGACCCAGTACGACAAGTTGTACGTCGAGGTCCTCAACTCCTCGGGCACCGTGCTCGGGACCTTGGCCACCTTCAGCAACCTCAATAAGGCCGCCGCAGGCACCTACACGCAGCGCGGACCGTACAGCCTTTCGGCGTACGCGGGCCAAACGGTACGGCTGCAGTTCCGCGCCACCACCGATTCGTCGTTGGTGACCTCGTTCCGCGTAGATGACGTCTCCGTGAAGTAACGCTAGCGTCTCCCGGCATGTCAGAGCTCATTGCGCTGCTGCCGGGAGATGGAATCGGACCCGAGGTCATTCACCAAGCGCGTCGCGTGCTGGAACTTTACCGCGACAAAGCCGGCGTCGACATCGAGCTCTGGGAGCTCGATCTCGGCGCCGAGCGTTATTTGCGCGACAAGACGACCTTCCCCAAGGACGTCGCCGACCGCATCGCGAAGGAGGCGCGCGCGGTGCTGCTCGGGGCGTTGGGCGATCCGCGCGTGGGCAATCTCGATTATGCGCGCGACATCCTCTTCGGTCTTCGGTTCGGACTCGATTTGTACGCGAACATCCGCCCCGTCAAAGCGCTCGACGACCGGCTCGTGCCGCTCAAGAACCGCGGCGCGAAGGACGTCGACTTCGTCGTCTTTCGTGAGAACACCGAGGGCATCTACGTCAATGTCGGTGGCCAATTCAAACGCGGCACCGCCGACGAAATTGCCATCAACGAGGACCTGAACACGCGAAAAGGTGTCGAGCGGCTCATCGTCGCGGGCTTCGAGTACGCGCGAGCGCACGGCGCGAAGACCGTGCACCTCGCTGACAAGTCGAACGCGATGCAGCATGCGCACGAGCTCTGGTACCGCTGCTTCTTCGAGGTGGCCAAGCGCTACCCGGAGATCAAGCCGCAGCACGTCTTCATCGACGCGCTGTGCCTCTACCTCGTCCAGGATCCGTCGCCCTTCGAGGTCATCGTCACGAACAACCTGTTCGGCGACATCGTCACCGATCTGGGCGCCGGTCTGCAGGGCGGCCTGGGTATGGCCGGAAGCGCCAGCCTGCACGCCTCCGATCCGAAGCGGGTAGGGCTGTTCGAGCCCGTCCATGGCTCGGCGCCGCCGCTCGCCGGGAAGGACCTGGCCAATCCGTTTGCCTCGTTTCTCACGGTGGGCATGCTCCTCGAGCACCTGGGACACAAGGCCGAACTGGCGCGCATCGAGGCGCTCGTGGCGCGGGGCATCCAGGAACGCCGCTGCACCCGGGACGTCGGGGGCGAGCTTGGAACCCGGGCCGTGGGCGACTGGTTCCTCGGCGAGCTCCGGCGCGAACTGGAGCAAGCTTGAAGAGCCCACCGTAGATGTAGGTATCTCGGGAACGTGACGGTCGACAGGACGGTGCTGGGCGTTCCAGCTTCCTGGACCTACATTCGCGCCGGCCTCGCCGGTTTCGCCTCGCTGCCGCGGTGCCAGCACAGCGAAGATTCGAGGATCCTGTACGTCCAATCGAAAGAAGCCTCCCTCGCGGGAACTTCGAGCATCCATGGCTGTCAGCGTTTCGAGGGTGTGTCATGCTCAGGAGCGACGTGATGGACGTGCGGGGTTGGAACCTGATTCTTCTCACCGCGATCGGCGTGCTTTGGCTCGCGTGCGGCGTTCAGCGCGAAAAGCCCGTCATCTCCGATGACCAGCTCGTGCTGCGCGCGCTCGAGTCGGAGGTGGCGCTCCACCCGGAGGATGCGGTGGCCCGCCGCGTCTTGGCTCAGTCGTACCTCGATGTTCGGGCCCCAGGCCTTGCGCTTCGCACCATCGAGTTTGCACCCCGCGCGGTTCGCTCCAATCCGGAGCTCGAGCACGTGTACGCGCGTGCGCTGCTCGATCAGGGCCGCTCGGCCGATGCGTTGGCGGCCGAGTACCGCGTGCTCGACGCGTGCAGCGCGGGGGAGTGCACCATGTCGCTGCTCGCCTCGGCCTCACGCCGGGCGGCGATCCTTCACGAGCTGGTGGCCCTCGGCGTCGAAGACGCCCCCGCGCACCCGGAGGCGAGCGCGGTCGCGTACCACAATGCCACCCGAGAGGCGCGGCTCACCCTGCAATGAGTCGAACCGCGCTTGCGGCGATGTTCGCCGCGTGTACCGCAGCCTGCGCTGCGCCCTCCATGTCGTACGTGGCCGCGGCCCGCGTCAAAGAGGACAAGGCTCCGCGCTTCTTTCCGCCGCCCCTCGCCATCGCCACGGCGGAGGACGCCGTCGTGCGCGTCGTGGGCCGGCACGTCACCTGTTCCGGCACCTTGGTGGAAGACGACCTGGTCCTCACCGCCCACCATTGCGTGGTCGAGCGCGGTCCGTCGGGCGGCTTCACCGGAAAGACACTCGCGGGAAAGGATGTCCGCATCGAGCTGGGGGGCGACTACCTCGCGTGGGGCTACGTGGGCGTGACCCACGTGGTCGCGCCGCCCTGCGGCGAATCGGGCGGCGCCGGCGACCTCGCCATCCTCGTCCTCCAACGCAAGCTCGTGGGCCTGGGCACCATGACCGCGCGCCTCGACGGCCCGCCGAAAATCGGTGAGCCGGTGGATCCGGTCGGCTTTGGCCGCTGCGCGCTTTCGGCCGACGGCATCCACCGCTCCGTGCGTCGTGGTGGCACCGTCGCCGCGATCGGCCCGGGCACCCTCTCGCTCGATGCATCGATTTGCCCTGGCGATTCCGGCGGCCCACTGCTCGCGCGCGGCGGTCACGAGGTCGTGGGCGTGGTGAGTCAAAGCGCGATGGACGGCGACGAGCGCACGAGCAGCGATTCCATCGCCACGCGCCTCGATCGCTTCCGCATGGTGTTCGCGAATGCCCGCCTCATCGCCGACGGCATGTCCCCGAGCGAGGTGCCTCCGCTCACGTGCGAAAAGTAGCGCAGCGCCACGCGATTCCCAGTTTCCTCATCCTACGAAACGATCGCGGAAAGCAGTTCAGGCGTTTACGACACGACACAAGCGGGCTCTCCTCTCCCGACTGTGGCAAAACCGGCCCTAGCCCGGATGACGGGTCACCACGGCGCGTCATCCGGGCTAGAGTCCTTCTTGCCCGCCTTTCCATCCAAGCTAGGCAACAGGAGAACGACGAACATGTGCGGAATCGTGGCTTACGTTGGCGAACGAGAGTGTGCAGGCATTCTGGTCGATGGTCTGCGGATGCTCGAATACCGCGGGTATGACTCGGCCGGGCTCGCCCTTCACACGGGACGCGGCGTTGAAATCGTTCGCGCCGTCGGCAAGCTGACCAACCTCGATCAAGCCCTCGCGAAGAATCCGCTCGCCGGCCGAATCGGCATCGGCCACACGCGGTGGGCCACCCATGGCCGTCCCAACGAGGCGAACGCCCATCCGCACGTCGCGGGCAAGGTCGCGGTCGTTCACAACGGCATCATCGAGAACCACGCGGCCTTGCGCCAGCAGCTCGAGGCGAAGGGCACGCGTTTCAGCAGCGACACGGACACGGAAATCGTGGCCCACCTCATTCAAGAGGCGATGACCGAGGGCGCGCCTTCGTTCGGCGAGGCGGTGCGCCGCGCGCTCGGCCGCGTGAAGGGGGCCTACGGCATTGCCGCGGTCAGCGGCGATGCCCCCGACGAGATCGTGGTGGCCAAAGACTCCTCGCCGCTGGTCATCGGCGTGGGCAAAGACGAGATGCTCGCGGCGAGCGACATCCCCGCGCTGCTGGCGCACACGCGCGACGTCATCTTCCTCGAGGACGGCGAGATGGCCGTGCTCCGCAAATCGGGCGCGACCATCACGAAGCTCGATGGAACCTTGGTCACCCGCGCCGCGCGGCACATCGAGTGGTCCGCCTCGCAGGCCGAAAAGGGCGGGTACAAGCACTTCATGCTCAAGGAGATCATGGAGCAGCCCCGCGCCATCGAGGACACCATCCGCGGGCGCATCAACGTGAGCGAGGCCGACGTGGTGCCGGAGGAAATCGGCATCTCCGTCGCCTTGGCGAAGAGCATCACGCGCGTCTACTTCGTGGCGTGCGGCACCAGCGCGCACGCGGCGATGGCCGGTCGCTACTGGGTCGAGCAGCTCGCGAAGCTGCCCTCCACCGTGGAAATCGGCAGCGAGGTGCGCTACCGCGAGCCGGTCTTCACGCCGACGGATCTCGTCGTGGCGGTGAGCCAGAGCGGTGAGACGGCGGACACCTTGGCCGCGGTGAAGGCCGCCAAGGCGCAGGGCGCGCACGTGCTCGCGGTGGCGAACGTGCTCGACAGCGCGATCCCGCGCGCGTCGGAAGGTGCGCTGTACACGCATGCCGGGCCGGAGATCGGCGTGGCCTCGACGAAGTGCTTCACCACGCAGCTGGCCGCGTTGCTCATGCTGGCCGTCTACCTCGGGCGCCGCCGCGGCACCCTGGTGCAAGACGAAGCCCGCCGCGTGCTCGGCGGATTGCTGCGGGGCGCGCACGACATGCGCACCGTGTTGGAGCAAAAGGACAAGATTCAGTTCATCGCGAAGAAGTTCCACCGCTCGCGCGACATGCTCTTTTTGGGACGCGGCACGGGATTCCCGATTGCCCTCGAGGGCGCGCTCAAGCTGAAGGAAATTTCGTACATCCACGCGGAGGGCTATGCCGCGGGCGAGATGAAGCACGGCCCCATCGCGCTCATCGACGAAGAGATGCCCGTGGTGGTCTTGTGCCCCAAAGACGCCCACTACGAGAAGACCGTGTCGAACCTCGAAGAGGTGCGTGCACGCGAGGGCATCGTGATCGCCGTCTGCACCCAAGGCGATGCCGAGGTGGCGCGCCTCGTCACACCGAGCATTTCGCAGATCCCTTCGCGTTCACCGCGCCAGTCCTTCGCCCTCTCGGAGCCCGACGTCGTCGAGATACCCGAGGTCGAGCCGGAGATTTTGCCACTGCTGACCGTGGTGCCGCTGCAATTGCTGGCCTACTACATTGCCGATTACAAAGGCACCGACGTCGACCAGCCGCGCAATCTGGCCAAGACCGTCACGGTCGAGTAACGCTCTCGACGAACCTGTGCACCACCGATATACGATGGTGCAATGCGCACGTGTCTGATCGTTGCTGCGGCTTGCCTCGCGAGTGCGTGTGCAGGGCCGCAGCATCCCGCGGCCCCGTCCACGTCTTCGAGCGAGGCAAAGGCTCCCATGCCCCTCGTGTTCCCCGCCGGGGCGGAGTCCGAGCTTCAACGGCTCGCGGGAAGCATCTTGGTGGGCGGCCACGCCTACGATTACGTGCGCGATCTGTCCGATGCGCATGGGCCGCGCCTCACGGGGTCGGCGGTTCTCGCCGGGGCTGCGCGCTGGGCGGTGGAAAGCTTCCGGCGCGCGGGGCTCGAGGGGGCGCGCATCGAGGAATTCACGATTTCGCACGGCTGGGAGCGGCGTGAGGCGCGGGCGCGGATGCTCGCGCCCCTGGAGCGGCCGCTCCACGTTTCGGCGGTGGGATGGTCCGCGCCCATGCCCCAAGGCGGCGTGCGCGGGCGCGTGCTGGTGCTCGATCTCGAAGACTCGATGCGCTTGCGCGAAAGCGAATTGCGCGGCGCCATCGTCATGCTTTCCAGCCGCGCGATGGTGCGGGAGAAGCGGCTTGCGCGCCTCCGCGCGGTCAAGACGCTCGCACAGGCGGGGGTAGCGGCCATTGTTTTTCATCTGCCGAAGCCCAATCACGTGATGCTCGCGCACGCCGGGCTGTTCCCGCGTGAGCAACCCCTACCGGTGCCGCTCCTGGACATCAGCCTCGAAGACGGCGCCGTGGTGCAGCGCGCCGTGGAGAAGGGGCAAGTGACCCTCGAGCTTTCCAACCCGAGCCCCCTGCTCGGACCGGCGAAGGTGCCGAACGTCGTGGCCGACATCCGCGGTTCCGAGCACCCCGACGAGATCGTGCTCGTGGGCGCGCACCTCGATGCATGGGATTTCGGCACAGGCGCGCAAGACAATGGCACGGGGGTCGCCTCGGTGCTCGAGGCCGCGCGGGCCATCCGCGCCCTCGGCCGTGCACCGAAGCGCACGTTGCGGTTTGCCTTGTGGGGCGGCGAAGAGCAGGGCCTTTTGGGCTCGCGCGCTTATGTGAAGGCGCACGCGGGCGAACTCGATCGCACCGTGATGGTGCTCAACACCGATCTGGGCTCCGGCCCGCCCAAAGGATGGATCGCCGACGGCCGCCCCGACGTGACCCAGCGCCTCGGGCCGCTGGCCAAATCATGGCTGTCGGGCCTCGGCGCCGACACGCTCCAAACGGAGATGAGCTGCCAATCGGACCATTGTCCATTTTGGCTCGAGGGCGTGCCCACCCTCAACCTCGACGTGGATGCGACGCACTACTTCGAAGTGCACCATCAATCCGGCGACACCCTCGACAAGGTCTCCCCGGGGTTGCTGGCCAGCGGTGCAGCCGCCGTAGCCGTCACCGCCCTTGGTATCGCCGATCTGCCCGAACGCATCGCTCCCCGCATCGACCGCGCCACCGTCGTCGCCCACGCAAAGGAGGGCAAGCTGTTCGAGTCCCTCGTCGAGGACGAGCTCCTGACGGAATAGCCGTCACCGTGGCGTGATCTTCCGCATCCGCTCCAGCGCGGCATTGAGCTGACGCAGCGACGTCTCTTGCTGGCGTGCGCTCTCCTCGATGCGTCCCGCGGCGTTGAGCACCTGCTCGCTCCCGCGCGACTGCGTCCGATGCGTCACGTTGAGCTGATTCACCATCGCCGAGATGTTCTCGATGGCGCTGGTGATCTGCCGCCCGCCGCGCGACTGCTCTTGCGAGCTGCGCTCCACGTGCTGCGTGATGAGGCGCATCTTCTCGGCGCTCTTCATGATGAGCTCCGACCCGCGTGCCTGCTGCGCCGTCGCCGCGGCGATCTGCTGCACCGTCTCGGCGATGCGGCCGATGGCGTCCGTCACTTGCTTGGAGCCCTTCGCCTGCTCCACCGTGGCCCGCGCGATCGCGCGCACCATGTTGGTCGACTTCTGGCTGCTCTCGAGAATCTTCTTCAGCGCCCGCTCGGCTTCGTTGGAAACCTCGACGCCGCGATCGACGTTGTGCGCGCCGCGCTCCACGGCGGCGATCGCATTCTTGCTTTCGCTCTGCACCGTCTTGATCAAATCGGTGATCTCGCGCGTGCTCGTTCCCGCGCGCTCGGCCAAGTCCTTGATCTCGTCGGCCACGACCGCGAAGCCCTTGCCCTGCTCACCGGCCTGCGCGGCGATGATGGCCGCGTTGAGCGCCAGCAGGTTCGTCTGCTCGGCCACGTCGTCGATGACGTTCACGATCTGGCCGATGGCTTCGATCCGCGAACCCAGGTTGCTGATGACGCTGACCGCTTCCTGCGAGCTCTCCTTGATGCGGTAGATCTCGCTGATCGTCTTCAAAATGGCTTCTGCGCCCTTTTCGGCGTCGAGGGCCACTTCTTCCGACAGGCGCGCCGTCTCGTTGGCGTTCGACTGCACCTGGTCGATGGAGACGTCCATCTCGTTCATCGAGGAGCTCGTCTCCTCGGCGGTGAGCGAGAGGGCGTCGACGTTCTTCGCGACCTCTTTGATCGAGTAGGCCATCTCCTCGATGGAGCTCACCGTCTCGCGCACGCTTCCGGCGAGCTCGCCCACGTTCTCCGCGACCTCGTCGTTCGTCGCAGTCATCTCCAGAATCGAGGAACTCGACTCTTCCGCGCTCGACGTCAGTTGTTCCACGTGAGCCGCCATCTCGCGGATGGCCGAGGTCATCTCGCGGATCAACTTCGACGTCTCCTCCGCGGCCGACGCCTGCAAGCTCACCCCCTCGACGAGCCGTCGACCCACTTCGTCCAGCGCGCGCTCCGCCTCGGCGAGATCCGTATCGCGGGCCGTGTGCTCGCCCAGCTCGCGGGTGCGGGCGTCCATCACCTTCGCCAGTTCGTCGAAGGCGTGGGCGAGCTGCGGGTTGGCGCCCGCGGGAAGCACGGGGCGTTGCCCGTTGGCGACTTGCCGGAGCGCATCCGCGATGGGGCCGAGCTGCTCGGCGCCCCCGCCGCCGGGATTTTCGAGGGCGGCGATCAAGGTCATGAACACGCCCACGCCTCCCACCGCGAGCAGCCACGTGCCGAGCTGCTGGTTCTGAGAGAAGGCGAAGATTGTGACGCCGGCCGTCACGAAAAGATAGGCCAGTTGTCGAGACGTAAGCTTCATCGGGGCATAGCGCGATTACCGCGAGGGAGAGGGAACCGCGCTACCGTACGCGGGGACGCTCGGCGTCTCAAGCGCCGAAAGCCTCCGGGTCGCGGTTGCAATCGCTACCTCGCTCGCATCGATGCCCACGAAGCGCCGCCCCAGTCGAGCCGCCACCGACAGGGTCGTACCGCTCCCAGCGTAGGGGTCCAGCACCAAGTCACCGGGATCGCTCAAGGATTGAAGCAAGCGCTCCAGCAGGGCTTCGGGTTTTTGCGAGGGATAGCCCGTCCGTTCCCGCGCGACGGGTGCAATGACGCCGATCTCCCAGACGTCCCCCATCGGCACACCGGCTGTGGCCTCGCGCGTCGTCGAGGATCGCGCCCGCCTTCCACTTTCCGCATACACCGCCCGCTGCTTGTTGGCGCCCCACGTCGCCAACGTCGACGCCGCAAGCGGCTCGTACAGCGTATTCCACCGCGGGGCATGCCGCGCATCCTTGCGATAACGCAGCAACACATCGTGCACGCGCTGAAAGTTGGGCGTCTTCGATGGCCAGCGCCGGTACCTCCACACGATCTCGCTGGCGAAGCAGTCGTCGCCAAAGATCTCGTCACAGAGCACCTTTACATAGTGGCTGGTCTTCGGATCGACGTGGATGACCACCGAGCCGTGCGGCAACAGCAACTCCCGCACGGCCACGAGCCGCTCCCCGATGGCCTCCAAGTAGGCCGCCCTATCGGTCCAGCGGTCATCGAACGCCGGCAACTCCGTCCGATCGTCGAGCGTTTTGCCCTTCTTTTTCGCATGATGGACGCGGTTGGTCAGAAACGGCGGATCGAGGTACGCCAGCGTCACCGACTCCCCGTACTTGGCCGCCAGCGCCTTCAAGACCGCCAGGTTGTCTCCATAAAGGAGCTCCCCCGATCCATCATACGTGCAGTATGCAACCTTTGGGTCGGGCATGGCCTTGGACAGCCCAGGCTTCTCCGCACCAAAGATCCGTTCCTTCCCCCGCCAACCTAGTGTGACCTCACGGGCCTCTCTCACGATGCGGTAAGTGTGGGTCGTAAACCTACATTGGGCCAAGAAATGCGCGGACCCTGCGCGCCTGGCCAACCCAAGGCGCTTTGTTATCTTTTGAAGCGAGGCACGGTCATGGCAGCGAACGCAACGGTGAGGATCGACATGGAGCTTCCAACCGACTTGGCGCGTCTTCGTTTGCCTGAGGGGGTCGATCGTCGCCTCCAGGCTTTGCTCGACAAGCAGGATCGCGGCGAGCCGCTGAATGTCGATGAAGCCGCAGAGGCCGAGGGGTTGGTGGAACTCTCCGAGCTTCTGACCCTTCTTAGGCTCCGCGCGCAGGGCAGCGGCTCCTCTGCAGCCGAATGAATCGGGACTACGTCCCGCTTTCGTTGCAGCGTCGGGTCCGTGATCGCGCTCGAAATCGCTGCGAGTATTGTGGGATCTCGCAAGCCTTTCAGGAGGCGACCTTTCACGTGGATCACGTGCACCCTCGAAGCGAAGAGGGGCCCACGGAGTACGAAAATCTCGCTCTGGCGTGCGTTTCTTGTTCGCTCCGAAAAGGTGCTCGCACGCATGCCCTCGATCCGGCCACCGGTGCGCGAGTCGCCACCTACAATCCGCGGCACGATCGATGGAATGAACACTTCGCGGTCGGTGAGGACATGCGTATCGTCGGGAGAACTCCCTCGGGACGAGCCACGGTCGAGCTGTTGAGCATGAACAGAACGCTCGCGGTTGCGATCCGTGTGGAGGAAGCTCGGTGCGGACGGTTCCCGTAAGACAATCGCTCTAGGGGTTAGCGCGAGAGGCAGCCCACCGTGGGGCAGTTGGTGGAGAAGCCGCGGCCGTCGTCGTTGCAGGGGGCGAAGGTTTCGCCGCGGAAGGGCATGCCCTTGCACTTGGAGTCGGCCTTGCAGCTCTTGGCGTCTTTGTGTTTGCCGCACGGATCGCCGGCGGGGCTCGGACACCAGTCATCCATTTTGATGCCGCAATCCGCCGATGGCTTGGACGGCGCTGCAGTGGGCGCCGGCGGGGGAGGGGCTGACGAAGTTGGGGCCGAGGAGGACGCGGCGGGCGGCGGCGGGGGAGGTATCGCGATGGAGTCCGAGGCCGCCGGGGACGATGGATTGGAGGAATCCCCTGGGCGCGAGCAGTGCGCCAAGGCGAGGGAGCCTAGGGTGGTGACAGCGAGGGCAAGAAAGGCGGAGCGCGATCGGTGCATGGCGCCACGTTATACGGACCGCGGCTCGGTGCGAAATTGGGTGGCGAGCCGTAACCTGTAAATGGCACATTACCGGTTGACGGACGCTCGTCGCACGATGCGGTATCGGCCCGGGCCCAAGACGAACAACGACAGCAATGCAATGGCGTCTTCCACCGGTTGCGACCATGCGATGAAGTCGTCGTGGCGCAATACCAACTTCGATGTGGCCACGAGCATGGTGAACACCAGCAGCAGGCACGCCGGGCGGGAGAACCAGCCGAGGATCAAGAGCAACCCGCCGCCGAATTCAGCGAGGCCGGCCATGAGCCCCCAAAAGGCCGGCGCAAAGGTGATCCCGAGCGCCGCCATCGCCGTGCCGAATCGAGTCCACGTCTCCGGGCCGCCCAGCAATTTCGGTCCGCCGTGGAAGAGGAACATGGTGCCGAGTCCGAGGCGCAAGACGAGCGCCGCGACGTCGGGGGTAAGCCGCTTCATCGCGCCTTCACCGGTGCGATGGCCAAGAGCGCCGCGGCGCCCATCATGATGGCCCCACCGGCGCGCTCGGAGCGTTGCTGGAAGCTCGTGCGGCGGATCAGTGGCGCCATGAGGTGGGCGGCGAACGTCACGGTGCCGGTCATGGTCAGCTCCAGGCCGATGAACGTCCCCGCCATGATGGCGAATTGCGGAAGCACGGGTCGCGAGCCATCGACGAACTGCGGAAGCACGGCGCCGTAGAACAAGAGCGCCTTCGGATTCGAGAGCGCGATGAACACGCCGCGCGCGAAGGGTGCACGTTCTTTCGCCGCGGCTGGCGCGCCGCCGTCTTTTTTCGACCGAAGCGCGCGCAGTCCCAGCCAGAAGAGGTAGGCGGCGCCGCCCCACTTCATGATTTGCAAGCCGTGCGGGAGCGCGGCCAGCAGGCCCGAAAGGCCCGCGATGGACGCGGCCATCAAGAGCAGCGCCCCGAACGCATTGCCAAGGACGACGGGCAACGTGGGACGGCCGCCGCGTGCGAGGGCATGGCCGAGAATCGTCAGCATCGCCGGGCCCGGCGTGGCGACCGCCGCCAGGGACACCGTGAAGAACAGGAGCCAAGTCGTATGAGCCATGCACCGCAAGGTGGCCCCTTCGCGCCGGCGCCACCAGCGCGTTATCCTCCGGGGCTGTGAGCAAAATTCACAGGTCTTCCGCCGGCCCCGCGAGGCAGCTGCCCCCGTTGAATGCCGTGCGCGCGTTCGAAGCGGCCGCGCGGCTCGGATCGACGGTGGCGGCGGCCTCGGAGCTGGGCGTCACCCACGGTGCAGTGAGCAAGCAAATCGCGCAGCTCGAAGCGTGGCTCGAGGTGCCGCTCTTCGATCGAACCGGCGTGCGTCTGTCGCCCACGGCGGCGGGGGCGCAGTACGCGGCGGCGCTCGGGGAAGTCTTCGAGATCGTCGCGGCCGCGACCCGCGAGGTCACGCGTGCAGCCCGCCGCGCGGCCACCGTGCGGGTGAGCACCACCACGGCGTTTGCGGCATCGTGGCTCCTGCCGCGCCTGCCCGCGTTCCAGGCGCTCCACCCCGAGGCGGAGGTTTGGGTCTCCGAGAAAAAGGGCCTCGTCACGCTCGGTGCCGAGGGCGCGGCCGACGTGGCGCTTCGCATGGGGCGGGGCGCATGGCCCGGCGTGCACGCCGAGCCGCTCATGTCCGATCATCTGACGCCGGTCTGCGCGCCGGCGCTGGCCGCGCGTCTGCGTCGCCCGGCGGACCTCGCGCGCGTCACGCTCTTGCACGATCTGGATCCGCGCGCCGCGTGGCACCTCTGGTTCGAGGCTGCGGGGCTCGGGCGTCCGGCGTGGGGCGAGCGCGGACTGCACCTGGCGGACGGAGCGTTGCTCTTGCAGGCCGCCGTGTCGGGCCAGGGCGTGGCGCTCGCTTACGCGAAGCTCGCCGAGCCGTTCGTGGGCGATGGTCGCCTGGTGACGCCCTTCGAACCGGCCGTGCCGCTGGGGCCTACGTACTGGCTGGTCTCGCCGCTTCGCGGGACACCGACGACGCGCGCTGCACGGGCTTTCGCAGCATGGGTCCGGGCGCAGGCCCATCGTCTATAGTTCGGGCGTGCAAAGTCGACCTTCGCGTCCGCCCATCGCTTTTTTGCTCACGCAGGTCGGTTCGCACGCCGCGGGCCAATTCGCCGAACGCCTCGCGCCGCTCGATCTTTCGCCGCCGCACGCGGGGATCCTGCGGGCCATTGCGGTCAACGCTGGCATGAGCCAGCAGGCCCTGAGCGGCTACCTGCACATCCTTCCCAGCCGCCTCGTGACCTTGGTCGACGAGCTCCAGGAGCGCGGGCTCATCGAACGCCGCGATAGCCCCGAGGATCGCCGCGTCTACGCGCTGCACCTCACGGCGAAGGGCCAGAGTGCCCTCGAGGCGATTGGGCGCATCGGGCGCGAGCACGAATCCGCCGTGTGCGCGCCGCTCGACGACGGCGAACGCGAGCAGCTGGGCGCCTTGCTCCTGAAGATCGCCAACGCGGAAGGCCTCATGCCCGGCGTGCACCCAGGCTTCGGTCGCATGGGCCCACCCCGGAACAATCCGGGCACCAGCGAACTGAGCCGTGGCAACGGAAAATTGCGTCGAACTCCACGGCGTGGCAAATAGCCACTCGGCGTTTCGCGTTCTCTTTTGTATCGGCTATGAGCTCGCCCGACGAACACATCATCGGACCGGGGCATGTCTTGCTCGGAAAATACCGAGTCGAACGCGTGCTAGGGCACGGAGGGATGGGGCTCGTCGTCTCGGCGAGGCACCTGTCGCTCGAGGATCGCGTGGCGATCAAGCTGCTTCTCCCGAAGCACGCGGAGAATGGCGACCTCGTCCAGCGTTTCCTCCGTGAAGCCCGCGCGGCCGTGCGCATTCGCAGCCAGCACGTGGCCCGGGTAACCGACGTCGGCACACTCGACTACGGCGGCCCCTACATGGTCATGGAGTACCTCGACGGGAGCGATCTCGCCGTGGTGCTCGAGCAAAACGGGCCCATGCCCATTCACGTGGCGGTCGACTTCGTGCTGCAGGCCCTCGAGGCGCTCGCGGAGGCGCACTCGCTGGGCATCGTTCATCGCGACGTGAAGCCGGGGAACCTGTTTCTCACGCGCCACGCCGATGGAGCGCCGTGCATCAAGGTGCTCGACTTCGGCATCTCCAAGGTGCTCCAGGCGGACGATCAGAGCCTCACACGCGCGGGCGGCATGCTGGGCTCCCCGCTGTACATGGCGCCCGAGCAGCTCGAGTCCGCGCGCGACGTGGACGCCCGCGCCGACGTGTACTCGATGGGCGTGGTGCTCTTCGAGCTGCTCACGCAGCAGCGGCCGTTCAACGCGGGGGATCTGCCGCGCCTTCTCTACAAGGTGCTCAACGAAGAGCGTCCGCCGGCGCGGAGCGTGCGGGCCGACATTCCGCCGGCGCTCGACCAAGTTATCCTCACCTCCATGGCGCGCGATCGCGGGCACCGCTACCCGTCGGTCGCGGAGTTCGCGCTGGCGTTGTTGCCCTTTGGTTCGAACCAAGCGCGCGCGTCGGTCGAGCGCATCTGCGGTGTGCTCGGTGTATCGGCCGCGCAGCCGGCGTACATCACCGCGGTGCAGCCTCAGCACCTTGCGCCTCCGCGCACGCACCACGTATCGACGATCAGTGCGGCCATTACGCCGGTGGCCGCGGCCCGCACGAACACGCAGACCGTCGCGGGGCCGGCACCGAGTCGCTCACGGGGCCCGTTGGCGGCGGCCATCGGTGCGGGGGCGGGCCTGGTGCTCGGCTGCCTGCTGCTCATTGGGCTGGTGAGCCGTACGCACCGTCCCGAGCCAGCCGCCGCCCCGCCGAAGATCGAAGAACCCGCGCCGCCGCCACAGCCCGCGCCGTCGAGTAAGGCGGAGAGCGAGCCACCGGCCGCCGCGGTGCCGAGTGCGAGTGCGTCTGCACCGGACGACGCGCCCAAGGATACGAAAAAGAAATCGAGTACCTCGTCGGGCAAATCCGCCAAGCCGGGGAGCTCCAAACCCGATCCCTTCAAACGCGACATCTTCTAAAATGAACTTATCGAAGAACGGCCACGCAAGCGGGGCCTGGGCCAAGCTTGCAGCCGCGACGATCGTCGCGGTGTGTGCACTGCCCGGCGTCGCGCACGCTGAAGACAAGGCCGGCGCCGCCGCGCTGTTTGCGGAAGCCGGAAAGCTGGTGGACGCGGGGCAGCCCGCCCGTGCGTGCCCCAAGTACGAGGAGAGCCTGCGCCTCTTCGAGAGCGTCAACACGCGCTACTTCCTCGCCGACTGCTACGAGCGCATCGGACGAAACGCTTCGGCGTGGGCGCTCTACCTGGAGGTTGCGGCCAAAGCGAGCGACGATCCCGCGAAGGTGGATCGGGCACGCGAGCGCGCGGGCGCGGTGGCCCCCAAGGTGTCGCACCTCACCGTGGCCGCGGACGCGAAGCAGACCTCGGGGCTCGCGATCAAGCGCGATGGTGCCGAGCTTGGGCCGGGGCAGTGGGGCGTGGCCATGCCGGTCGATCCGGGACCCCACGTCGTCGAAGCCACCGCGCCGGGCAAGAAGCCATGGAGGGCGGAGGTCCAAGTGGCGCCCAACGGCGCGAAGGCACGCATCGCCGTTCCGGCCATGGAAGATGTTGCGTCGGAATCCGCCCACACCTCGACACCGGTGGCATCGCCCGAGACCGCACCGCCGCAGGATGCGTCGCTCGGCAATGGCCAGCGCACGCTCGGCCTCATCGTCGGCGGCACGGGCATCGCGGCCATGGGCGCGGGTGTCGTGCTCGCGTTCATGGCCAAGTCGAAGTACGACGATGCCGCTTCGTACTGCAACGGCGACCGCTGCGTGCAAGAGGGCGTCGACCTCCGAGACAGCGCCGTCTCCCGCGCCACCGTCGCCACCGTCGTTTTCGGTGTCGGCCTCGCCGCGACGGTGGGCGGTGGCCTCTTGTGGTTCACCGCACCGCGCGCGAAAAAGCAAACCTCCGTCGGGCTGACGCCGAACGGCTTCGTGCTGCGAGGTACGTTCTGATGCGCCGCGCTCTCGCAGGTCTTCTCTTCGTGCCCTTCGCCATGGGTTGCGGCCTCGTGTTCGGCATCTCGTCGGGCGAGCTCGATCCCGATGCGTTGGGGGACGGTGGCCGCGCCGACGTGGCGACGGATTCCAATCCGCCAACCGACGCGCCCGTGAAGTGCGACGATCCACTTCTCATCGACGATCTGGAGGACGGCAACGCTGCCATTCCGCGATGCGCGGGACGTCAAGGCGCCTGGTCCGTCTTCAACGACGAAACCGCCGGAGGAACGCAGAGTCCCTCCCCCGGTGCACCGTTTACCTTGGGCACGCCGGGGGCGCCGGAAAGCAGCAAGTTCGCGGCGCATACCTCGGGCCGCGGTTACAAGAAGGCCGGCATGCGCTTTGCGCTGAACCAAGTCCCCGGCAGCGAGCGCGAGACCTACGACGCGAGTGGGTACTCGGGGATTCGATTCCGCGCCAAGATGGCCGAGCCTCTGCAAAAGGTTTACCTGAACGTTCGCGACAAGAGCCGAGACCCGGCGGGCGGGGTTTGTACGCCGGGCGTCTGCGGTGACCTGTTTGGCGAGGGATTCCCCGTCACGACCGAATGGCAGGAATTCAAGGTGACCTGGGACAAGCTCGAACCGGACAAGGACGCAGGTGCGGCGAAGGTGGATTCCGCGCACGTCTATGCGATCGACTTCCATGTTTACTCCCAGGAGATGATCGCCTTCGACTTCTGGGTCGACGACGTCGCCTTTCTTCCCTGACCCATCTGGGTATCCTGATGCATACGTAGGAAATGCAGGCGCCTCTCACCCTCGGCCGGTACACGCTTTTTGGCGAGCTTGCCGCCGGGGGCATGGCCACGGTCTACCTGGGGCGCGTTCGCGGCGCCGTGGGGTTCGGTCGCACCGTGGCCATCAAGAGGCTGCACCCGCATCTGGCGCGCGATCCCGAGTTGGTCTCGCGCTTCGTCGATGAAGCGCGGCTCGTCGCGCGGGTGCACCATCCCAACGTCGTGCCCACGCTCGACGTCGTGGCGCAGGATGGCGAGATCTTCCTCGTCCTCGAGTACGTGAAGGGCGAATCGCTCGCGGGGCTGCTCCGTGCATCGGTGCTCGCGGGGACGACCATCCCGGTGGCGGTCGCGCTCTCGATCCTGGTCGGCGCGTTGAACGGTTTGCACGCGGCGCACGAAGCACGCGACGAAAAGGGCGAGCCGCTTCACATCGTGCACCGCGACGTTTCCCCGCAGAACGTGCTCGTGGGCGCGGATGGCATCGCGCGCGTGCTCGACTTCGGCGTGGCCAAGGCGCAAGGCCGGCTTTTTGGAACCACGCGGGATGGGCACCTGAAAGGCAAGGTGCCGTACATGGCCCCCGAGCAAATCTCGGGCGCGGCGACGCAGCAGACGGACGTCTATGCCGCGGGCGTCGTGCTCTGGGAGGCGCTGGCCTGTCGCGGGCTCTTTCGCCACGAGAACGAGCTGCAGCTGCTGCAGGCCATCATGACCGAGCAGGTCGCGCCGCCGAGTCGATTCAATCCGAGCGTGCCGCCCGAGGTGGACCGCATCACGATGAAGGCGCTCGCTCGCGATCCCGCACAGCGTTACACGAATGCGCACGCCATGGCCGAGGACCTCGATGCCACGGGCCTCGTGGCATCGTCGATGCGCGTGGCCGAGTGGATTCGCTCCGTCGCGGGCCCCGCGCTGGCCGCGCGCTCGGAGCTGGTCGCGCAGGTCGAAGGCGCCGTGACGGAGCATTCCGTCACGTTGAAGTCGCCCCGACCGTCGGCGCCTTTTTCGTGGCGCCGCCTGGGAACCGGTGCGCTCGTCGCGGCCGTGGGCATGGGCGCCGGTGCGCTGCTCGTGTTTCGCCCCACCGCGGAGCGCGCCCCCGCCATCGCTGCGAGTCCAACGCCGACCCAAGCGGCGCCGCCTCCTGCGGTGATCCCCGTCGTGACGACGCCCCCCGAGCCCGCGAGCGTCGACGCGTCCGCACCACGGCGTGCGGCGATGCCGCCGCGAAGGCCGAAGCCTCTCGAGCCGGCGGCGACGTCGAAGCCCGACGCCGTGCCGGATGCACCGCCGATGCAGCCACGCATCCCCGCGGGCTTGGCGACCAGCCGGCACGAGTAGTGCTTAGCAGCCCGCCATGACCAGACTTTGGATCTTCATGGCGATGGGCCTCGCAGGCGTAGGGTGCGCAGCTTCGACGGACGACGAGGGCGCGGCGTCGGTCGTTCAAGCGCTCGAACCGGGCGTCAACGGCGACGCGTGTCTCCTTAGCCCGTACAACTGCAAGCTGCGCGTGGAAGGCGGCAACCGCGTGCTCACCAACGAGGGCAGCGATTCTTGGGGCGTCACGCCAGGGCAGGCCATTCGCGATGGCCACGGCAACGTGCTCGGGACGTCGACCAACACGACGATGAAGTTCAACTACGGCCAGGTGCGCACCTTCGTGGGGGAGCCTCACGCGTTTGCCATGTCCACGTCGAACGGCAGCGCGGGCTGGGTGCCCATGGCGAGCATCCTCGGTCGCACCAGCTTCGAGCAAAAGGTGGGGCATGTCTCGGCCAAGAGCGAAGGCCTCGCGCGCATGGGTTGCTACGAGGTGAAAAACGCCAGCGACCCCAATCTGGAGCCGAAAAAGGTCGTCTACGACTCCACGTCGAGCAACGAGGCCGCCGGCGACTACCTGCCGAAGCTGCGCGCCAACGGCCGGCGCTCGGTGAACCTCGCCTTCAACTGCCCCGGCTCGGGCCTTGGCGCGCCCGCCGTGGACCATTACCCCGCAGGCACGAAGTTCCAGCGCGTGGACGTCCCCACCGACTCGGGCGCCCCCTCCATCGATGTCCCGCTCTGGGTGCAAGATGCGTCGGGCCGTTATCGCCAACAAGACGGCACCATGAAATTCATCTACGGCTACGTGATCAGCGCCACGGGCACGAAACGCGTCGGCTGGATGGCCTACGACGGCCTTCAAGTGTCCAGCGGCTGTCTCTAACCAAAATAACGCGCGCGCAAAATCTGGAAATACCTACGCGCGATGCCCGACGCGGCGGCTGCGCGCACCACATTGCCGTCGTGGCGGGCGAGCACGCGCTCGACGTATCGACGCTCGAATTCGCTCACCACGCGCTCGCGGGCGCGGGTGAGCGGCAGCTCGCACGCGAGCACCTCCTCGATGATGTTGCCCTGGCGTGGTGCTGGCGGCGGCTCGGTGATGCCCGATCCCGTCACGGTGGTCTCGCCCAACGCGAGGGCGCGCGCCACGGCGTTGTGCAGCTCGCGCACGTTGCCCGGCCAGCGGTAGTCCTCGAGGCGTTGGATCAAGTCGCGCGGCATGGGCACGCGGCCACCGCCGAGCGTTTGCCAAAAGTGGCAGGCGAGCAGCCCCACGTCGCCGGTGCGATCGCGGAGCGGTGGCAGCTCGAGCCGGCCCACGGCCAGCCGGAAAAATAAGTCATCGCGGAACCGCCCGGCCTGGACCTCACGGTCGAGATCGCGCCTCGTCGCCGCGATGATGCGCACGTCCACGCGGATCCACTGGTTCGACCCGACGCGTTGCACTTCGCTGCGCTCGAGCGCGCGCAGCAGCTTGGGCTGCAGCGACAGATCCAGCTCCCCGAGCTCGTCGATGAACAGCGTGCCGCCGTGCGCCTCCTCGAAGACGCCCTTGCGCGGTGCCACCGCCCCGGTGAACGAGCCGCGCTCGTGGCCGAACAGCGTCGACTCGACGAGGGTAGGGGGCACCGCGGTGCAGTCGAACACGACGAAGGGCGCCCGTGCACGCGGGCTCGACTCGTGAAGCGCTTCGGCCAGCACCTCCTTGCCGGTGCCGGTTTCCCCTTCGATGAGCACGGGCAGCTCGCTCTGGGCGAAGCGCGTGCAGAGCGGGTAAAGCCGCCGCATGGCCGGGCTCGCGCCCAGCATTCGCCCGAAGCGCACGTCGCCCGCAACGGGCACCGACTTGGGTTCCCCGCGCTCCAGCGACAACGTGGTCTCGGCCAGACGAATGCGGTCGCCGTCGTTGGCGTAGGCCTCGCGAATGGCCACGCCGTTGATGCTCGTGCCGTTGGTCGAATCGAGATCGGTGACGCGCAGGCCTTTGGCATCCGTCTCGAAGGCGGCATGCCGCCGCGACACCATGGGACCTTCCAGCCGGAAGTCGCATGCAGGCCCTTTTCCCGCGAGCCATCGCCGACCCGGCGTGCCGCCAAACGCGAAGCGCGTTCCGGCTTGCGGACCGTCGATCACGCGCAATGCATAGCTTTCCTCGACCGCCGTCGGCTCACTCTGGGACGAGCGCGTCGTGGCGATATCCCACCAATCGGACCCCATCGGTAGCCATGACTGTAGCTCGCCAAGGCGGCGTGGGCACGATCTCCGAGATCGCACCAGGCGATCCATGAGATCGCACGGCCGCGCAAAGATGGTAGCGTTCGGGCCGACGATGCAGGTTCAGCGCCTCCTTGCCGTTTCGGTGGCTGCGTGCGCGTTTCTTGGTTCCTCTCGGGCGTTCGCGCAGGGCGTCGAGCAAGAGGCCGATCGGCTCTTCAACGAGGGCAACCGGCTCATGGCCAGCGGTGCGTACCGCGAAGCATGCCCCAAGCTCGAACGCAGCCAAGAACTCGATCCGGGCGTGGGCACGCAGTTCAACCTCGCCAACTGCTACGAGATGATCGAGCGACCCGCCCGGGCGCTCTCGCTCTTTCGCGAGGTGGAGCGCATCGCGCGCGCCGCAGGCAAAACCGAGCGCGCCGAGGCCGCCCATCAACGCGCCGCCTCCCTCGCATCGCGAACGCCGCAGCTGCGGTTCATCACGAGCGAACCGCTCGAGTGGAGCCTCGACGGCGAACGGCTTCGCAACATCAGCAACATCCCGCAGGCAGTGTTCGTCGATCCGGGCGCGCACCATGTCGTGGCATCGGCCCCGGGCAAGCGCCCGTGGTCGTCCACCGTGAACATCACCCACGAGATGCGCCTCGTCGAGGTCACGGCGCCGTCGCTCGCATCGGATGCCGCGCCGCCCGCCCACGAGCCGCGGCGGCCGACGTCGTCCTGGCCGGTGCAGCGCACGGTCGCCCTCGTGTTCGCGGGCGCGGGCGTCGTCGGACTCGGCGTGGGCGCGTACTTCGGCCTTTCCTCGCGTGCCGATCACGACGCGGCCGAGGGCCTATGCCCCAACCGCGACGCCTGCAGTTCGCGCGAGGGCGTCTCGAAATGGGACGACGCCACGTCGAAGGGGACGGCCTCGACCCTCGCCTTCGCCGCCGGCGGTGCGGCCCTCGTCGCCGGCGGCATCCTCTGGTTCACGGCCCCGGTGCGCGTCGTCCCCAACGTCACCCCGACCCACGCGGGGGTCGTGGTGGCGGGGTCGCTTTAGAAGCGCAGTTCTTCGCGCGGATCGCTCGTGTCCTTTTCGCCGAGTTGGTCGATCAGGGCGGCGGTTTCGGGGGAGCGGTCCTGGGGGATGCGCACGAGAAAATGCACATAGAGATCGCCCGGTGTGCGGCCTTTCCGCGCGACGCCCTTGCCGCGGGCGCGGACGACGTTGCCGCTCTGGGTGCCCTCCGGCACGCGGAGCGACACGAAGCCGTCGGGGGTGGGGACGCGAACCTTGGCGCCTTGGTAGGCTTCCTTCAGCGTGATGGGCACGTTCACGTGAAGGTCGTCCCCTTCGCGCTTGAAGAAGGGGTGCTCGAGGACGTGCACCACCAGCACGAGATCTCCCGGTGGGCCGCCGTTGGGCGAAGGCCCGCCCTGCCCGGGAATGCGCACACGGCTGCCCTCGTCGGCACCCGGTGGAATGCGCACGGTGACGGCTCGTCCACCGTCGGTGCGCAAATCCATGGTGGCGCCATTGATGGCCGACACGAAGTCGATGGTCACCTGGCTCTCGAGGTCCTGCCCTTTCATCGGGCCGCGGGGCTGGCGGCGTGATCGGCCAAACAAATCGCCGAAGACGTCGCCCACGCCGGCGGCGCTGTTGCCGCCGATCCCACCGAAGAGGTCTTCGATGCGCACGCCCTCGGAGTTGGTCCACGCACCGCCGTGCCCGCCGCCACCGCCGCGGGCACCCTGCTGGGAGGCCCATTGCTTGTAGGCGCGTACCCGGTTCGGATCGAACCCTTCGCGAAGGCCTTCTTCGCCGAACTCGTCGTAGAGCTTACGCTTCGAGTCGTCGGACAGGACGTTGTACGCGTTGTTCACCGCTTTGAAGCGCGCTTCGATCTGCTTGTTCCCAGGGTTTTTGTCCGGGTGCAGCTTCTGCGCGAGCTTGCGGTAGGCTTTTTTTATCGTGTCCGTGTCGGCGCCTTTGGGGACGCCCAGGACGGTATAGAGGTCGTCAGCCATGATGGCGCCGGCAAAATAAGACGTCACCCGCCATCACGCCACCTGGGAAGATCGGTCACTTCCGGAAGCTCAGGCTCGATGCGCCATACGCCGTCTTCCCGCGCACATCGCACCGTGGCGCGCTCCACCGCCGGGTCGGCCCCCACGATGTCGACCTTGGCCTCGTCCCCGCTCGCACCCACGACGCTCATCGTCTTGGGCCGAAACTTCAGCCCGAAGCGGCCCTCGGCCAGCATTTCGTGCGGCTCGAAGCGGCGCCCCTGGATTCGGCTGGCGCGCTCGGCCCGAACCTCGAGGTTGCGCCGCGTGGCCGGCCCCAAAAGCGCGTAGGCCTCCCGAGCCGCCCTCGGGTCCGCCGTCGAGGTCTCCATCTTTTCGAGCCAGAGTCGGACGACGCCATCGGGCGTCGAATCGGGCGGCGAGCGCGAACACCCCGCCAACGCGGCCAACGAGAGCAGCGCCGCCATCACGAAAACTCGCGCCCGCTGGGACGATGGCATCGCCGCCCATCCTAGCGCATGCACCTCATTTTCGCTGCAGTTCCACCTGGATCCGCGCGTAATAGATCGCCGAAAAGCTCTCGAAGCCCGAGTGCGATCCGACCGTGAGCCAGAACTCCCCCGCCGCGTTGGAGCGGACGCGGATCGGACGGGAAGGCTTGCCTCGATTCAGGTGGAACGGGATGCGTCCTTGCGGGCATTTCGGCTCACCGGCCTGCGGGTTCTCCGTGTAGCAGACGCCGTTGACCCCGACGTCGGTTCCGCTCTGCGGTGACATGTCGATGTCTTTGAAGCGGACGTGCTGCCCGACGTACGCGTAGGCCGTCGGATCCTGGGTGACCGCGCGCGCCTTGATTTGCAGGTTGGGCGAGCCTCCGACCCCGACCGCATCGGTGGGCGCGGCGCCGGCGAGATCCACGGTCACGATCACGTCGTAATCCGTGTTGGCTTGCACGCCATCGGCTGCCGTGAGCTTGCGCACGAGGTGCAGATCCATGTCGTCGGAGTGGTTGTTCCCTTGGAGCAAGAAGCCTTTGCCCTCGAGCCCGTCCGGCATGGGATGCACGCCCGAGTTCGTGAGCCAGTGCGATTGCTCCTCGGGGTACTCGTTGAAGTTGCGCGTCAGCGGCGCCACGGGGCCGAGCGAACCGCTGGCCTTTCGCGATTGATACGCCTCGAAAATGGAAACGGGCACGTCGCGCACGACGGGCACGAAGCCGTGATCGCTGCCGTCGCCAAAGTCGAAATCGAGCGTGCCGTTGCCCGCATCAGGGCTCGGCGGCGGCTTGGATCCATTGTTCCCCTCGTCCGATGAGCCACAGGCACACGCCACCACGATCATGGTGCAGGAGCCCATGACGCGTGACCCGCGAAGAAATCGTTGGAGCATGCCCCCTGATTCCGCAAGGTGCATGCCACGCTAAGGCTAGCGGCGTGCTTTTTTGCCCTTCGTCTTCACGATTTTCTTTGCCTTGACCTTCCCGCGCTTGGGGGACGAAGACGGCTTCTTCGACGGCGCGGGCTTGCCCTTGCGCGGGGAGCGCCGCTCGGGCTTGCCGTGCTTCTCCTGCTTGCGTTCGACCTTCTTCTTGCTGCTCTTCTCGGCGCGACGCTGGGCCTTCTTCGGCTCGACCAGGTCGGACTCGCGGAACAGGCGCCGGCCATAGACGGCGCGACGCACCAACGAAACGTCGATGATCTCGACGGCCATGCGCGCGCCGAGCTGAATGGAATCGCCCGACTCCGAGACGGCGCGCAGGCCGTCTTCGTCGAGCTCGTACGTCCCGCCTCCGAGGTCCTCGAAGCGAACGAGCACGTCGACGAAGGGCTCGTCCAGGTTCACGTACACGCCCGAACCCACGAGCGCCGTCACGTTCCCCTCGAATTGCTGCCCCACGCGCTCGCGCATGAACACTGCGCGGTAGAGATCGGCCACCTCGCGCTCGATGTCCATCGCGCGCCGCTCCGCCGTCGACGAGCGGATGGCTGCTTCGGCGAGCTCCTTTTCGCCCAGCGAATGCCCTTTGCCCATGAGCACCGCGTGCACCGCGCGGTGCACGATCAAGTCGGGGTAGCGGCGGATGGGCGAGGTGAAATGCAGGTACGCCTTCGACGCGAGGCCGAAGTGCCCGATGTTGACGATGTCGTACGTCGCCTGCTTCATCGAGCGAAGCAGCAGCATGTTCAACACGCGCGCTTCTTCCAGCTCGGCGAAGGACTTCAGCAAGGTGCTGATCTGCTTCGGATCCTCGGCGATCTCCAGATCGAACTCGATGCCAAGCTGCTCGCAAAGGCGCGCGAACCGGTCGAGCTTCTCGGGATCCGGCGCCGCGTGCACGCGGAAAACGGCGGGCAGCTCCTGCTGCACGAACCAGCGCGCCACCGTCTCGTTGGCCAGGAGCATCAGCTCCTCGATGAGCTGGTAGGCGCGTTTGACGCCGGCATCCTCCGCGCGGCGCATCACGTCGAGCGGCTCGCCCTCGTCGCCGAGGACGATCTTCGCCTCCGGCAGATCGAAGTCGACGGCGCCGCGCTTCAAGCGCTGCGTGCGCAATTTGCGCGACAGCTCGTAGGCCACTTTCAGGCCATCGACCATCTCCTCGGCCTTGGGATCGCGCGGCGGGTTTTCGGTCAGACCGAGCGCCCGCGCCACGCCGCCGTAGGTCAGCTTGGCCGCGCTGCGCATGAAGCCGCGGATCAAGCGCGACTTCTTCACGCGGCCCGCACCATCGAGTTCGATCTCCGCGCAGAGGCAAAGACGAATCACATCGGGCAGCAGCGAACAGAGGTTTGACGACAGCGGCCGCGGAAGCATGGGGATGGCGCGGTCGGGCAGGTAAATGCTGCAGCCGCGCCCGAGCGCCTCCGCGTCGGTCCGCGTGCCAGGGCGCACGTACGAGCTCACGTCGGCGATGGCGATCCACGCGCGGTAGCCGTCGCCGTGCTCCAGGCGCTCGACCCACACCGCGTCGTCGTGGTCGCGTGCATCCTCCGGATCGATCGTGGGCAGCGGGATGTGCGTCAGGTCCTCGCGCCCTTCGAGCATCTCCTTGGGCACCTCGACGCCGTAAGCTTCCGCCTCGGCGAAGGCTTCGGGCGAGTGCACCTCCTCGACTTGCTCGCGCACGAGAACCTTGGCCACCTCGACGCCGATTTCGCCTGGCTTGCCCAGCACCGCCTCGAGGCGTCCCTCGGGGTTCTCGTCGGGCAGCGTGGGGTAGCGCACGATGGTGACCACCGCGGCATCGCCATCCTTGCCGCTGTTTCCCTCTTCCGCGACCTGGTCGATGTTGCGCGGCAACACGATGGGGCCGCGGATGCGCGTATCGTCCGGCTCGAGCCATGCGCTCTTGCCGCGCCGGCGCAAGGTGCCCGCGACCCGCTTGATGTGCCGATCGAGGACCTCGAGCACGGAGCCCTCGGCGCCCTTGTTGCTGCGCGAAACGACGGCAATCTTCACCTTGTCGCCGTGCATGGCGCCGCCGAGCGACGGGTGCGGGATGAAGACGTCGTCGTTCAGGGCCCCCGCGCTGGAGACGAAGCCGAACCCGCGCGGTGCGATGGTGATGATGCCCTCGCGTTCCTCGCCCCGGGTGGAGGAGGTGGCGTTCGAAAGCTTGAACTTGTGCCCATCGCGCGCCGTCAAGATGCCCTGGTAGACGAGGTCGTCCAAAAGGCGCAAAAAGCCGGGGTAGCTGGTGTCGTCGACGCCCAACCGGGTGGCGATCTCGCGCGCATGAACCGGGCGAGATTCGGCCGAAAGGGTGTCGAGGACTTGATGGCGGCTGGGAAGATTACGCAGCATGAAGGGTTACAGCCTTACGGGTTCACTCGGCGCCGCGCAACGGCTGATGGTACCCTTTTGCCCGCGTGTTTCGCGCGGAGTCCGCCATCATGCGAAAAACCTCGTCCCTCGCCTACGTTCTGCTCCTTGTGCTTCCGGTGCTCGTCGGTTTGACCGTCAGCGCCCTTCTCCTGGTCGATTATTTGCGACCAGCGCCCCTGTTTTGCGAGTCCGGGGGCGGGTGCGACCGCATCCGGCAGACCGACTACTCGTCGTTCCTCGGCGTGCCGCTGCCCGCGTTCGGTCTCCTCGGCTACCTGGCCTTGGGCGCGCTCACCTTCTTCGTGCGCGGGCCCGTTGCTCGCCGCGTCGAGGTGGCCCTGGCCGGCATTTCCGGCTTGATCGGTGCGGGCCTGCTCTTGCTGCAAGTTAAGCTGGCGACGTTTTGCCCATATTGCACCATCGTCGACACGTGTTCGTTGCTCGTCTTTGCCGGGTCGGTCCTCCGCCTACGCCACGAGACGGACCCGCCCGCGGCGTTGGTGCCGCGTCTTTTGGGCGGTGTCGCGATGGCGGGCGCGGTGGCGGTGCCCTTTTTCATCGGCCGCTCCGTCTCCACGTTGCCGCCGGTCATCGCCGCGGAAATCGAAAAGACCCCGCAGGGGAAGGTCACCGTGGTGGACTTCGTGGATTTCGAGTGCCCCTTTTGCCGGGTGACGCACGAGGCCTTCTCGCCGGTCCTGGCGTCGCATGCCTCGCAGATCCGCGTGGTGCGCAAGCAGGTTCCGCTCACGCGCATCCACCCCAACGCGCTCGATGCGGCGCGTGCGGCCTGCTGCGGCGAACAGCTCGGCAAGGGCGAAGAAATGGCCAGCGCGCTCTTCCAAACCGAGGATCTCACGGCGGCCGGTTGCGAGAAGCTCGCCCTATCCCTGGGGCTCGACCTGGGGGCCTACCGCTCCTGCATCGGCGACCCCAAAGTCGACGAGCGCATTCAAAAGGAGACGGCGGAGTTTCGCGCCTCCAAGTCACGCGGACTGCCCACGATCTACATCGGCGAGCACAAGCTCGAAGGCATGCAGGGCGCGGCCGAACTCGAGTCCACGATGGCCCGCGCCCTCGCCGACCAATCCTGACTTTTTGCGCCAAACGCGACGACGGCGCGTCAATAGTGTGGATGCGCGATTACGCCCGTTGCGAGACCGCCCGTTCTCCCACTCGCAAAAAGAGAGAATTCACAGGAAGACGGGAAGACGGGAAGGAATGACGGCACGCTCGGCGCGGGACGCTGTTTTTGGGTTTTCAGTTGGCTCACTGGGGCAACGGAACCCCCAAACCTTCCCGTCTTCCCGTCTTCCTGTAAATTCTCTGGGAGCCGCTCCATGGTGGGACCGGTTTTCGCATTGCACGCGCTCACCTACGCTTGAACTTTCGCCCCGGCGTCTATTTTCTACCCGTGGAATTGTGTTACCGAGGACAAACATGATGAGCATTCGTTCCGTGATGGCTGGCCTGGCTTCCGTCGTTGCCCTGGGAGCGTTCACCCCGGCTTGCGGTGGCAAAGAGTACGTTCGCGATTCGCACGATCCGAGCATCGACAACGCGGCCATGAGCACCGGGCTCGACAAGGACGACATCCAGCGGATGCTTTCGGAGAACCTGAACAACCTGCGCAACGCGCCCATCATGGATCTCTGGCGCACCCATCGCGGCGCCGACACGGTGGCGGTCTTCCCGTTTCAAAATGAGACGAGCGAGCACATCGAATCGCAGCTCACCACGATCCTGAGCGAAGCCGAGACCTGGCTCGTCGACTCGGGCGTCGTCACGATGATTTCGCGCGAGCGTCAAAATCAGATGATCGCGGAAGTGGAAGGCCATCGCAATGCGGTCTTCAACCCGGCGCACGTGGCGCAATACGGGCGTCAGCTCGGGGCCAAGTACTTCGTGACCGGCAAGGTCTCCACGTCGGACGAGCGCACGGACGATGCGCGCCGCGTGCAGTACTTCTTCTTCATGCAGGTCATCGAGGTGGAGACGAGCGCCATCCGCTGGCAGCACAAGGCTTACATCACCAAGATGGTGAAGTGAGTTCTTTTCGTTCTTCGCGTCTTACTCGTCTGGCCGGTCTAGTTGCTCTAGCAACGTTCGCGGGGCTCGTCGGCTGCGGCGGGCACACGGCGCGCACGCTGCAGATGCGCACCTCGCTCGACGAGGGGCAGCCCAAGGCCGCCATTTCGTCGATCAATGACGAGATCGACGTCAAGTCGGACAAGGACCTGCCGAGCGACATCCAAGGTGACAACGCGCTCTTGGTGCTGGATCGTGCGAGCATTCAGCAGTCGCTCGCGCAATTCCCCAATAGCCAGCGCGACTTCGAGGCGGCCGACAAAGCCATCGACCTGCTGGATCTGTCGCGCAACGCCAGCGACAGCATCGCGCAGTACATCTTTTCCGACTCGGCGGGCCGCTACAAGGCACCGCCGTACGAGAAGCTGCTCATCAACACGCTCAACATGATCAATTACCTCGAGCGGGGTGATTTGAGCGGTGCCCGCGTCGAGGCGCGCCGTCTGAGCGTGATGCAGCGCTACGTGGTGGACAACCTCGGGCAGAAGGACAATCCGGTCATCGGCCTGGGCGGCTTTTTGGCGGGGCTCAGCTACGAAAAGAGCGGCCAGCCGGACGAGGCGCTCCGCTTTTACGACGAGGCGCTGGCCTTCCAGGGTTTCAGCTCACTGCGCGCGCCGACGCGCACGTTGATGCAGAGCACCTCGTACAAGAGCCCGCGCCTGAACGCGCTCGCCGCGGAAGCTCCGGGCAGGCCGGTCGAGCAAACGGGCGAGGCGGAGATCATTCTGGTCGTCGGCTACGGCCGGGTGCCGCACAAAATCGCCAACCGCATCCCCATCGGGTTGGCGCTCACCTACTTCTCCAGCGCGATCAACCCGCACGATCTCGAGGCGGCGAACAAGCTCGCGGTGGAGGGCGCGGCCATCTGGATCAACTACCCGACCTTGGCGCCGGGGCAGGGCGGCTACGCGATCCCGGCGGCGACCGTGGATGGTCACTCCGTGGGGCTGGAAGAAGCCGTCGACGTCGAGAAGCAAGTCCGCGCCGAGTGGCACAGCATCGAGGGCCGTGTCGCGGCGAGCGCCATCACGCGCGCCATTGCCCGCGTCGGTGTGGGCGAGGGCGTGAAGACCGTCGCCGGGCGCGACAGCACGGTGGGCTTCATCGCGGCCATCGGCAGCATGATCGCGCTCACCGCCGCCGACACGCCCGACACACGCAGCTGGGAGACGCTTCCCGCCCGCGTGGCCGTGACGCGCGTTCGCGTTCCGGCGGGCAAACACACGATCCGCCTCGACGCCCGTGGCGTGTCCCGCACCGCCCAGGTCAATGTCGAAAAGGGCGGCTGGTCGGTGGTGTCGCTCATGGCTCTCCGCTAGCCGGTTCGGCTCCCTGGGGTGAGGGAGCCAATCGTGCTAAAGCTCCGCAGGTGCTCTTTCGCCGCCTCGTCCCCTGCGCACTCCTCTCGCTCATCCTCGCCACCGCCATGGCGTGCCGTGTAAGCTCGCCACAAGGTCGCGCCGAGGACTCGTGCGTCGAGGAGTGCAAGGTCAAGGCGAAGTCCCGCTGCAACGAGGACGCCTGCATCCGCGGCTGCCGCTTCGTTCTAGATCGCCTCATCGAGCGAGAAGGTTCGACCGTCATCGCGTGCGTGGCCACGGGCCCCAAAGACCGTTGCAACGACGAAGCGTGGGCAACCTGCGCCGTCCACATCGGTCCCCACGCCGATGGTGGCCCGCCTGCACCGGCTCCGCCCAAAGAAGACGACTAATCACTTCATCAAGATGTCGCCATGCTCGTCGGCCATGCGCTCCATGATGCGCAATCGGTCGGAGGCCAGCGATGCCAGTGAGGCGAGCACGATGTCGAAGTGCTCTTCGGCCAGGTCGAACCAATCTTCGACCTTGATGGTGAGCGCGCGCACGCGGGTGACCGCGCGCGCTTCCCACGCCGGCTCGACGACGCAGGCTGCGCCCAGCACGGGCACGCCCGGGCCGAAGTGGCGCTCGATGTCCGGGTTTTTCCGCGTTGCCAGGACGTCGCCTTCGAGCGAGTAGAAGATGCGATCGCGCTGGGCGCCGCTCTCCAGGATGATTTGCCCCGGGGCAAAGATTACCTCGTCGGCGATGGCCGCGAGATCGGCCAAGGTTTGCACACCTGCCCCCCGCAGACGGGGCGCGTCGACCAGCACGGCGAGGCGCTCGACCAAGCTGAGTCGTCCCGGTGGAAGCGGAAAGGCCAGCGCCTCCTGCGGCTGCTCGAGCCACGAGAGCGGCACCGTCTCCTCGAGCTGCGCCACGTTGCGCGACATGTTGATGAAGGCCATGCGCGCGATGGGAAAGCTGTCCTCGAGCAAATCGATCCACGCCTCCGAGCGGATGCGCATCACGTGGAAGTCCGAGAGCGCGATGGCCGTGCGCGTGCGCGGCTTGTCGAGCAGCACGTCGAAGCTGCCGAGCACCCAGCGCCCCTCGTAGATCCACGCGCCGCTTCCCGGGCGCGACATGCGGATGCGCCCGTTGCGAATGAAGTACAGGTAGTCCGGCGGATCGCCCTCGTAGAAGAGCGCCTGCCCCGCGTGCAGATCTTCCTCCTCCAACTGCGCGGTCAGCCGATCGGTGACCCAATTCTGGTTCCAGCCGCCACCGCTCTCGGCGCGTCCGCCGCCGAAGGCTGCCATGAACAACTCGCGGGAAAGCCGCGACTGCGCGCTATCCGCTGCCATGAACGCGCTCCTTTTGCGTCAGTGAATCGTCGAACACGCGCGCCGCCGTCACCTCGAGGCCCGGCCTCTCACGCCGCGCATCGCGCACCGCCAAGTAGAGCGGCGTGTCCCCCACCTCCAGCGCGAAGAGCGCCGCCAGCGTCGCCACCGTGAGATCGCTGTCGTTGACCAGCGCCGTCAGGGCCTCGTTGCGCGTGCGCGGTGTCACGAAGTGCACCAGTGGCGCCGCCCGCATGACGCGTTCCTCCATCGAGAGATCGTCGGCCACCAGGCGGAGCAACCGGCGAAGCGGCTGCTGGTCCACGCGGCGGAGCAACACATCGAGGAACTCGGCCGCGTTGGCGCGCGCATGCTTGTCGTCCGAGATGCATGCAATGTGCACGCGGTGGATGTCCTCGTTGATGTGCGCCACCTTCAGCAAACGAAACGCGCGCTCGAGCGACTGCCGCAGCTTGTCGTCGAGTAGCCCCACGAGCAGCCGCTGCGTCGCACTCTGCCGCGCCACCGACATCGGCGGCGGCGCCGTCGTGTTGAAATCGGCCGGCTTCCGGTCGAGGCGCACGCGCAGTCGCAAAATGCGGAAGTACTCCACCAGGTTCGCGTTGGCCAGCCGCTCCACCCGAACTCGGTCGACGCGGACCGGTTGCTCCGTCACGATGCGCCCCAGCGCCCGGATCGACTTGTAGCGCACCAGTCCGTCGTGCTCGGTCTCGATGTTCTCGAGCAGGTACTCCGCCGCCTTGCGCGTGCCGAAGCGCGAAATCGTGTTCGGCAGGTGCATCCGCAAATTGCGCGGCCGCTTGCGATCGACGAGCACCGCCCACACTTGATCGAGAACCGGCTCGCCCAGTTCGACCAAGGCATCGCGAATGGCCTCGCGGCCATCGCGCCGGGGCAAGTTGGCAATCAACTGCGGAATCATGCTCGTCGCTTGCTGTCGCGCCGAGGCGCGCGCGAGAAGCTCCGTCCACTCCGCCGAAGGGCCAGGGCGCTCGGCGAGCAAATGCAAAAGCGCCAAGAGCCGCTGCGATGGCGTGGCGTCCGCGATGGCCGCGAGCAGGCCGAGGCGCGCGGCATCGCCGGCCTCGCCGGGTTGCTCGACCAACCGCGAGATGCGCGGATTCTTCACCAGGTCGGCGCCGGCGTCCTTGATGTTCACCCCGGCCTTCGGCCTGGCCCGTGCCGCCGGCGAAAGATCGCGCAGCGCAAGGTGCAGCGCCGCGTAGCCCTGCAGGCGCGAGCCGGCGTCGCTCACCAGCTGCTCGACGTCGAGCTGATTGTGCAGCGCCAGCGCCCGCGCCGCTGAGATGCGCAGGGGCTCGCTCGGGTGCGAAAGGAGCCGCTTCGCGCGGATGTACCAATCGGTGCGCGTGGAGGCGCCGAACATCTCCAGCGCGCGCATCAGCACCAACTCGTCCTCGTGGAGCAGAATCAGCGTGGAGACGAGCCGCTCGCGCCCCCGTCGCGCCAGCACGCGCATGGCGCCCACCACCTGCGCCGAGTCGTCGCTCGAGAGGTGCGCCACCAGTGCCTCGGCGCTCTCCAAATCGATGGGATCGGGCGTGCCCGGAGCGCCCATCGAGCCGGTGGAAACGGCGCGGCGCAAAAGTCCGAGGTACGGCTGCCGCATGGAGATGGCCGTGGCCAGCCATGCAAAGGCCAGCACCACCACCACCGCGGCGAACAAGCGCGGCGTGAGGAAGCTGGCCCCACCGAGCGCGAGCAAGAACGCGCTGGTCACGCCCTGCGCGATGCGCGCGAGCGCCCCGTCGATGAACGGCTTCGCGCGCTCGCGCGCCGCCGACGGCACGGGCAGGTAAATCAGCTCCGTGGTGATGCGGTGCACGGAGTTGCGCAAGCTGCCGTCCACGCCTTTGAGCAGCTCCACCGCGAGCGCGGTGCCGCCCACCACCAAGGTGCCCGTCGCACCGAGCAACAGCAGAAACGGCGTGAGCGCGATGGCCGCCGCGACGCCGAAACGGCGCACCAGCGCATTGCCGATCAAGAGCTGCACGACCAGCGAAAGTCCGTTCAGCGCGGCGTAATACCGCGCAACGAAAGGCCCCACTTCGGCGCTCGGAATGGTGCGCGCCACCGTCCACTTGAAGAAATAGTCGAGCGCCAGCAATGTCGCCGTGGAAAGAACCACCACCAGGGCCACGCGCCAGAGGAACGGCTCTTTGCGAAACACCGCGGTGGAGCTGCTCGAGCCGTTCGAGCCATTCGACACTTCCCGCGGCTTGATCCGCGGCTTGCCGGGCGCGCTCGCCCTCTTCTCTGCCTTGGGCAAAAAGACGAGAAGGCCCGCGGTGGCGAGAAAGACACCCGCCGAGACGAGCAGGAGCGCCTTGATGCGGATGGCCATGATCGCCGCGGCCGCCGCACCCGACCCGAGCACGCCGCCGACGATGCCGGCCGAGGCCACGAGCCCCACCAGCCGCCGCGCCTGGGCCACCGTAAAGAGCGACCCGACGAGGGTCCAAAATTGCGGGACGAGCACCGACCCGATGAGCCCACTCGCGACGTAGATCACGACCACGGTGGCGCGGTTCGTGTGGATCGCGAAGAGCGAGACCACCGTGGCCGCGGCCACGATGAGCATGCCGATGAGCGTACGCCGCGGGCCGAAGCGCTCCGCCGCGCGCGTGCCGATGGTGGCCGCCGGCAAGGAGCAAATGGCCACCGCGATGTACACGATGCCGAGCTCGCGCGGCGGAAGCCGCATCAGAAGCAGCGCGTCGCGCGCCGTTTCCAAAATGGTGTGCGCGGTGATGAGGAGCAGCAGCGTGGCAAACGCGAGGGCCGCAAGACGTCCTTCACCCGAACGGATGTCGAACGCCCGCATGATCCACGCCCGCACACTCCTCATCTCAGAAGCTCCCCACCGCCATGACCCCGTACCGATCGCCGCCCATGGGCATGAGCGAGAACTTTGCGCTCCCCACCTTGGTCTCCATCACCGAGCCTCCGGCCGCGTAGTGAAGCAAGGTCGGCACCCCGTAGCCGAAACCAAATCCGATCCCTGCACTCGTCAACACGTCTGTGACGTAGTGTCGATCGCCCGCGACGCGAAGGCTCGCCGTGGTCACGGCGAGGGACAAGCTGCCGATGCAGGCCATCGCATCGGGCAGGCCGCCTCCCCAGAGCGGAAGCCGCCCATGGTGCGCACAAGAGAGCCCCGCGGCGGTGAACGCGCCGTTGGCATGCCCGCTGGGAAATGATGCGGTCGCTCCCGAACTGCACAGCCGATCGCTCGTGGGATCGCGCTGGCATTCCTCGTACGAGGGTCGGGCCCGCCCAACGCCGGTAAAGAGCGAGTTGGTGATGAGCGTGCTGAACGCGAAGGCCTCGAGGTTCATCATCGTGAGCTGCACCGCGACCTTGTCGCTCTTCCTCATGAGAGGAATCAGAAGCGAATCGACGCCCAGGGTCAGGACCACTGCACCTGCCGCGGTAAAGTCGCTAATGCGACGCGCCGTGTCACGACCGCTCTGGGAACCAATGCGAAAGGCGTCGCGCGCGGCATCGTCGAACAGGATACCGCCGGTCCAATGCGGCTGACTCGGCGGTTTCATGAGAAGAAATATGCTCGCAGCGGCCGCGCCCGCCAAACCTGTGGCGATGTATTCCACCGGCCGGAATGTCGGCCAGGACGGATTCCAGGTGAGCGAAGGGGCCGTCGTGGGGTGTGCGTCGTCGGCACGCGCGTGGGTGGCGAGCATCAGCCACATGAAGACGAAGAGACTTACCCTGAACCAACCGTGCCGCATCCGCCTCCTTCTCTCTCTTGCTCTACGTAAAGTCGAATCCTCTTAAGGCGCCCCGGGATCGGGACGCTCGATGCCCGCGAGAAGGTACGCGCGCCCTTGTTGCGGCCCGTAAAGGTGCGCGAGAAGGGGCCCTCGCGCCACACCGTCCGAGAGCGACACGTGCACGTACGGTGCCGGCACCGGGGGGAGATTGACGCAGAAGTCACCATGCCCGAGGTTTTCCACCGTGAGCTGCGGCCCCGCGACGGGGTCCCCGTCGGCCGACGCAAATCGCGCCGAGTACCGGAAGGCGGCGGCGCCACGCAATCCGCGCCGCGCCGCGAGATCGGTCCCGCAAAGTCGATTCCCCTCGACGCGCAGATCGGCCATGGGCGAGGTGCGGGTCAAATACCGGTCGAGGATCTTGACCAATCGGCCTTCGAGCACCTGGCCGAGGTAATCCGTATTATCGGGTTTGCTGAATTCACCCATCTTGGCCAGCGTCTGCACCATTTCGGGGGTGAATCGCGCCAGGATGCGGGCCATCCATGCGCCGTCGTGCTCCGACATGCGGCTGAACGACGGATTGGGGTATTCGTTCTTCCACGCATCGGGGACGAACTCGTCGACGCCGTAGTAGCCGAAAATCTCGTGCCCCGGCGACCGATGCAGCCGTTCCCACGGCCGGATGCGCGTGCCCAGCGTGATGAAATCGCCACCGATATCCCCCCAATCGAGCAGGTACGAATGCCCGAGCCTGCGCGAGATCTCGTCCCAGTCCCACTCGGAGCCGAGGCAGTCGCTCGTGTCCAAGTAGTAATGGCGCACGTAGCCCGGCGACGAGTCGGGGTTCTTCTTGTCGTCGGCAATCCACGAGTCCATCGAGTTCTGCTCGCGCGCATCGAAGTGATGCAGCCACGCGGCCAAGATGCGACCGCCGCGCAGCTCGCGCCGGTCCTCGTGGTTGATGACGTCGTTCGGATCGTCGCTCCGCTTTCCATTGTACTGAAACGGCCCGAGAAGCCGCCCGGGTAGCCACGCCGAGGCTTGCATGCGCACGCGGTCGCCTTTCTTGGCGGCGACGTCGAGCACCTTCTGGAGCGCCTTTTCATCGAAGTTGCGCTCGATGCCCGAGTTGTCCTCGAAGCGCAGCCCCGGTGTGAGCTTGAGCATCGATGGCTTGAAGTAAACGATCTGCTCGCACGACGTGTAAAAGCCAACGTTGTGGTACACGGCGGCGCCGATCACGCTGGCGGCGCTGGGCCTTTCCGGCTGCTCTTTCGAGTCGGCCTTGAACATGTACTTCCCTTTGCCGGGAAGGTTCACGCGGAAGCCGGGCGATGCGCCATTGGGCTTGCCTTGGTCGATGACCCAGGTGGCATCGCCGGCGTTTTCGTCGTCGAGCATGAGCTCGGGCGAGCACGCACCGCGCTGGAGGTCCTCGACGGTGACGGGGTGCGTGCCGATGCGGTTGGTGAACCACGCCGAATCGGGCACCTCGTCGAAGGCGTTGACGTTGACGGCTTCCCCCGCAGGATCCACCGCAAAGACGCGCGCGAGCGGCCGGAAGACCGAGTTGTTCACGCCGTCCCAGACGAGCGGGGACACGTACGCCTCGGGGGCGCACGCGATGTGGTTCGGGTCTTTCTTCGTCGGCTCGATGCGACACGGCACGTACACCGACCGGAGATCGGTATCGACCATCATGGGCAGCCGTGCCGGATAGGGACGCGTCCCCGCACATGCGCCGAAGGTGAGCAGCGTGGTCGAGCAAAGGAGGATATTCAGGCCGGATCGCATTCTAGAACCCACGATTGGACCCCACGGAAAGACGGAACGAATTGAGCTGACCACCATGCTCGAATGTCTCGCTTCCCAGTCCTACCAAAAGCTCGAAGGAGCTGTCGGGCGAGCCCACGCTTTCGACGCCGATGGCGCCGGAGAAGCGGAGCAGGGAAGGCTTGAAGTCCTTCAGGTGCTCGTCGAAAACGTTGCCCACGGCCGCTTGGATTGAACCATCGAGCCAGATCCAGATGGGCCAGCGGTAGCGGGCGGTGACGACCGCCGCGCTTCGGCCGAGGAGGCGGCCCGGGAAGAATCCGCGCATCGGGTTGGGGCCGCCGAGCGATACGAGTTCGAGGAAGGGAATGTCCCTGCCCCCGAGCGGGTCGGCGAATTGCGTGTTGAGCGAGAGGCTCACCACGCGCCCGCGGTCGTTCAAGTCGTAAAAGCCTCCGACGGTGCCGCCGTATTTGACCCAGCCCGAGCCGGGCGAGCGACGGACGTCGTTGCCTTGCAGCGCGGTGAGCTCGATGCGGATGCCCGACCCCGGCGCGGGGCGCGGCTGGCGCGTGTCCAGTGCCGCGGTGAGCGTGTTGTACTCGGCGGTGTAGCCGCGATCGAAACCGTAGGGGATGGCGAAGCGTCCTTGGGCGGCGCCCTGATCGATGTTCGGATCGCCGCCGAAGTGGCCGTTGTAGATCTCCACCGTCTTGAGGCCCATGCCCGCCTCGAGCCGGCTTGCGCGCCAAAGGTGCAGATCGACCATCGCGTTGACGTCGACCTGGTCGCGGCCGTAGCGGCTTCGGTCACCTTGGAGGGAGCGCGCTCCAATACCGAAGAAGGCGTGGTCGGGACGGCGGATGCCCCCGGCGCTCAACGTGAGCGTGTCGCGGTTGTGGAAGGTGATGCGATCGACGAATTGGGCGGCGACCCAATCGGTGCCCCACGTGGTGCCGTGAATCTGGAACTCGTTGCCTTTGAAGAAGGCGTCTCTCCAGAAGAGGAAAATGCCGACGCTGGGATTGAATCCGAAATCGACGAATCCAATGGGCAAGAAGCCCGCATTGTGGTCCGGCCCGAAGGTGAAAAAGTCGTAGAGCGCCTCGGGCAGGCCTGCGCGTTCCGCCCCCGTGATCAAGGCGCCGAGCGGCCGCCGAATCAGGTACTCGCTGGTGAAGTAGAGCGGCGAAAACAGCAGCCGCGGCACCCAGAGCGCGACGTCCCCCGCCGTCGCCGGATCGTCGCCGCGCCCGTCGTAGTCAGGCAGCGGCCGTTTCGGCGACTGGTACGAAACGGGGATCTTCTTGTCGCCTTTGGGCTTTGCGTCGTCCTTGGGTTTGCCCTCGTCTTTGGTGTCCGCTTTTTTCTCGCCCGAGGCAGGTTTTCCCTCGGGTGCGGGAGACGTGGGTTTCGATGGCGGTGTTGGGAGCGGCTGCGGGGGCGAGTCTTGTGCCGAGGCCTCCCCATGTCCCGCCGCCAGTGCCGCGAGGCCGATCGCTACGGCCGAGAGAAGACGCTTCATGTTCGGATCGGCTCCAAGGCAAGCTGCTCCTCGCTCTCTTCGCTGCGCCGGCGGTGCTCTTTTCCGATGGCGACGACGACGAGGATCCAAAGGACGATGAGCGTCATGTTGATGCCCGCCAGGGCCGGCGTCGACAGCGACATCATGCTCGCCACCCACACGAGGCCTGCCGAGAAAACGTCGCCCATGCGCACGAGGAATGTCTCCACGGTCATCTTGCCGACGTACTTCTCGATGCGAGAAGCCACCAGAAAGAGCGCCTGGAACGATGTCTTCTCGATCGAATAGTCGAGGCTATTTTCCGCAATCTTCGCGATCCGAATCAGCGAAAGAATCGGCGCCGTGAGCATGATCGTGTAGCCGACGAAGGCCACGCCCGGCAGGAAGTAGAGCGCCACGCGGGGCCCCAGCTTCGTCAACACGCGCGATACCACGAAGAGCTGCAAGACGAACCCGACGAGGTTCACCCACGAAAAGTAGTCGCCCTTGAACGCGCCCACGAACGTCATCTTCTGTTCCATCGGCGCATCGCCCAAGGAGGCGAGCAACGTCCGGTCGAGGATGTACTCGCCATTGCTGTTCACCCAATTGGCGAGGAGGCTCAATGCGCCGGCGAGCAGCAAATATTTGTCCCGCATGAAGAGCGCAAACGTCCCTTCGGCCGCATGCTGCTCGGGAATTCCACCGTCGGCATGCGTGTCCGCCTTCTTCTCCTCCGGCGCGACGTTGCGGTTGACCCATGCGAAAAGCAGCACGACGAGCACCAGCGTGGCCGACGCCGCCAACATGAGCTTTTGCGGCCCGAGCGATGCGGCCATCTTTGCGATGCGCGAGCCGGCGTAAGCTCCCGACGAGCCGCCGACCCCGATGATGGCAAAGAGCCGCTTGCCCTGCTCCGGCTTGTAAATGTCCGTGGCGAAGCCCCACGCCTGCGAGACGGCCATCATGTTGAAGATGCCGACCCAGACGAAGAACGCGACGGCAATCGTCGACGCCGGCAGTACGGTGAAGATGACCAAGTTCGAAACGAAGAACAGGTACACCGTGGCCAGAAGCCTCATCCTCGAGACGTGCTTCACGAGCACGTTGTACAGCGGCAGCAGCAAGAGAAGCAGCGTCGCTTGCGCGGCCGACGCGTACGATTTGACCTCGGCGCCCCCGTAGAGGAGTACGAGCGGCTCGCGCGCGGTCTTCAGGAAGTAGTACGCCATCATGATGAGGAAGATCGTCAGCGTCAGCATGGCGACGCTGAAGGTCTCCTCCGGTTCCACTTTGGCGAAGGGTCGAAAGACGCGGGCGAACACGCGCGCCGCGGTCGAGGATTGTGCGTTGGCCATCTCTCAGAACACTCCCGCGAAGCCCATGCCCGCACCGCCCGTGTAAACCTGGGGCACTGGAACCATGTGCATGCCTGCCGTGCGGATCTCGCCCAGCGCCCGACCGCCGCCGAATCCGTAGTGAAGAAGAGAAGGAAGCACGTAACCGGAGAGGGCTCCCACGCCCCATCCCATGAGCACGTCGGTCGACCAATGCCGATCGGCCACGACGCGCGAAACACCCGTTCCGGCAGCCGCCCCCATCATGAGCAGGCACGGCACCAAGTCTGCGACTCCCCCGCCGTACAGCGGCAGGTGCTGATGGTGCACGCACGTGAGGCCCGCCATCGTGGCCACCGCGGCGGCGTGTCCGCTGTAGAAGCTTTGGAAGTCGCCATCGTTTCCGCAGCCATTGGCCAACGTGCGGCCCGACCCGTCGCGGGTGGTCCCATCCGGTTGGCACTGATCCGTGTAAGGTCGCGCACGCCCCGAGCCACGTTCGACCGACAGGGTGACCACGCCGGTGGTGCCCAGCGACTGCAAGTTGATGAGCGTCATCTCGATGGCCACGTCCGCGCTCTGGTGAATGCCGAGCGCGACGACGTACACATCAATGATGTAGGGCAACAGGACGGCGCTTTTGTACAGGATGTCGCCGGCATCGATGAACCAGTTCTGCGCCCCGGCGGTGCGGCCGCGCATCGCATCACGGACGGCGTTATCGAAGAGCCAACCGCCGCGCGAGTTCGCCGACGTGGCCGGTTTCCAATATTCGTTGACCACGGCGGAACCGACGGTCATTGCGATGATATTCAAGCCTTCGACCACGCGGATGCGTGGCCAATCACGGCTCCATTCGACCTTGTCCGGGTCCGATGCGGACGCGGTTTCTGCCAGCGTGGAAGAACACGCCATGGTCAGGGTCATCGCAGCGAGACGGAGTCTTCGACGTGCGCGGGTGGCATTGGCAATCTTCATCGGCCGAGTCGTCCGGGGAGGAGGGGAAACCGCAAGAGAGCGAAAGGCGCGATTTTAAGCGACGCCTCAGTTATCACGAAAGGCTGGATTTTGACCACGAAAGGTTGGATTTCGCGGCGGAATCTGCCAAGCATCGCGTTTGATGCTCAAAATTCGAGACGACCGCCAGCGTGAGCTATTGTTCGGAAGCGCTCCGAAACGCGTCGTATCGCTCGTGCCGAGCGATACCTTGACCGTAGCCGAGCTCGGATGTGAAGGCTCCCTCGTGGGCCGCACCGACTATTGCGAACTGCCCGAAAACGTGGTTGCGAAGGTGCCCAGCATCGGCGGCACGAAGAACCCGCGCCTGGACGATATTGCGGATTTGTCTCCCGATCTCGTAATTGCCAATCAGGAAGAAAATACGAAAAGCGATTTGGAGAAGCTCGCCCAACGCGGTATTCGCGTTTACATCGCTTTCCCCATGCGCGTCGCCGACGGCATCGCGCACATGGCCAGGCTCGCGCGCATCTTCAAGGTGGACCGCGACCCGAAGGTGCGTGCACTTTGCAAAGAAGCTTACGAGAACGTGCGCGAGGCGGAGGCTCTCCGAACGGAGGGTCATCGAAGGGAGAGGGCCGCGCTGCGGACGTTCTGTCCGATCTGGATGAAGCCACTGATGACCATTCACGGGAGCACGTTCATCAGCGACATGCTCCTGCTGGCGGGTGCAGACAACGTGTTCGCCGATCGCGAGCGAAAGTATCCGCTCGCTGCGGATCTCGGGCGCGGAGAGCCACTCGATGCGAGCGCCACGTTCGGGCGCGACGTGCGCTACCCGCGGGTGACCATGGACGAAGTGGAGGCGCGCGCACCGGAGCTGATCCTGCTTCCGGACGAGCCGCATCCTTTTTCGGAGGAAGACGCCGATGTCTTCCGTGCAACGAAAACGCCCGCTGCCGAGCGCGGCGCTGTGGTGCGCACGGGCGGTAAGGACCTGTGTTGGTATGGTGCGCGAAGCGTGACGGCTCTGCCCCGTCTTCGCACCCTCGTCGACATGCATCGACCTTTGTCCGTGTAGGCCGTCATTCTCCCGAGCTGGCGGATGATGCGCGCAACGTTTTGGCTGGGGTAGGGGCTTTCCGAGCGCGCATCATCGGGTATCATCGTACGAACGCGGGGAACACGGCGGCAGGTGTCGCCCGCGCGGGACAACTGCATGAGCATTTTTTCGAGGCTCTTCAACAAAGGCCAAACGCCGGAGGACGGTCAGCCCGCCGCACAAGAAGGCGCACCGAACGAGAGCGAAGGGTCTGCGCCGGTCGCTAAGTCGGGCGGCGCCAAAGGCGAGCGAAGCGAAAAAGCCCCGCCCCGGCGGCCCGAGGCCGAGATCCCTCCACCCCCGCCCGCGGCATCGCCCGCGTTGTCGGGCGCACCCCGCGTGAAGTTCGAGCCTGCGGCCACCGCACGCCCGTCGGTCACCAGTCCCGTTCCGCCGCCTGCACAGCGGGGTTACCAGCGGCCTGCCGCGCCGCCGATGGCACTCGGCGGAACGCCGTCGCAGGTACCGTCGCCGCCCACCCGCAATTCTTCCCCCTCGGGGTCGACGTCTACGCGCACCGACGGCGACGCGACGGAGCCGAATCGTGGGGCGAAGCCCGCACCCGCGCCCACGAATTCATCGGTCGCGAAAAACAATGATCCGCAGCGCACGACGGGGCCACTTCCAAGGAGGAACGAGACCAGCATGAAGACACGGGTGATGGGCGGAGCTGCTGCACCTAACGCCGCGGTACGGCCGTCCACCTCGACACAGGCGTCCTCCCCTGGAGGGGCGCAGGCGCCATCCTCGTCCGCTGTAGAAACACGACCGTCGGTGTCGTCGGGTCCCACCTTCGTATCGGGCACGGCGACGGTGTCGGGCCCCGGATCGTCACGCAACGCAAATGCGACCAAGCGTCGGCCATCTTCTCGTCCAAAGCCCATGGACGCTCCAGCAGCTCCACCGCCGTCGCCCGTAGCTCCTTCCACGGTCAACATCCCCGCAGCCTCGCTGGCCGCAGCGGCCCCGCCGCGCAATGCGGTGCGACCTGCGCCCGTCCCTGCAACCCCCATCATCGCCATCCCCGGCGCCCGAGTGCCCGACGGCGTCGTGGGGCCGGCACCCGTTACGTCGCGCATGGGAGGGTCGCCGTCGACACCGCCGGCACTCGATCCCAATGCGCCCCTGGCGCAGCCGGATTCGGCCAGCGTCTCGCCCTTCACGACGCTGGACTTGGGAGGTTCATTTTCGATGCAGAGTGAGTTCCCACCTTCGCTGGTCTCGACCAGCCAGGTCGATCCGGGCGATGTTCGCGGTCTCTTCGGAGAGCTGGCAGCGCAACACATGCAGCCGGTTCGCGATTTCATGTTGGAGCTCACCTCCCAACCCGCCGACACCTCGTGGCTCGAGATCTGTGAGCCGGCGATCCGTTCGCTCCGTCGTTCGGCGGAAGGCATGGAGTTGCCCGATCTGGCGAACGCGCTCGATGGCTACGTGGCATCGCTTGCGGCGGCGATCAACGCCGGTGGGAAGGTGATCGAGGGCCAGGTGCGCGAAGCGGTGCTCGCCGCCTATTCCGGTTTGGTCACGGTCCTTCCGGAAGCCTTCACGTTGCCCGAGAAGTCCTCGGGTGCGCAGCGCGAGGCGCTCATCGTGCACGCGGTGTTGCGCCAGGTGCCCGGCGTCACGCGGCAGGCCATCGACAAATTGTACGGCGCAGGTCTGACTTCGTTGGATACGCTGTATGCGGCCAAGGCCGAAGATTTGAGCGCAGCCGCCGGCATTTCGCGTGAGGTGGCCGAGCGCATCGTGGCCAAGGCGACCGCGTTTCGCACGGAGCGCGACCGCGGCCGCGATGTCGAACGCGAAGAGCTTGCATTTACGACGGCGCTCCTGCGAAAACTGCATGAGGAATACGAACGCGCCACGGAAGAATGGGCGGATTCGGCATCGGGCTCGCGCAAGCGTCACGTGCGGCAGGCACGGGCCGAGGCGCTTCTCAAAGTCGAAATCATTCTTGCACGTTGGGGCGCGGTCAAACTCGTTCAGGAACTCGACAAGCAATCGTTTGAACGCAAGCTCGAAATAATCGAACGCTACGTGAAAGAAGAAGCCGCGAAGATTCGCTGACGCGGACCAAGGGCGCACATAGACGCGGCGGCGCGGAAACGAAAACCGATGAGCCAACACATGCCGGAATTCACACCTGACGTCATCCTCAGCAAGATCAAGCGCGGCGAGAGGCTCGAGCGGGCCGACTTGCGCGGCGTGAACCTCGCGCGCGCACCGCTCGAAGGAGCGAATCTCCGACGTTGCGATCTCGAAGGATCGAACCTCGAAGGTGCGAAGCTATCCCGCGCCAACTTGAAGAACGCCAGCTTGCGCGAGGCGTATCTGGTGAGCGCCGATCTTCGCGAAGCAAACCTCGACAACGCCGACCTGGAGGGCGCGAACCTCGAAGGCGCCATCCTCGCCGGCGCGAATTTGAGCCGCGCGAACCTCGAAGGCGCCAACTTGGTCGGCGCCGACCTCACGGGCGCGAAATTCAGCTACGCGCAGCTCGACTCGGCGAACCTCGGGTGCGCCGATTTGAGCGGTGCGGTGCTCTCCCACGCCGACTTGGTGGAAGCCTACCTCGGCGCGGCGAAGCTCCTCGTGGCCGATCTGTCGAACGCGAACCTTCGCTCGGCGAACCTCGAGGAGGCCGACTTCACCGACGCGCGTTTGAACGACGCGGAGCTGGTGAGCGTCAACGCGCGCGCGGCGAAGTTCGTCGGCGCTTCGCTTCTCAAAGTGAATCTGTCCAACGCGAACCTGACCGATTCCGATCTGGACAAGGCGGACGCCCGGCACGCGAACCTCACGGGTGCGACGCTCGACGGCGCGAACGTGAACGGCCTCAAGGTAGGTGGCCTGTCCGGCACGGGCAAGCCGCTGAAGAACCTGCGCGGCGAGTGGATCGACGTGACCATCCCGGGCGATGGTTCGACGCGGGCGAGCGCCTCGCAGATGGGCGGCATCCTCGCCGGCGAAGTGCCGACCTTGGTGGCACCGTCGCAGCTGCCTGCGCAGCAGGCCGCGCCGGGAGGGCGGTTGCCGGCGAAGCGCTACTTCGGCCGCGGCGACACGTTCCGCAATGCGAGCCTCGAGTTCGACGAGGGCGCGACGGTGGAGATCGAGAGCCTGTTCGAACAGTGCTCGATCACCCTGGGCAACGGCGTCGAACTGGTGATCGGCAAATCGGGCATCTTGGCCGGTTGCCAGATCAATGGGTTTGGCAAGATCGTCATCAACGGCCACTACTACGAGCGCTCGGCTCCGGGCATCGTGGGGCCGCGTGAGGTGATTGTAAGCGCCGGCGGCACCCTGGTGGGCGCCGTCGAGCAAGCGCCCGACGACGGGACACGCTTCGCGTTCGAGCCTGGCTCCAAGCTTCGCATGAAGATCAGCAAGGCGGGGTCGAACGGGAAGGGCGCATCTGGCGCAGGACAAGGTAAGGCGGGGCAAACGTCGAAGAGTGGGAGGACCTGATGATCGATAAGAGCAGCAGTGCAGCAAGCGCACCGGGAACCGCAGCGGTGAAGCAGACCCTCGTCGAAGAGGGAACGACGTTCAAAGGCTCTCTGACTTCGAACTGCCCCATCGTGGTCAAAGGCCGAATCGAAGGAGACGTGGCCGCGCCGTCGCTCAACGTGAGCACGTCGGGCTCGGTGAGCGGCAGCGTGAAGGTGACCGACCTTCGTTCGGCGGGCGAACTTTCGGGCGATTTCGAGTCCGAGACGGTGCAACTCTCGGGCGTCATCAAAGACAACACGCGCCTTCGCGCGAAGTCCCTCGAGGTGCGCCTCGCGGTGCCCAACGGCAAGATGCAGGTCGTCTTCGGCGAGTGCACCCTCGATGTGGGCGAGCCCCTGACCAAAGAAGAAGTCATCAAGGCCGCCGCCGCGCCGCCCGTCGAAGCAAAGCCCGTCGAGCCCGCCCCCGAGGCCAAGGCCGACGACAAGAAGGGCGGCAAGGACAAAGACAAGGACGGCGGCAAGGGAGGCGGCGGCGACACCAAGCCTTCCGTCCACCCCAAAGACGGCAAAGAAGAAGGCGCCAACGGCGCCGCCGCCGACGCGACCAAGTAGTCCCGCGCTCGGCAGGAGAGTTTGAACAGGAAGACGGGAAGACGGGAAGGGCTTACGGCACGACCCGTCACGGAACGCTGGTTTGTTGGTTTTCAGTTGGCTCGTTGGACCAACTGGAAAACAACAAAACCTTCCCGTCTTCCCGTCTTCCCGTCTTCCCGTCTTCCTGTGAATTTCTGGATGGGTGCCGCGGGTCAGGGGCGCTTGTCGGACGACAGGAGCGCGAAGACGGCGTGATCGAGCCAGCGGCCGTGGCATCGCTCGGCTTCGCGGGCGATGCCCTCGAAGCGAAAGCCAAGGCGGCGGATCACGGCCAGTGAGGCGTGGTTGTCCGTGGCTGCGGCCACGCGCACCCGGTGGGCTTTCAGCTCGCGGAACGCCCACGTGAGCAGCATGCCCGCGGCCTCTGTCATGCAGCCGCGGCCGGTGACGTCGCTGCGCAGCCAATAACCGAGCTCAACGCTCTGGTGCAGGTGCGCGAAGGACTCGAGCCCCACCACGCCGAGAAACTTCCGGGACGCCCGATCGCGGATGCCGAAGCGGCACGCGCGGGCGTTGTCCCAGTCGAGCGCGCTCGCGTCGGCGTAGCGGAAGCTCGCGTCCGGATCGACGTTGAAGGGCACCCACGGAAGCCACGGCTCGAGCTCACGACGCGACGAGTCGACCGCGTACCAGAGATCGTGGGCGTCCGACGAGTCGATCGGCACCAGATAGAGCCGACGAGTTTCCAGTGGGCGAAGACGGAGCTCGACACGCGGAGGAACGGCCAACATTTCGGGGAGACCGTTACTCTAATTCAGCGAACGCGTTTCTGCACCTGGACGCTGCACCTGTCACGTCGGCCACGTCGGCCACGTCGGCCACACCCGTCACGTCGGCCATCCCGCACGCGCCGGCTCGGTGCTGAACCGGCGCCTACGAGGCCACCGGGTAAGCTTTTACGGTCGCTTTGTCGGGGCGGTCGATGCTCTCCAGGGGGCTCGTGATCAGGTCACGGCCATCGTAGGTGAAGTACATCGCCTCGCCCAGAATCGGCTCGCCCGGGTTGGGCACGATGGCGCCGTTGCGGAAGAAGCGCAACCCGCCGCTGATGCGTCGCTTCAGCGCGAGGTGTCCCGGCATGAAGCTGCCCGTGCGGCGATCGCGCACCGCGACGCAGAAGCCGTCGCGGAAGTGATACTCGGTGTTCTTCGTCACGTACATGCGGTGACGTCGACGATCCGGTCCGATGAAACGACTCATGAAGCTCCTCCGAGTGAACGAGTGTCGGACCGGAGCATCGAATCACCCGCCCCCGTGGGCCAAGTTTAAGCCGGCTCGAGTTGGGCCTAGAACGGAGCCCGAACCTTGGCGGCATCCACGGCCACGTCGCGCTCGAGCGTTCCGAAGGTGATTTCCGTGCGATCACGCGGTCCTTCGACGAGCGTGGCGCGCGTTGGCCGCACGCGCTCGCGGTCGAGTGAGAAGAGAATTTTATCGAGCTTGCCGCTCTGCGCGGTGCCCGCAGGTGCCGCCGTGGTGCGCGGCGTCGCTTCGAACGAGATGCCCTCGTCGTTGCGCGAGACGACACGCAGCTCATAGCGCTGTTTCAGCTGCGCCAGATCGCCTCCGAGCAAGGTACGAATGTCCTCCAACGCAACGGCGAGCTTGCCCTGCGTGACCGGCATGCGCCCGCGTCCGTGCGCGCTCTGGTACGCGACGCCCTCCGGCCCGACCCAATAGACCACCGAGTCGGGCGCGGCGAGCTCCCAGCGCAATCGCTCGGGACGCACCAAGGTGAGCGTCCCCGTCGACTTGACCTTGGCCGACATGAGGCCGATGGTGCGCTCCTGCGTGAACGGCCCCACGAGCGTCTTGAGCGACGCCCGCGCGCGTGCCACCTCGGCCAGCGCTGCGTCCACGTCGTCCGCCGCGAGGGCCACGTTCGCGTGGTGCACGGCCAGCGAGGCCGCGCCGATGCCGACCAGAAACCGCCTTCGCGACCACACTGTCATCGACCGTCTCCTTTCACGTGCCACCCCCCAGCGTGCGCCCGTCCCGCTTCGTAGCGTCCGTCCTGCAAAATGGGGTCGGCCGGCAGCGTCTCCGGCTCCGGATCGCGCGCGGGATCGTGCCCTTCGCCAAAGATGGCCCGCAGATCGAAGCGCACGAAGCGTCCCGAGAGGTGCGGCCCTTCGCTGACCCAGAGCACGCGATCCGTTGCGTCGGCCACGATGCCATGCGTCGCAATGAGCGCGTCGATCGAGCGCCGATCGCCGAGCTCGCAGGCGCCTGCCACATTGGCCGCGCAGCGGTGATCGCGCAGCATGCTCACCATGCGCGGGACGCTGCCCGAGGCGGGCCCCACCTCGGTGAGCATCTCGTCCAAGCGCGAGCGGCGCGCGAGGGTCGAGGTGCCCTCGCGCACCTGTCGATCGCGTCGATCGTCCTTCAGCGGGCCCTCGAAATGGTTCGTCAGCGCCAGCCGATCGGGCTCGGTTCCTTCGCGCAACGTCGCAGGCTCGCCCGGCGCGCGCTCCACCACGACAGCGTGACCGCGCGCGTCGGTGACCATCACGATGTGCGACACCATGACCGACTGCTCGCGCAGGATCGCCACCGCCTCGTCGGTGTCGTGCGCGCGCTCGAGCACCTCGCGCAGCGAAAACACCACGGGAATGCCCGAGGTGCGCGGTTCGCGTGCGCGGCCGCCGTGCACCACGATGGAGACGCCTTCCAGGTTCATCCCGCTCATCACGCCGATGAGCCCCGGCCAAGCCACGCTGGCGAATGGAATCGCACCGGGGCTGCGCACGAAGTACACGGCCTTGTCGCGATCGAAGACGTCGCCCGCCTCGAAGTCGAAGGCGCGCGCCATCAGAGCGTGCCCATTTTCCGTGCGGCTCGGACCGAGCGCCACGCTCGAACAACCGATGAGCGGCGAATGCTCGAAGCTCAAAGCGATGTCGTAGAGCGCGTGCAAGAAGAGCAGGCGATGGTACGTCGGCATCGTGCCTGATAGAGGCTCCGGCTCGAACGCCGCCGCCTCCGCCGCCAGCTCACGGAGCCGCGCCTCCGGTACGCCGCGATCGACATGCCGGTAGCGAATCCGCCCGAGGTCCATCAGCAGCGCGCGCGCGGGTGCGAACGGCACCGCCCGCTCGAAGTCGTCCCAGAGCGTGAGCTCGTTGCTCATCATGCGATCGCGAAGCAGCCGCGCATGATCGCGCCCGATGGTCTCCGCGTCGCCTTCGAGGTACACCTCGCGCACGCCGGCGCGCACCCGTGCATACGCCTTGCCGACGCGCCGGATCCCATTCTCCTCGCGCACCGTCTCGGCGGCGGTCGTCGTCGTCACGCCGGCCGGCGGCGCGATCCCGGTCGTCCAGCGCACGAGCCCGTGCCCGATGGGCGCCGCCAAAAGCAGCACCCCCAGGGCCATCAGCTTCTTCTTATGGCGCCGCCACATCGAGGCTCACGTAGTGTAAGCCGTGAAGCGCCGCAACGACCGCAGCCGGGTCGCAAACACCGTGCGCAGCACCACGCCGATGATCCGCGCCGGGTCGCGCACGCTGTCGAAGTGGGTGACGCGCTCATCTTCGGGCGGGTACACCACGTCGATGGGGATCTCGATGACGTCGGCACGCACCGCGCAGAAGAGCAAAATGATCTCCGCCTCGAACGCGTATCCCGTGGAACGCGGACCAAGCGCGAGCGTTTCCTCGACCGGGTAACGGCGCAGCCCGCACTGCGTGTCCGACAACGTCCTCCCTGCGAACCGCGACAGGAAAAAATTGGAAATCCCGTTGGAAAACCGATTGGCGCGAGGCGCACCCGAGCGCACCAGATCGCGCACGCCGAGCACGAGCGCATGCGGCCCCGCCCCGCCTTCGAGCACCGCGCGTGCCGAGGACGCCGGATGCTGCCCATCGGCATCTACGGTGAGCGCGACGGCGCACCCCAAATCACGTGCCTCGCGCAATCCGGTCGATAGAGCAGCGCCTTTCCCGAGATTTTTCGCATGGGAAACGACCCGAACCCCAGCCTCGCGGGCCACGGTCACCGTCCCGTCACGCGAACCGTCGTCGACCACAATGAGCCGATCCGGGGGAATTTCAGGCAATTCCCTCTTGAGCTCTTCGAGGACCGACGCCAAACTCGCGGCCGCGTCGTACGCGGGAATGATGACGCAAGCCTTCATGTTCCCCAACGCCGATCGCACGCTAAACACCCCATTTTAAGGCTCATTCCTAGCTAGTGAGCACCGGCGCCCCCAAGAACAGTGGACACCGACGCTATGAAAACCGCACAGATAGCACCGCAGACGGGGTGGATGGTGGATAAGTTCGCACCCATAATTGACCGAGGAGATCGGAAGCCATGAAGCTCTTTATCGACAGCGCCGACCTGAGCGAGATCAAAGAAATTGCCTCGATGGGCATTTTGGACGGCTGCACGACCAATCCCAGCCTGCTCGCCAAAGTGGGGCGCAAGATCGAGACCGCCATCCCTGAAATCTGCGAGATCGTCGACGGTCCGGTTTCGGCGGAAGTCGTATCCGTCAACTACGAGGAGATCCTCACCGAGGGTCGCGTCCTCGCCAAGTTGCACAAGAACGTCGTCGTGAAGGTGCCGCTCATCTCCGAAGGCCTCAAGGCGGTGAAGACGTTCACCAAAGAAGGCATCAAGACCAACGTCACCCTGTGTTTCAGCGCCACGCAGGCCCTTCTCGCGGCCAAAGCCGGCGCCACGTACATCTCGCCGTTCCTCGGCCGCATCGACGACACGTCGCACGAGGGGATGGAACTCATCGAGCAGATCGTCACCATTTATCAAAATTACGATCTGCCCACCCAGGTGCTCGCGGCGAGCATTCGCAGCCCGTACCACGTGACGCAGGCCGCCATCGTGGGCTCTCATTGCGCCACGATTCCCGGTAACATTTTGAAGCAACTCATCAAGCATCCGCTCACGGATATTGGACTCGAGAAGTTCCTCGCCGATGCAAAGAAATCGGCCGCCACGGCCAAATAGCCACGGCTCTTCGTTTCGATAGCCCGCTCCCCTCTATCCCCTGTCTGCGCTCCCGAGGGTACTGAGAAAGTCGGGAGCGGGATCGGGATCGGGGGGCGCGGGACTGAGTTTCGGATAGATGACCGTTAGAGTCGTGGTGGAGTGCGGGCCTTGGAAAGGTGTCGCGCGGCGGGAAGTGGAGCGCCGTGCGACGGCCATGCTCGGCCTTCTTCAATTGCAGGAGTCCGAGCTTTCTATCGTCTTAACAGACGACGATCACATTCACGAATTGAACAAAGTCTATCGCGCAAAAGACAAGCCGACGGACGTGTTGGCATTCGCGATGCGTGAGGGCGAGTTTTCCAACCTTGCCGGCGAGCTTCTCGGGGATGTCATCGTCAGCATCGAGACCGCGAGAAGACAGGCCGCCGCGCGCCAAGTCGATGCCCTCACCGAGGTGACGATGTTGGTGGCACATGGGCTCTTGCACCTTCTGGGGTGGGACCACGACACCCCAGCCCGCGACAAGGCCATGCGAAAAGAAACGGATCGGCTTTGCGTGGCGGCGGCCGCTGTCAAGTACGGCCCCGCAAGCGGGGCCTTGGGCAAGAAGGGCCCTGCGAGCGGGGCCTTGGGCAAGAACCGCGCTGCAAGCGGGGCCGGACGCCGATCGACTCCGTCCGCCAAAGTCTCCAAGGCCCGCCGCCCTCAAAGGAGAGAGCCAAAGGGTTGATAATGGAGGGTTTTCCGGCGCTTCTTTGCCCAGACGAAGCGCCCGGGATGGACACACAGAGGTCCATAGAAACCCCACCTTTGAGGAATTACCGCTCACGTGGAGCGGAAAAAATAGGGGTGGGGACGAAGAAATAAGCTTTTTCCCCTTGCGGGGTGCTGATTTGCGATGTTACCTGTCGCGTATAGCCGTGCATCACCGGGATTTTGCCTGTTCCCCCGAACCGGTCCCCGCAAGCGTGGGGCGAAGCGAGGGAGGGAAGACATTCGTTTGGACGGACGTGTTCGGGGCAGTATTGGCGGGAAACGATTGACGCAGGTAGAGCGTTAGAGTGGGCCGGCGATCGTCGATTTCATTCGACAGGAGGAAGCTCAAATGGCGAATAAGCGGATGACCAAGGCGCAAGTGATTTCCGAGATTGCTGAGTTCTCGGAGCTCGACAAGAAGAGCGTCTCTCGGGTGTTTGATGGCCTGACGGAACTCATCAAGAAGCAACTCAGCTCGCGCGGTCCCGGCGAGTTCGTGATCCCGGGCCTGCTCAAGCTCAAGGCCGTCAAGAAGCCGGCCACGAAGGACCGTCCCGGCATCAACCCCTTCACCAAGCAGCCGATCACGATCAAGGGCAAGCCGGCTTCCAAGAAGATCCGCGCTTCGGCCCTCAAGGCCCTCAAGGACCTCATTCAGTAATATCCCGTCTCTCCCTCACCGCGCCGTGCCGTTCAGGAACGGGGGGCGCGGCGGAGATCGGCGGTGTGGGCGTCAGTTCGGGCAATCGGCCCTGAAGCTGACGCCTTTGCCGTTTTGTGGTCCCGGAATAGCTCGACCAGGAAATCGAGGAAGACCCGCACCTTGGGCAAGAGGTGGCGGTTCTTTGGATAGAGCGCGTGAATCGGACGCGTCGGCATGGGGTAGTTCTCGAGGACGCGAACGAGCTCGCCTCGCGCGAAAGCGTCCTTCACGACGAAGTCGAACAGGGCGACGAGCCCTCGGCCCGCCAAGGCCGCCTGGTAGCCCGCAGCCGCGTCGTTGGCGTGATACGGGCCCTTGATGTCGACGGCCATGGTGGTGCCGTCGGCGGCCACGAAGCGCCAAGGATCGGGGCGCCCGTCCCGGAGGTACCCCAGGCAATCGTGCTCGGCGAGATCGCTCGGTGCCTTGGGCGTGCCGCGCCGTGCCAGGTACGCGGGCGCAGCGCACGGGACGATTTGGCTCGCGCCGAGGCGGCGCGCGATGAGCGCGGATTCGCCCGGTGGACCGATGCGCACGAGGATGTCGATGCCCTCGGCCACCGGGTCGACGAATGAATCGCGCAGCGTGAGCTCGAGCCGGACCGCCGGGTACTTGGCGAGAAACAAAGGCATCTTCGGCGTGATGACGGCATGCCCGAGCGCGACCGGGATCTCGACGCGTAGGAGCCCGGACGGCTTCTGGCTGGCACGCGCCATGGCATCGTGCGCCTCGCGCAGCTCCCCGAGGATGCGCACGCACCGCTCGTGAAAGGCGCGCCCGTCGTGGGTCAGGCTGAGTGAGCGCGTGGTGCGCGAAAGGAGCGGAACGCCGAGCTCGCGCTCGAGCTGCGCGACCCGCCGGCTGACCGCGGAGGCGGTGACGCCGAGCCGGCGCGCGGCGGAGGCGAAGCTTCCCGCTTCGACGGTGGCCGTGAAGAACTCGATTCCGGCGAGGGTGCCCACGATTCGTTCCTTTTTAGCACGAGTGACCTTCCGAATCCGGACCTACTGCCGATGAACGCACGAATCTACGGTTCGCGGGCACATTGGAGGAATGAATGAAAGCCTGGGTCATCGACGACAAATTCGGTATCGACGCGCTGAAACTCGTGGAGCTCGAAACGCCCAAACCGGGATTCGGCGAGGTGTTGCTGCGGGTGCGCGCCGTTTCGCTCAACTATCGCGATCTGGTGTTCGTCGAAGGGGTGGCGAGCCCGCAGCACCCGCGGCCGCTGATTCCGACGTCCGACGCCGCCGGCGAGGTCGCCGCGGTCGGAGAAGGCGTCACGCGGGTGAAGGTCGGCGACCGCGTGGTGACGCACTTTTCGAATTGGATCGGTGGAAGGGCGACGCACGCGCGCATGTTTGGGAGCACCCCTGGCGGCTCGTACGATCTCTCCCTTGGTAAACCGCACCAAGGCGCGCTCTCCGAGTACGCGCTCTTTTCCGCCGAGCGGGTGTTGCCGTTTCCGGAACATTTGTCCTTGGAGGAGGCTTCGACGTTGCCGATTGCCGCGCTTACCGCATGGCACTCTCTTTTCTTGAACGAGTCGCCGCTCAAGGCTGGCGAGACAGTGCTGGTGCAAGGCACGGGCGGCGTCGCCATCTTCGCCATCCAGCTCGCGCGGGCCGCCGGGGCTCGCGTCATCGTGACCTCCAGCAGCGATGAAAAGCTGGCACGCGCCCGCGAGATCGGCGCGCACGAGGGCATCAATTACAAGAAGAACCCGGACTGGGACGTCCGCGCGCTGGAGCTCACCGGGGGCGTTGGCGTCGACTTCGTCGTCGACGTGACGGGCAGTGAACTCGGGCGATCCATCCACGCCGTGCGGGCCGGTGGGCAGGTGAGCGTCGTCGGCGTGCTCGCGGGGATCACCGCGCAGCTGGACATCTATCCGCTGTTGCAGAAGAAGGCGCGCCTTCAGGGCATCTTCACGGGGAGCCGCGACCACTTCGAGGATCTGAACCGCGCCATCGCGCAGCACCGGTTGCGCCCTGTCGTCGACCGCGTCGTGCCGTTCGACAAGGCGCGCGAGGCGTTCGGGCGTCTCAAGAACGGTCAATTCGTCGGCAAGATCGTCATCGCCGGCGCCTAGCCGCGGCCCAGGCGACGGCCGCCGTCCCGGCGGCGAGCAGCACGGCGAAGGGCCCATCGCCGAACCGCGTGTAGAGGGTGGGCGGCGTCTCCAGCAACGCGGGCTGGGCGAGGAGGATGCCCGGCGTGGTGCTCGCGTACCGACCGCGCACGCGCCCAGCGGCATCGACCCAGCTCGTAGGGCCATAGTTGACCGCGCGCACCATGTCGCGGCGGCCCTCGATGGAGCGCATCGCGGCCATGCGAAGGTGCAGCTCGCTCTCGGTGCTCTCGGCCTCGCCCGCCGTGAACCATGCGTCGTTGGTGACGTTGACCAGGAGATTCGGCGCGAGGGCCATGGCTTCGCGCCCCGCGGCCGGCAGGGTGTCCTCGAAGCAAATGAGCACGGTGGCGCGCACCTTCCCGACGGCGAGGACCACCTGCGACGTGCCCGGCGTGAGCCCCAAGCCTCGGGCGAAGGTGCGCCGGATCCATGGAATCGTGTCGGCGAGCGGCACGGTCTCGCCAAACCAGAGCAAGTGCAGCTTGTCGTACGGCTGCGAGAGCGATCCGTCGCCACGGGCCACGACGGCGGAGTTGAATCGCTCCGTCTCCCCGCTGCGTTGAAGGTCGGCCGCCGCAAGCGGCGGACCTCCGCGGAGTACGGCACCTGTCAGCACGGGCCCGTGCACGCCCGGCTGCAGGATCGTCCACGATGCCGTGGGCGCGCGCCGCGAGGCGTGGGCAATCTCGTACGGATAGGCCGACTCGTGCCAAATCGTGAGCTCGGCCCCATCCCGTTCCGCACGCTGCGTGAGCTCGGTCAGCGAGGTGAGAATGTGCCGCGCGCGCGCGCGGTCCCAGCGCTCCGTGGCCTCCACGGATGGCTGCACGAGGGCCACCTTGGCCGTCTCCGCGCCGGCCCGCATCGCGTCGATTTCGCCCATGCGGATGCGCCCGTGGAGGTACATCGCCGCCGGCAGCGCGAGCGCCGCCCACGCGGGGCGCAGTTGCCGCTGCCGCACCGCCATGGCGAGGAAGCCCGCGGAGAGCGCCATCCACGCGCTCACGCCGCGCTCACCGATGATGTCGGCCAGCTGCACCAACTCGGGACGCAACGTGGCGCCGCCTGCCGGGTTCCAGGGGAAGATGACCGGCACCCACGTGCCGATGTACACCGCCGCCGCAAAGGCCACTGGGCGAGGCACCCGCCACGGCATCCGTTGCGTCAGTGCATTCCACACCCACGCCGCCGCCATCCAGCGCAAGGCCTGCGCCGCCGCGAGCAACACCAGCGCGACCAGCCCGACGGAGTACGGGAGCGGGGTAAAGCGCGTGACCACACCGGGCACGAACCGCAGTGCCACCACGTTGGCGCCGATGCCGAACCCGAGTCCGAGCAGGCCGCCGCGAAACCACGAAAAGGGAACGGCGGCCTCCGCGCACTCTTCCAGCAAGTACGCGAAGGCCGCCATCCCGAACCAAAGGGCGCTGACCAGATCGAACGGCGGCGACGCGCACGCGAAGAACGCGCCGCTAAGACAAGCAAGCGAAAATAGAAACAGCCGGCGTCGCGCCAAGCGAAGCGGGTTCCTAGAAGTAGATCGTCATGCCGCCTTGAAAGAGACCGCCGCCGGACGTGTTGCTCGTTCGGCCCGTGCCGGACTCCACGAACTCCGGATTGCGATCCTTGTCCGCATCGGTGCGGCCGCGGATGAACCCAATCATCGCGATGTTCAAGGCAAAGTGACGTGCGACGCGGAACTCGAGCCCGACGCCCGCGTGCCCGCCGAAGTAGTAGTACCGGCTGTCGGACCAGCCGGGCGAGCGCGAGCCATCGCGGTTGATGCTGGCGGTGGCCCAGTCGACGCCGAGCGGGAAGTACACCTGCACGCGCGAGCGCGGGTTCACGAAAATGAGGCCGCTGACGCTGAAGTTCACCTCACCGCGGCGGTCGCCGTAATAATCTTTGCCACCGAGGAAATCGACACCGGCTTCGAGGCCGAAGTACGGCGAGGGCTTGAAACGCAGCGCGAGACCGCCACCGCCCATGCCGGAGTTGTCCGCCTTGTCTCGGCCGAGGATGGCGCCCTCGAGGCGAAGGTTCAGACCCCACTCTTGGCGGTTGTAAGGCAGGCGGTGATTCGGCCGCGGCGTGTACTGGTAAGGCGGCGGCGCATCGACCCGCCCTTGCACCACCACCACGGGGGGCGGCGCGGGTTGGTACACCACCACGGGGGGCGCGACGGGCGTGCCGGGAGGTGCCGGCGGGGCGGGCGGTGCAGGTGGCGCGGGAGCAGCAGGCGGCGCGGGGGCGCCGACTTCGACACCTGCGGCCGCGGGCGCCGTACCCGGCAGTGGCTGCAGTTGACCATTCGCGGGGGCCGCCGCGGCCCCATTGGCCTTCGCCGCGTCGTTGCAGAACCAGCTGCCGGGCGGACAGTTCGACGAGGCCCCGGGTTGTTGCGGGGCGGCTTGGGCCAGCGCCGTTCCTGAGACGGAGAGCGCAAGGGCCGAAAGAAAAATCGTCCTGACCGCCTTCTGGTTGCTCGTCATGTGAGGATGCCTCGAGGGTATTCTAGCGCCGGTGGTAGGCGAGATAGGATGCTTTCTTAGCAACCCAAGTGCCATGGAGAACTGCTCGCCGCACTGGGGAATCCCGCAGTCCCGTCGACCAGTGTTGACCGGCGTTCACGTCGCACGGGGAACGCACGTCGTGCCCGGCGTCACCCCCGCCACCTCTGTCGCTCCTGTCACCTTCTGCACGCCGAAGGGTGAGCCGCACCGGCGCGATGTCGTGTAGTAGAGTCGACCACGCATGCCGACTGTGCACCTAAAGCCTGGGCACGTTCAGCCCGTCTGGGCCGGACACCCTTGGATTTACGCACAAGCCATCCATCGGATGGACGGAGGCGTCGCTGCGGGCGACGAAGTCTCCGTGATGGATCCCCGGGGCAACCTGCTGGGTCGCGGTTTTTACTCACCTGGATCATCCATTCCCGTCCGCCTCCTGGTTCGCGATGCGGAAACACCGCTCGATGCCGCGTTCTTCCGCGAGAAGCTCGAGCGTGCGCTTACGTGGCGCGCGAGGCTCGGATTGCCCAGCCACGAGGGGGAAAAGACCACCGGGTACCGCCTGGTGCACGCGGAGGGCGATGGCCTGCCGGGCCTCATCGTCGATCGCTTCGACGACGTGCTTGCGGTGCAATTTCTCACATCGGGCATGAAGCGCCGCGAGGACATGGTGCTTGCCGCCCTCGAGCAGCTGCTCGCGCCGCGGGTCATCGTCGATCGGACACCGGGGATCACGGCGAAGCACGAGGGATTCACCACCCACCCCGGCATCGTCCGCGGCGATCCCGGCGCGCAGAATCGCGAGGCGGGTTTCGCCTTTTTCGAGCGCGGTCTGTCGTTTCGCATCCCGTTCGAGCTCGGGCAAAAGACCGGGTACTACTTCGACCAGCGCGGGCTTCGGGCCCGCGTGGAGCAGCTCGCGCTGGGGCGGAGCGTGCTCGATGCGTACAGCTTCGTGGGGCCTTTTGCCCTGGCTGCGGCGCGCGGAGGCGCCAACAGCGTGACCTCCGTCGACGAGAGCGGCCTGGCCATTCAAGTCGCGGAAAGTTGTGCGCGCGACAATGGGCTCGACGGACGCATCTCCTTCGTGAAGGCCGATGCGCGCAAGGCGCTGCGCGATGCGGGCAACGAGGGCGGACACGATCTGGTCATCGTCGACCCACCGCGTCTCGCTCCAACGCGCGGTTCGCGGGAGGGGGCGCTGATGGCCTACGCGAAACTCGCCGAATTGGGGTGCCGCGCGACCAAGCCGGGCGGGGACCTCATCTTGTGCTCGTGCTCCTCGGCCGTCGACATGCAAGCACTTACGCGCTCGCTGGCCATCGGGGCGCTCCACGCCAACATGCAGGCGTTCATCTGGGAGCGCGCCTTCCAAGGGGCCGATCACCCCGTGAGCGCGGCGTTTCCCGAGGGGCTTTATCTGAAGGCGCTTCTCGCACGCATCGAAAACCGATGATCCCGCTCTCTTCGCTCGACACCGCGACGGCGTGTTCGCTCCGCGGTCTTCTGTTCGATCTGGACGACACCTTTCTCTCGCACGGCCTGCTCACGCGCGCAGCGTACGAGGCGCTCTGGAAGCTGCACGATGCCGGCCTTCGCTTGGTGGCCGTCACCGGCCGGCCCAGTGGCTGGGGCGAAATCATCGTTCGGCAGTGGCCCATCGACGGTGCGGTCACCGAAAATGGCGCCGTTCATCTCGTGCGCGAAGGCCGAGGCATCGCGCGGCTCGAAGCGTGCGACGAGAACGAACGCCGCCGGCGGCGCATCCGCCTCGCACAGCTCGTCGAGCGGGTTCGCATGGAGGTGCCCGAAGCGCGACTCGCCGACGACGTCGACGCGCGGCGGTCCGACGTGACGTGGGACATCGGCGAGCGTGTGCATCTGCCACGCGAACGCGTCGATGCCATTGCGGCCATCATCGCGGACGAAGGTGCGCGCACCACGCGTTCCAGTGTTCACGTGCATGCCACATTCGACACCGACGACAAGGCTTCCGGCACAGTTCGTTTCTTGCGCGACCGGTTCGCGGAGGACGCCGGGCGGGCCCTCGTCGCGTACGCTTTCGCCGGCGACAGCGGCAACGATGCCGCGTGTTTTGCGGCATTTCGTACCACCTTCGGCGTGGCCAACGTCCGGCCCTACCTGGAACGCCTCACGGTTCCGCCCCGGTACGTTGCGCAGAACCCGATGGGCGAAGGATTCGCCGAAATCGCGGAGATCTTGCTCGAGCGCCGCAGCAAAGGAGACGCGCCGCGACGACTGCTATAAAGGGGAAACCATGCCATCCCCCCAAGACGAACTCCTCGAGATTGCCAAGCGCCGCCTTTATGGAAACTATCGCCCCGCGCAGGTCGTGTTCACCCGCGGCAAGGGTTGCGATCTCTATGACGTCGACGGCAATCGTTACCTGGATCTCTGTGCGGGTGTGGCCGTGGACGCCGTCGGTCATGCGCATCCGACCTTGGTGAGCGCCATCGCCGAACAGGCGGGGCGCTTGATGCACGTTTCGAACTACTTCTACAACGAGCCGAACATCCGCCTCGCGGACGAGCTCTGTCGCCGCAGCGGCTTCGCGCGTGCGTTCTTCTGCAACACCGGCACGGAGGCCAACGAGGCGCTCCTCAAGATGTCGCGCCGCTACTTCTATGGCCAAGGCCAGACGAACCGGGCGCGCATCATTGCCTTCGACAACGCCTTCCATGGACGCACCCTCGGTGCGGTGTCGATGACCGGCACGCCGAAGTACCGCGAGGGCTTCGGCGTTCCAGGAAACGTGACCCACGTGCCGTACGGAGACCTCGAGGCCGTGCGCAAGGCCATCGGACCCGACGTGGCCGCCGTGATCGCCGAGCCCGTGCAGGGTGAGGGCGGCGTCTTCCCCGCGCCGCCCGGCTTCTTCTCGGGCCTGCGCGCGTTGTGCGACGAGCACGGGGCGCTCTTTTTGGTCGACGAAGTGCAGACCGGCATCGGGCGCACCGGCCGCTTCCTCGCGTTCGAGAAGGACCACGTGATGCCCGACGCCATCGCGTTGGCCAAAGGGCTCGGTGGCGGCTTTCCCATCGGGGCCATGCTCACCACGGAGAAGCTGGCCGATGCGCTTCCGCCGGGCACGCACGGGTCCACGTTCGGTGGCAACCCGCTGGCCTGCACCGCGGCGCTCACCGTGCTGCGGATCCTCGACGAGGAGAAGCTCGTCGAAGGCGCCCGCGCCAAGGGTGCGGCGTTGATCGGGATGCTCGAGGACCTGGTCCGCGACTTCCCGAATGCGTGCGAAGGTGCCCGCGGCGACGGCCTTCTCGTGGGGCTCATCTTGCGCGAAGGCTTCGTCGCGCGCGACGTGCTGCCGCTCATTCAGGCGCAGGGCGTGCTGCTCATCGCCGCCGGCGAGCGCGTGATTCGCTTTGCGCCGCCGCTCGTGGTCACCGAGGCCGAGCTTGCGCGCGGCGTGACGGCGCTTCGTACCGTCGTCGCCGAGCTGGACAAAGCGCGGCGCTGAGGCTTCTCATGGACGGGCGCACACCTTCCCCCGCTTCGACGACGCATGCGTGCCCTGCGTGCGGCAAGAAGATCGACCCGCTCCGGGCGGGGGAGGTGGCGATCCTCGAGGGGCAGTTTTTCTACTTCTGCGATCGCACCTGCAAGCGTGACTACGTGTCGAGCGCCGGCTCGATGTCGGTGCTCCAACGGTTCACGGCGGATCCTCCGCCGGTGGCGCCCGCGGTCCTGCCGATCATCAAGCCGGCGCACACGAATGGATCGCGCGAAGCCGTTCCTCCGCCCGCCGAGTCGTGGCCGGATCTGGACGAGCCGCGGATCTCGTCGCGTTCTCTGCCCGAGACGGAGCCGTTGTCCACGGGGCACGATCCTTACGTCGATTCGGCGGACGAATTGCCGAACGAAGAGTCTCCCGCGCCGAGCCACCGCGCGGCGGCCATCGAAGAGTCGCTCTACGAAGAACCTCCGCCGGACGAGGCGTCGCCCCCGGAGGAGGAGTTGCCAGTTCACGAGCCCGCCCCCATTCCTCCTCCTGTTTCCGAGGAGCAGGAAGAGGAAATCGCGAGCGGGAGGAGAGAGCCCGCCGCCGAGGAACGCGGGTGGCGTGCGTTTCTCCGCGCCAAGCAAGACACGATTGCGTATGCCGGTGCAGCACTGGGCGTGCTCGCCGCGGTGGTGGCGCTCGCGGGCGCGCAGGTGGCGCGCGAGCCGCTGGCCGTGGTGGCATGCGCGATTTGGCTCGTGCGCGTGTCCACGTCGCGCCACGATCGGGCGCTGGCGCATCCCTACATCGCGGCATTGCCGCCGGTTCTCGCGCTCATCGCGGCGCTTTGGGCGGCGTGGGGGCACGAGGCCAATGCCGGCTCGCTGGCAGCGTTCGCAGGGCTGTGCGCCGCGGCGGCGTTGGTCATTGCGGTCCGCGTCGATCGCGCGCTCGAGCCGATTGCGCACCATCGCGCGCGCATTGCCGAGGCGCTCGACGTGCGCGTTCGCGTGGTGCGCGGCGAGGAGACACTGGAGTTGTACCCCGCGCAGGTGAAGCCCGGCGAACACGTCATGGTCGAAGCCGGCGAGGTGGTGGGTGTCGACGCCATCGTGGCCGCGGGCGAGGCCACGGTGATTCCGTGGATCGACGGGCCCGCCGAGGCGCGCAAGAAAGAGGGCGACGCCATCGTGGCCGGCGCCAAGGTCGTCTCGGGCACGCTGCGTTTGATGACCACGTGGGCCGCGCACGAGCGCGCGTGGGTGCGCCTTCTGCTGGATCCCGATCTGCGCATCGATGTCGCTGCGCCGCTGGCGCGCGGAACGCGGCTGCTCCTGGAGCGCGGGGCGCCCATCGCGGCGTTGCTCGTGGGGGTGGCGGTCGTCGCCAACGACGGACACGGCCCCGCGGTGCTGGCCGCCGTTGCGGCGGCGGCGATGGCGCTGGGCGTGTGGGGCGTGGGGGCGGCGTTGGCCCTGTATTACGCGCAGGGGCAGGCCGAGGCCCTGAGCTATGGCATCGTCTTCAAGGACGCGCGCGCGTTTCAGAATGCGGGCGTCGCCGACATCGCGGTCGTGTGCTCCCGCGGCACCGTGCTCATGGGCGAGCCCGAGATCGTGGCCCTGGAGCCCCTCGGTTCCCTCGAGGAAAACCGCGTCTTGGCGCTGGCCGCCGGTGCGGAGACGGCGTCGAGCCATCCCTTCGCGTCGGCCATTCTGCGCGCGGCTCAATCGCGCGGGATCCGCATCGAGAACGTGCGCAACGCCACGGCGCACGCAGGCCTCGGTGTCACTGCGCTTTCCGCCCGCGGCGAGCGGCTCGTCGTGGGAAGCCGTGCTCTCTTGCTCGAGGAGCGCGTGAGCGTGGCGCTCGCCGATGCACGCGTGTCCGAGCTCGAGGCCCAGGGACGCAGCGTGCTGCTCGTGGCGCTGGCCGGCAAGCTCGTGGGCTTGGTGGCGCTGCAAGATGGTCTACGCGCAGGTGCTCGCGCCGCCGTGCAACGCTTGCATGATGCACGCATCGAACCGGTGCTCCTGAGCGGCGAGGCTCGCGACACGTGCGAGACCCTGGGGCGCGCACTGGACATCGATCACATCCGTCCCGAGGTTCTTCCCACCGATCGCGGTGCCGAGGTGCGGGCCTTGCGCGAGGGCGGCCACGCGGTGGCGGTGCTCGGTCACCCGCAGTCCGACGACGCCGCGCTCGGGGCGGCCGACGTGTCCGTCGCGCTCTCCGCCGCCGGCGCCACCCCCGGTGAATGGTCCGTGGCGCTTGCCTCCGACGACGTTCGCCACGCGGCGCTGGCCCTCGCGTTGGCGCGCACCACGCGCGAGCGCACGCGCATGGCCTTCATCCTGGGCATCGCGCCCGGGGTCGCCGTCACCTTGGCCATTGCCGCAGGGCTCTTGCCGCTCGTCATCGCCCCCATCGCCGCCGTCGTGGCCACCTTGGGCGCCTTGGCCCACGCCCGCGCGCGCGAATCGCGCATGGCTTGAACGCTCACGCCGCCGTCATGCCCAGCGTGGGGTACTTCTTGACGAGGAAATCGCGCAAGGTCCCCAGGCGTGCCTGGCGCTCGGCCTCCGCCGGTGCGGCCTGTGCGGGCACCGCGTCGCGGGCGATTTCGGCTTGGGCGCGCCACTCGGCCGAGTCGGGAAGTCCCATGGCTTCGCGAAAGGCGTTGCCCATTTCGATGGCGCTGTCGAAGCGCATCGCTTTGTCCTTGGCCAGCGCGCGGAAGAAGAGCGCATCGAGCACCGGCGGTGCCTGCGCGACCAAGGTGCGAATCGGTGGCGGCGAGCGCTGCACTTGCTCTTGGCGGATCCAGAACTCGCTCTTGTTCTCGGTGCTGAAGGGCGTGCGCCCGCTGAGCATTTCGTACAGCACGATGGCGGCCGAATAGAGATCGCTCCGTCCGTCCACCGGCTGCGAGAGCACTTGCTCCGGGGACATGTAGGCCCCGGTGCCCGGGGCGATCTGGCTCTCGTCGGGGCCGTTGGGCTGATTCATCCGCGCGATGCCGTAGTCGGTGAGCTTCACGATGCCGTCTTTGCGGATCAAAATGTTCGACGGCTTCACATCGCGGTGCACGATGCCGAGCGCGTGGGTCGCCGCCAGCGCGCCGAGCAATTGCTGGAAGTAGTACCAGGCACGGCGAAACGGCATCCCCGGCAGCGCCCCGGGCCCGCGTAGCTGCGCCCGCGCCACGTGCCGCGCGATGACTTGCTCCAATGTGTCGCCGTCGACGTACTCCATCGCGAGGGCCAGCGACGGTGGCTCCGGGCGACTTGGCGGTGGCAACGGCGGCTGCGGCGGCCATTCGAACAAATCGAAAAAGCGCACGATGTTCGGGTGCGAAAGCGCACGCAGCGCCTCGGCCTCGTTGCGGAAGAACGCGCGCACGTCCTCCCGTGCGCCGATCTGCGCGCGCAGCACTTTGAGGGCGATGGCCACGGGTGGCTCGCCCCCGCGCGCCCCGCCGGGCGGGTAAAAGAGCCAGCCGCGCCAGACGATGCCCATGCCGCCCTCACCGACCCGCGTCTCGATGACCATGCGCCCATAGCCGCGCTCGAGCGTGGCACCCGCCGCAATGGGCACGAAGCGCAGGTCCGACGACGGCACGGGCGCGGCGGCGACGGACGCGGGCACCGGCTGCTGGCTCGCCACGACGCGGCTCTGCAGAACCTGCTCCGGCATTTGGCTCGTTCCGCCGCGCTTTCCCATCGAGGGCGCCGACGGCTCGGGGACACTAACCACCTGAGCCACGGGGGGATGCGGCCACGACGGCGTGGCGGCCACGGTGGCCGCGTTCGACGAGGGCACGGCCGGTGTGGAGATCGGCACCCGCCGCTCCCCCGGAGGGATGCTCACCCTGGAGCCGCACTGTGGGCAGAACCGTATCGGCTGGTCCGAGGCTTCCCCCCACGAGCTCAGGTCCGTGCCGCATGTCGTGCAGAACAAAGGGTGCCTCCGTGCTCCAGGGTAGCAAGAGCGTTAAGATCAAGGATCATATGGAGATGCTGGCCCCCGCACCGGATTTTCGCTACGTCGGGTTCTTTCCCGGCCCGCGGCACGGTTTGGGCGTCCTTGGGGGCGTCGTGGCCGCAGGAGCAGGGGTGGGGGCGGGGATCTGGCATACCTTTGGTCCTCGGGGGGCGATCGCCTCGGGCCTCGTGGCCATCGCCACCACGGCGTATTCCATGCACCGTTTGCGTTGGGGACGCACGCCGCACGTCGCGCCACGCAGCGTGCCGATGGCCCTCGTGCCCTGGGGATTGCTCGTCGATCACGAGGAGCAGCCGCGCGTTCTTCGCTGGGCGGGCATCACCCGCGTGCACATCGAGACGACATTCGGGCGCGACCAAGCGACGGATTCGACGCTCTGGAGCTACGTGGTGATCGAGACCCCGCGCGAGCGCTTTACGGGCCATACGCCCGGCGCCGTGCCGCTGGAGCGCCTCACCGTGCACCTCGATGCGTACGCGAACGAGGCCGCGCACTCCATCGCGCTCGACCTCGATGGTTCGCAAGCGGGCCGTGGTCCCTACGAGCCGGACTGCGAGCCGCTCGTTCGCGCGGCGCGCGCGTACGTGCAGACGTCGTCCGCCTCGGCGCGTCTCGGGCTCGAGGCTGCGGGCTACCGCCGCATCACCTCGCGCTGCCCGAGCGCGCGCACGCTCGATACGTTGCGAAACATTCTGCGTGACCGCACCGATCGACGGGTCGACCCTCGGCCGTTCGCGGCCATCGTCGCCGCGGAGTTGGGCGCGAAGGCGCTGGTGACCGAGCTCGTTGCACTCGTGCAATCCCCGCATCCCATCGTAGCGGCGGTTGCCAAGGCAGCATGCCAGCGGCTCGGCGTCTCGCAGTCCCGCGTGGGCACTCTCGACGAGGTCGCCCCATTTCTCATGGAACCGGACCTGGCGACCCTCCAGGCGTGGGTGGATCCCGCAAGGGCGAGGTGACGTGGTACGGTCCCGGGCCCCGCTATGGATTCAAAAGAAAAAAGCGAATACACCGTGCCGGACCAGCTCGACGGCGAACGACTCGATCGCGCCGCCGCGCAGCTCGCCTCGGGCCTCTCGCGTGCGCGCCTGAAACGCGCCATCGAGGCCGGCGCCGTGCGGGTGAACGGCCGCCGCAAGCCCAAGGGCGCCGTCGTCGCGAAGGGCGACGTCATCTCCATCGATACGAGCCAAGTTTCCGACGCCGACAGCCCCGCCGAGCCCTCGCCCGATGCTCCGCTCGTCGTCTGCTTCGAGGGCGAGGGCGTTCTCGTCGTGGACAAGCCCGCCGGTCAGCCCACCGCGCCGCTCCGCCCCGGGGAAGTCGGCTCGCTGGCGAATGCCCTCGTCGGCCGCTACCCGGAGCTCGCGGGCGTGGGCTACTCGGCGCGCGAGCCCGGCCTCGTGCACCGCCTCGACACGGACACCTCGGGCCTCGTCCTCGCGGCGCGCAGCCAAGAAGCCTTCGACGTGCTGCGCACGGCGCTCAAAGAAGACCGCATCGACAAGCGTTACCTGCTTCTCTGCGCGAGCGCCGATCTGCCCGACGAAGGTTCCATCGAGTTTCCGATCGCGAACCACCCGAAGGATCAGCGCCGCGTTTACCCGTGCATCCACCCGCGCGACGTCATGCGCTACGCCCCGCGCCCCGCCTCCACCTCGTACCGCGTGATCCAGCGGGGCACCCCGTGGGCCCTCGTCGAGGTCACCGTTTCGCGTGCCTTGCGCCATCAGATCCGCGTGCATTTCGCCGCCATCGAGCACCCCCTCGCGGGTGACGTGCTCTACGGCGGTGCCGAGATTCGCTCCCTCGGCCGGCACGCCCTCCACGCCTCGCTCATTTCGTTTGCGGGCGGGCCGGGGGTGGCCGAGTTCAACGTCACCTCCAAGCTCCCCCCCGCTATGGCCGCGCTGGTTACATCGGAGAGTGAAGGCGGCGCCTCCGAAACTTGACCCCGGGGGAAGACCCCATTACGCGTCTAGCGTTTCAGGATCATCACGAACGTGCGGGCGCTCACCTCGAAAATTCCGTATCGGCTCGCCTCCGGCGCAGGGTTCGTCGCGCTTTGGGTGGCGCTAGCGGGGGATGGGCCCGCCGAGCACGATCCCAAGGCGCTCGCGACCGTTCTCGGCGAGGCCATCCGCGGTGAGCGCGCGGAGCCGGGCCATGTCGACCCGCGTGATGTGCGCTGGGAGCCGTCGGGCGGCATGGTCTCCGATTACCTGGTCGGGCGCTGGGCGCTCTTTCTCGGAAGCGAAGCGCCAGGGGCGCCGCGCGACGTGTACCGCGCCCGCGTTCGCCTCACCCCGGAGGGGCGCCCCGTTGCGGTGCGCTCGCCGTACGCCCTGACGTCGACCCCGCTGGGCGACGATCACGCGCTCGTGATCCACGGTCATCGCGCGGCCTTCGCCACCTTGGCGTACGGCCAGGAGCAAAGCGTGAGCGTGCTCGATCTCGCGAAGGATGGCGCACGCGCCCCTGCGAGCCTGCCCGATCGCGCGATGATGTTCCTCACCAACCTGCAGCAGAGTGGCGCAGGCGACGGCGTTGGGCGCATCGACATCACCCTCGATCCTCCGGCCCGCGCGGTGGGCTTGGCCATCGACGCGGAGTCCCTTCGCATCGAGCGTTTGCAGGGCGAGGGCACCGAGAAGACCCGCTTCGATCTGGCGCGCGGCGAGATCGACACGCCGAACCCGGCACTTCACGCCGAGGCGGTGCCGCACCTTCCGAAGCGCTTCGTCTTTTGGGCCGTCGACACGGTGCGGGCCATCTCTTGGGTGGGTCCTGCCCCCATCGCTTGGCTCGAGGACAAGGTCTTCGGCGCGCGCGATGCCGTGAAGCAGTTCGCCTTCAAGCTGCATGGTTCGGGCGACAGCCGCGACGTGCTCGCGGACGCACCCGCCGCCAAGGCCAACGTACTCAAAAGCTCCAAGGCCGCCGACGGTGACGCCGAATGGCCGCCCGCCGACATGCCCTCGATCTGGAAGACGCCGGAACCCGGAGAGGGCACGTGGCAGGTACCCAAGATGCCGTGGATGAAGAAGCTGCCGGGCACCGAAGTGCCTGCGCCCTTCGTCCGCACCTTCGTCCGCCCCGACGAACAGCGCCCGTATGCCTCCGTGATGCTCGTGGCCATGGATATGCGCCAGCTCGAGCTGCAGATGGAGGCCGGCACCGAGGACCCGAAGCCGCTCACCGGCGGCCACGGCCCCGGGCGCATCCCGCGCGATCCCGCGATTGCTCCGCGCGTCGTCGCGGCCTTCAACGGCGCCTTCAAGACCGAGCACGGAAGCTACGGCATGATGGTGCACAAGCGCGTGCTCCTGCCGCCGCAGCCCGGTGCGGCCACCGTCCTCGTCACCACCGACGGGCGCGCCGGCATGGGCACCTGGGGCAACACGACCGAGGTCACCGGCATCCACGGCGTGGCCGATACCGACATCGACTCGTTCCGTCAGAACCTGGATCCGCTGCTCGATCGCGGAGAGATCAACCCGACGAAGCGTGCCCTCTGGGGTTACACCTTGCCGGGCAACGGCACGCAGACGGAGCGCTCGGGCATCTGCGTCACCGAGGCGGGCCACCTCGTGTATGCGTGGGGCGCGGAGGTGAGCGCGACGGTGTTGGCCAAGGCCATGAAGATGGCCGGCTGCGCGTACGGCATGCACCTCGACATGAACCCGCACCACACGGGCTTCTTGTTCACGCGCATCGACGACGTCAAAGCGCACAAGTTCCGTTCGGAGATCCTCGCCAGTGAAATGGAGATCTCCAACGATCGCTACATCGACTACGCGGCCAAAGACTTCTTTTACGTGCTCCTGCGCGATCCCACGCCGCCTTCGGTCGAAGGGGTCGAGTGGCGGCCGAACGCGGGCACGCAGCCGGCGCCTTCGTGGCTCACGGCGATGTGGGAGGCGCGCGATGGCCAGGTCGAGCTGTTCGACGTGGAGCCGCGGCGCGCCCGCTTTCGCATCCGTGCGGGCACCAAGGAGCCCGACGCCAAAACGGGCACGTCCCCCACGACGGAGTTGGGCGAGGAAGACGCCGAGCGCGTGCTCTTTGCCTTGTCGCTGGGCAACTCGCTGGAAAAGCATCCGCGCGGGCTGGTCACCGCGGGCAAAATGGCACTGCCCATGCGCGGCGGCGAGGATTCCGCGTCGCTCGTGGCGTCCGCCGAGGGCGAGCTCTCCATCGCAAGAACCGCGGAAATGGGCTCCGCGCTCGCGGGCATCGACATGGCCGAGCTTCCCCTGTTGATCGACGGCGGCGCCATCCTTCCCGGTGTCGCTGCGGGCCACACGGTGCACGGCCCTCGCGCGGCCTTGGGCCTTACGGCCGAGGGCCGCATCGTCGTCGCCAAGGGCACCTTCGCCAGCGATGCGCCGCTCGCCAACGCCCTGCGCCGCGCCGGATGCATCCGCGCCGTCGCGCTCGACCGGGGCACCCACGAGCCTCCCTCGCTCGATCGCGCGGGCACCTCCTCGCCGCCGCGCGCCCACTACGAGGCCACGGTTCTCTACGGCATGGGGCGCCCCTTCAAGCCGCGTGGCTTCCGCTTCGACGCGGCGTCGGCCGTTGCGGACAGCACGACGCTTACCACGCGCACACCCTAACGCGGCACTACGTGCGAGCTTGCCACGTGAGCCAATTGCCTGGGCGCACGATTTCCACGGGCATGTTCCGGCGCCGAGCAATCTGGAGAAGCGTACCCTCGGGATCCGGTAGCTCGCTGTAGCCCTCGGCGCCGACGACACCATAGTGAATCGGTACGAGCAGCTTCGCACCGAGGACGATCGCGGCGGCCACGGCTTGCTCGGGGGTCATCACGGCCGATACCTCGCTCACCGGTTTACGCCACGCGAAACGGGCGCCGTTGATCGGCAAGAACGCGGCATCGAACGGGCCAAATTGACGGCCGATATGCCACCACGAGCCATGCCACAAAGTGTCGCCGCAATGGATGATGCGTCGCCCTCCACCGCGGACCACCCATGACACTTGCGGATCGCCGTAGCCATCGATGGCCGGAACCGCCGTCGCCGTGAAGTCGTCGTCGAGCAGCACTGGTTCGTAGAGGGGCGCCATCCTCGTCTTGAAGCCCCACGCGGCCGCGGCTGCCGCCACCTCGGGCGCGCACACCAGGCGGCCGCTCTCGCCGAGTGCGCGGCGGATGGCGGCAGGATCGAAATGATCCGGATGACGATGGGTCACGAGGACGTACCGCGAACCCGACGCGACGTCGACGGGGATCAGCGGGTCCTTCAACGCCGGGCCCCACGCATCGGGGCTGATCAACGGATCGAGAAACAACGTACTCGTTGCGAGCTGCAGTCGCACTCCGGCCCACGCGAGGCGTTGCGCACGAAGGGTCACCGCGGGCTCGGTGGCGGCCGCCGCGCGTGCGGCGGGAAGGGCGCACCCGGCGAGAACGGAGGCGGCCGCATTCAAGAGAGCGCGCCGCCCGAACGGCGACGATGGAAAGAGCAATGCCATTCGCTCATTCGTAGAACCCGAGGGCAACTTGACAACCGAAGGCGCCCATCTATGGTTCACGACACATGATCGATTTCGAACCCCAAGTCGCCGCGCAACGCGGGCGGGGTCGGCGCCCCAAGACCAGCGAGCTCGAGGTCTTGGTGGCCATCGCGCGCGCCGGAACGTTTGGCGGCGCGGCCGTGGAACTAGGATGCACGCAATCGCGAATCAGTCACGCGCTGGCCGAGATCGAGTCCGCGTTGGGCCTTCGTCTTTTCGAGCGATCGCGAACGGGAACGCGTCCCACGGAGGTTGGCCATCGTGTCGTGGCCAAGGCGCGCGAGGCGTTGGAGCTGCTCGATTCCATTTCCGCTTCGCGCGATCGCGGTGTGCTGCGTGGAACCGTGCGGGTTGCCGCGTACCGGAGTGTGGCCACGCATCTTCTGACCCCGCTGGTGGATGTCCTCGTCCATGCGAATCCAGCGCTCCACCTGGAGCTCGAAGATGCGTGCACGGGGCGCGAAGAGGTGGAGCGCATGGTCCGCGATGGCCGTGCCGACATCGGCGTGGTGAACCTGCCCGCCGCCGCAGGCTTCACCGTCACGCCCTTTGCCGAGGACGATTACGTGGTCGTCGTCTCGAGCCGCCACCGGCCGCGGGCCGCATCGCTCTGGGCGGATCTGGGAAAGCTCTCGCTCCTCGAACTGCGCTGCTCGGGCGCGCGCGGCGCCGTGGAGGCCTGCCGCCAGAGTGGGATGACCAACCGCACGACCGCCAGCTTTTCCTCGGACTCCACCATCTTGGCCCAGATTGCGACCAAGGCAGGCTTCTCCATCCTGCCGCGCTTGGCCATCGAGCCTTTGCCGAAGGGGCTCGACGTGGTGGCCCTTCCCAACCCCACGCCGCGAACGCTCGCGATCATCCGGCGCAGCGATCGGCGCTCGTCCCTCTTGCGCGCGGTGACCGTCAGCCTCCGCAAAGGCATCCAGCGACCGACCTTTCCCGCGAGCCGGTGGATCCGCGTGGTTTAGGCCACGAGCGACGAGAGCAGGTCACGCAGTTTCGAGACGGCGCGCCAGTGGAGTTGCGAGACGCGCGGCAGGCTGACCCCGAGGGTCTCCGCGATCGTCTTGAATTGCTCGCCCTGGAAGTAGTGCAAAAAGAGGATGTGCCGCTCGCGCTCGGACAGCTCTTTCAACGCGCCTTTGAGGGCGCTGCGCTGCTGGTCCGCCTCCATCATCTCGAACGGCGTGGGCGGGCTCACGTCGGCGTTGAACACCGATTGAAGGCCGCCGGCGAGATCGTCGAAGCCGACGAAGGAGCAACGCTCCGACGGAAGCGAATCCCCGGCCGCGGAGTGCACCTCGCGCCGTGCGCGGCGGGAGAGCCAATCCTGGTTGCGCAGTTCGTCCATGATGGCGCCGCGGATGCGCACCCGCGCGTACCACTCGAAGGTGGGGCTGCGCACCGCACCGTCGCGCCGGATCGACGCGAGAAGCCCGAACGTGCCCGCGGCAATGAGATCCTCCCGCAGCACGTTGGACGGCACCTTCACCAGGAGGCGCGTCACCATCTGGTGCACGATGGGCAGGTACTGGCGGATCTCCTTGGCCGCGCGGTCCGCCCGCTCCCGGCTCTTGCTGCGCAGACGGCGCTTTCGGCGCGTGCGCTTTCGACGAACGCGGTCCGTGCTTGCCGGCGGCGGAGGAATGCTGTCGTCCAGATCCTCCGCAGCTTCCGCACGTACACCCTCCACGTGGGTCACACCGGTCGCACCGTTGTCGGCCGGGCAATACTCCGTGCTGGCGATCGCGAGCGGTTCCATGTTGGGGACCGCGCTTTGTTGCGCGCTCCATGCCAGCACCGCTGACCCGCAATTTTCCGATGTTTTTCTACCCCGCCAGCCCACGATGAGGTCAAAGGATACCCATGTGCGCTTGACCCACGGTGGATTTCTTGGGGATAGAGAGGGTCAAATTTGACCCTATTCCCGGTCGGTAGAGGTGTCGCCGGTCGGTCGGTCGTATGACCAGTCTGGAGCTGTCCTCTTACAGCTTACAGCGCCCCGCTCCCGGCGCTGTCACCGTTGGGGCTGGGGCTCGCCGGATCGTTTCCGATGGCGCCGCGGATTTCCTCGCCCACGTCGCTCGTTCCCTCGTCGGCATCGACGCCGGGGGTGTTGTAACGCGGCGGTTCGCCCGGTTTGGAGTAATCGATCCAGTAGGCGGGCGACGTGCGCACGTCCAAATGGACGAAGGTGCTGTTCGGGTAGTAGCCGACGCCCACGTTCTTGAGCGTCTTGCAGAAGTCACGCAGGACCTCGTTGGGTACGCCCAGGACGCGGAAGTCGATGGCCTTGCCCGCGTTGTGGTTCGAGTGGGGGGTATGCTGGGTCGGCGAATACGGCCGGAAGCCGCTGATGACTTCGATTTTCCGGCTTCCAAAATGATTCGACACCACGCCGACGAGCGCGACGAGGCGCGGGTCAATGGCATGGGTCTGACCCCCCGCACTCCGCAGCAACCGCTCGAACGATTTGAGGGCGGTGGGTGAGGCTCGACCGCGCCGGTCGGCCACCCGGATGGTGAAGTCTTCGCTCATGGCGAGCCGTGCCGCGTGGATCACGCCCGGCGTGCGCGCCGTCATGGCGTAGGTCGGCGGCTTCTGCGGTTTTCCGCCAGCTTTTCCCTTGGCGTCCTTCCCGTCTTTTCCGTCTTTGGTTGAGCTTTGCGGCGCGCTCACGCCGGGGATCACCAGCGTCTCGCCCACGCGCAAATGCCGGCCATCTTGCAGGTGATTTGCCTCCAAAATCGCTTTTTGCGACACGTGGTAGCGGCGCGCAATTGCCTCCAACGTGTGCCCCCGTGCAACCACGTGCTTCACGTCGGCGTGGGCCGATGTCGAAAAAACCGGTACGAAACCCGAGAGCAGGGCCGCCACCGCGACGGAAAGAGCAGATCGAACAACAACCCGCATGGGACGGGGGCTCATAGCACAAACGGGCTTCCCCGAGGGGCCGGGTCTATGGAACGCTCCCCGAACCGATGTCCCTCGAGCACCGCGTTCATGCTGGTTGCGGGTGTGGTTTCCGCAATCTTAATTTCCTGTCTGAATCCAAGGAGTTCGGCGAGAAGGGGGCGCTTCGTCCCTTTGCCCTGAGCGGGACCGCGCGTCACTTCGAACGCGATCGGCCCTTCGCCGTCGACCATTTGAAGCTCGAGCTCGAGCTCGATTTCCCGCGCAAGAGCGTATCCGGCACGGCCACATTGAGCCTTCGCCGGATCGATCCTGTATCGACGGAAATCGCACTCGATGCCATTGGCTTCGATCTGAAAAGGGTCACCGTCGATGGGCGCCCGGCGCCGTTCGTCTACGACGGCAAGGTCCTTCGCGCGGCGATTCCCGCGTCGCTCGAAGCGGGCGAGTTGGCGATCACGTACAGCGCGACGCCGCGGCGTGGGCTGTACTTCCTCGAGCCCGACGAGCACGTGCCGAATCGTCCGCGGCAGGTGTGGAGCCAGTGCCAGGAGGAGGACGCGCGCCACTTCCTGCCGTGCCACGACAAGCCGCACGTGAAGATGACCACCGAGATGATCGTGACGGTGCCGAACGGCAACGACGTGCTCTCGAACGGCGAGCTGCTTTCGAAGGAGACGCCCGCGGAAGGGGCCTGGCGTTTTCATTGGAAGATGAACGCCCCGCACCCGAGCTATCTTCTCACCTTGGTCGCGGGCGAGTTCGCGGAGCTGAAAGACAGCGCCGGCACCGTGCCGCTGACGTACCTGGTTCCGAAGGGCCGTGAAGGTGATGGCGAGGCGACGTTCGCGCGCACGCCCGACATGGTGAACTACTTCGGCGAGCTCACCGGCGTGCCGTACCCGTGGAACAAGTACGCGCAGGTCGTGGTGAGCGACTTCATTTTCGGTGGGATGGAGAACACCACCGCCACGACCATGTACGAGCACATCCTGTTGGATGAGCGAGCCCGGCTGGACATCACGTCCGACGATTTGATTGCGCACGAGTTGGCGCATCAATGGTTCGGCGACTACGTCACGTGCCGCGACTGGTCCGAGGGATGGCTCAACGAAGGGTTCGCGACCTTCATGGAGCATATCTGGCGCGAGAAGCACCTCGGCCGCGACGAGTACGAGGTGGCCATCAAGGGCGATCTCGATGCGTACCTCGGCGAGGCGACGGGCCGTTACCGCCGCCCCATCGTGTGCCAGACCTACGATGCGCCGCTCGATCTGTTCGACCGGCACCTCTACGAGAAGGGTGGTCTGGTCCTGCACCTGCTCCGCCGCGAGATCGGCGACACGCTCTTCTGGCGTGGCGTGGGCAACTACCTGCGCCGGCACGGACGCGGTGTGGTGGAGACGCGCGACTTGATGCGCGCCCTGGAAGAGGTCAGCGGTCGCAGCCTCGGGCAGCTCTTCGACCAGTGGGTGTACCGGCCGGGGCACCCCGAGCTCGAGGTGCAAATTGCCTGGGACAAGAAGGTGCTCTCGGTCACCGTGAAGCAGACGCAAGCCGCGACCGACGACGTGCCGAATGTCTTCGAGTTCCCGCTGGAGCTCGTTCTCGTGGATGGTGAAGGCAAGACGCGGCGCGAAAGCCTGCGCGTCTCGCAGCGCGCCGAGACGTTTACCTTGCCGGTGGAGGAGCGACCGAGTTTCGTGGTGGTCGATCCGGAGATGCGTGTGCTCGGCGCCGTGACGTTGAAGGTGCCGCAGGACATGCTTCGCGAGCAGCTCACGAAGGCCGAATCGGCGCGTGGGCGATGGCTGGCGGCGCATGCGCTGTCGAAGAACGACGACCCGGTGACCATCGCGGCGCTGGCGGCGCGGCTGGCGGACGAGTCGGAGTTCTGGGCGGTGCGCGCGGCGTCGGCGGAGTCGCTGGGCGACATTCGCGCGGCGGAGGGCTTCGACGTGCTGTCCGAGCACGTGAACACGGCGCACCACAAGGTGCGGCGTGCGGTGGTGCGGGCGCTGGGGCGTTTCAAGACGCCGAAGGCGGCATCGGTGCTGCGGCCCAAGGCGCTCCACGATGCGAGCTACCTGGTGGAGGCCGAGGCGGCGCGCGCGCTGGGGCATACGAAGCAGCCGTCGGTGTACGAGACACTGCTCGACGTGTTGGATCGTCCTTCGTGGGCGGACGTGATTCGCGTCGGCGCGATCGACGGGCTGGCGACGTTGCGCGACGATCGCGCGCTGCCGCACTTGATGTCGCGCACGCGCTACGGCCATGCCACGCGGGCGCGTCGTGCGGCGATTCTGGCGTTGCCCAAGGTCTCGGGCGATCGCAAGGCGCGCGAGGCCCTGGAGGAGCTGCTCGACGACGGCGATCCGCACCTTCGCGTCGACGTGGCGCGGGCGCTGGCCGACTTGGGCGACACGAAGGCGCGCGGTGCGCTGCGTGCGCGCCTCGAGATGGATCTCGATCCACGGGTGCGCCGGCGCATCCGTGAGGTGCTGCGCGATCTCGGGGGTGACTCGAAGCGCGCGCTGGACCAGGTGCGCGAGGAGCTCGAAAAGATGCAGAACGAGCACTCCGAGCTGAAGTCGCGCCTGGCGCTGCTCGAGGCCAAGCTGGGCGAGGCGTCGAGCACGCGCGGGCCCTTGCCGAAGGGCACCAACGGTGCGAATGGGAGCGCCACGAAGGCGCTGAAGGCGGACAAGAATGGCGTCAGCGCGAAGAAGGCGCCCGCCAAGGCGAGCAGCAAAAAGGCGAAGCCGGCGCGGAGGTCCCGATGAGCGAGCCCATTCGGGTCGAGCGGCGCGGCAAGGTGGCCATCTTCACGATCGACCGCCAGGACCGGATGAACAGCCTCTCGCGCGATACGCTCTCCGCCTTCGGGCGGCTCGCGCGCGAGGCGGCGGTCGACGATTCGGTGCGCGCGATCGTCGTCACCGGCGCGGGGGACAAGGCCTTTTGCGCGGGGGCGGACCTCAAAGAGCGCCACAAGATGGACGAGAACGACGTGCGCAAGCAGATCGAGCTCTATCGCTCCGAGCTGGGGCCGCTCGATCGATCGCCGAAGCCCGTGGTGGCCGCCATCAATGGCCTGGCGCTCGGCGGTGGGTTGGAGCTGGCCCTGCTCTGCGATCTCCGCGTGGCGGCCTCGCACGCGACGCTGGCGTTGCCAGAGACCTCGCTGGGCATCATCCCTGGCGCGGGCGGCACGCAGCGTTTACCGCGCCTCATTGGCGAGGCGCGGGCCAAGGAGATGATCCTTCTATGCCGGCGCTTGTCGGCCCAAGAGGCCCTGGAGTGGGGCCTGGTGAACCGCGTCGTCCCCAAGGACGCGAACCTGATCGACGACGTGCTCGCGTGGATCGAGCCCATCTCCGACGGAGCGCCGCTCGCACAAGCCGCCGCACTTCAAGCGATCGATCGCGCCCACGACACGACGTTGGAACTCGGCCTCGAGCTCGAAAAGGTGAGCTACGACTCCGTCCTCGTCAGCGAAGATCGCCGCGAGGCCTTGGAAGCCTTCGCCAACAAGCGAAAGCCCCAATTCCGCGGGAAATAGTGATCGCCGGCATCTTGCCGGCGGTCCATAACGCGCTTTAGCGCGCGGATCGCTCTAATTGGATCTTGCGAGGGCGTGGTTCGGGTAGCGGCTGCGCAACGTGGTGTCGAGTTGTGCGGCCTCGGGATCGCGGCCGAGGGCGCGCAAAGCGCGGGCCTCGATGGAGAGCTCTTCGGGCTCGAGGTTGCGCCCTTCACGGCGCGCTGCTTGGACCGAGACGAGCGCGGTCTGCGGATCGCCGCGCAACAAGGCGCTGCGGGCTTCGCTGACCAACGAGGCTTCGCGCAGCAGCGTGTCGTCCGACGAGGCTTGGCTCGTGAGCGACGCGCGGGCCACCGGGCGGTATGCGGCGGAGGCTTCGTCTTTGGCGGTGAGTTCCACCGTGGAAGGCGAAGGGGCCGCGGTGCCGTTGAACCGGGCGGGGAACGACGGCGCATTGAACGAGACGGAACCCTCGTCGTACGTGATGACCGGGCGCGGATCGGTCTCCTCGAGCAACGCGGGAGGCGTCATGCGATGGCGCAGAGCACCCGCCGCGACGGAGAGAACGACCGCGGTTCCGAGGAGTGCCCCGCCGATGGCGAGCTTCGCGGACGCGAGCGCGGCGCCGAGGCCCGGTTTGGCCGCCGCGGCGGCGGCTTGCGGGACCCACGCGCTGGGGTTCGTCGCGATGACCGCGGCCGGCTTCGCGACGGTGGCGGCAGCGGTTCCGAGGCCCACGGCGGCTGCGGGGAGAATCGCCTTTTCGAGATTTTCCCACATGTTGTCGCGCGCTTTGGGCGACGGAGCATCGCCGCGTGCGAGCACGAGCATCTCGCGGGTTTCATGCGAAAGATCGCGACTCATGCTCCACCTCGCAGCGGGGATAGGTCGCGTTTCAGCGCGAGTTCGAGCTCGGCGCGTGCCACGCGAAGGCGGGAATAAACGGTGTTCACGGAGATGCCCAGCGCGCGCGCAATTTCGGGAGCCGTTTGCTCCTCGATCTCGTAGAGAACCAAGACCGCGCGCTTGTCGAGTTGGATGCTCGCCAGTGCGCGATCGAGGCGAGCGAGACGCTCCCTTCGCGAGATCGATCCCGTTTGATCCGCTTCGATCGATTGGCGCGCCATGGCCGCTCCGCCATCGGCATCTTCCGGATGCCGGCGGCGATGCCGGCGCGTGTCTGCGGCCACGCGCAATGCAATTTGAAAGAGCCAAGCGCGCGCGCCGAACCCGCGATCGACGAACTCGGCGAAGCGGCGATGCGCAACGACGAAGACCTCCTGGGTCTTGTCCTCGAGATCGGCCTCGGGCACGCCGAGGCGACGCAGGTTGCGCCAGATGAAGTCGACCTCTTTCTCGTACAGAGCGCGGAAGCTCAGGTCGATGCCGGACTGCCGAGGTCTTTCCACCTTCGACTCCGGGGGAAGATCATCGGCCTCTGCCACGTCTGCCTGTGCGAGCGGGCTGGAGAGAGCAACGAGACGTCCACTCACATCGGCCTCCTTCTGTGACTCGAAAGAACCTGACATCGCCCAGACCTTTTAGCATCTTTCGTCATCGCGCCCTCCAGACGATCGCCATCTCCGCGCGGCCGCCGACGGGAAGCCCCTCAGCAATGCGCATCAATCCTTCGGCGCGTACCTCTGCGACGAAATCGTTGGCAAATTCACCCCGCAAACCGATGCCGGGGCCGAATGCGCCGTACGCCAAGGTGTGCGCCTCACGCGTTTGGGTCCCACTGACATTTAGAAATCCGCCCTCGCCGCCGCCGCAGATGTCCACCGCGAGACCTTTGCGGTCCAAGTAGAACCCGGGCATGCGCAAGCACACATCGACGCGCGCGGTTCCGAGGTCGCGGCTTTCCTCACCCACGCTTTGCAGAGGGCGAAAGTTACGGCCGTACGAGAGTCTCGGGCGGAAAAACACGCCCGCGGGCAACTCCGCGACCAGGAAGATCGAGCCGCCGGCGAGCGCTCCGCTGTCGCCGGCGTTCATGAGGAACGTGGACGCGCCCAGTTCCAGGCTGCGCGAATCCGGCGGGTGTCTCAAAAACAGCGCTTGCTCGGGGTAGGGACCTTCGGCGTGCTGCGGCGTAGGCCAAACCGGAGCGGTGACCGGATCCGGTGGCGGAGGCGAACTCGTCACGCGCTTCTCCGCCGCGGCGGGCTTGGACGGCTCCTCCTTCGCCGGAGCCGGTCGCGCCTGGGCGTCTTGCTGATCGAGTACGAGCGAAGCCCACACGCCGATGGCCCGTGCGAGCGGCGCGCACGATTCTCCGCGCACCGAAAAGTCGCGGCTTGCGACGACGGCGCCGCTCGGGTCGGACAGCTCACCACGGGCACGCAGCGCCGTTTTCTCGCGACGGACGCCAACGCGCATCGTCCAGCCCGCATCGGGGGCGCTGGATTGCTTCAGTGCGTCGACAAAAAGAGCTTCGGCCGCATCCCGTTCGACACACGGGGCGGGGCGTTCAATCACGACACGAGGGGGCAACGGAGCCTGCACCGGACAAACGTACAATGACCGCAGAGGCTTTGCTCCGTCACCCGTCGATAACTTTTTCCCCACTTCAACTTAGCTTGGCGGCCCACTACTCTCCGCCGCATGCCGCGCGAGAAGAAGCTCAAGGAAACGCTGTCCCGGGTCGAAAAGGGAGGCGCCGAGAAGTACCACCGCAAGAACGCCGAGACGGGCAAGCTGTTCGCGCGCGATCGCATCGCGCGCCTCATCGATGCTGGCTCGTTCGTGGAAGACGCTGCGCTGGCCAACAACCTGGAGTCGGACTTGCCCGCCGATGGCGTGGTGACCGGAACCGCGAAGATCGGTGGCCGCACCGTGGCCATCATGGCCAACGACTCCACCGTCAAAGCCGGCTCCTGGGGCCGCCGCACCGTGGAAAAGATCCTGCGTATCCAGGAAACGGCGATGAAGCTCGAGCTTCCGCTTTTTTACCTGGTCGACTCCGCCGGGGCGCGCATCACCGATCAGATCGAGATGTTCCCCGGCCGCCGGGGCGCAGGGCGCATCTTCTACAACGAAGTACAGATGAGTGGGCACGTTCCGCAGATCTGCTTGCTCTTCGGGCCCAGCGCCGCCGGTGGCGCCTACATCCCTGCCTTCTGCGACGTGGTGGTGATGGTCGACGGCAACGCGAGCATGTACCTCGGCTCCCCGCGCATGGCCGAAATGGTCATCGGTGAGAAGGTCACCCTGGAAGAGATGGGTGGCGCCAAGATGCACTGTTCGGTCTCCGGCTGCGGCGACGTGCTGGTGAAGACCGAAGAAGAGGCCATCGACTGGGCGAAGAACTACTTCGGCTACCTACCCTCGACGAGCGCGGAGAAGCCTCCGGTGCGCGAGTCGCGGGCGCCCAAGTCGAGTGGCAAGAAGCTGAGCGAGATCGTGCCGCCGGACGAGAACAAGCCGTTCGACATGATGCACGTCATCCACGAGATCATCGACGAGGGCTCGTTCTGCGAGATCAAGAAGCTCTTTGCGAAGGAGCTCATCACGGGCTTTGCCCGCATCGGCGGCAAGACGGTGGGCATCGTGGCCAACCAGCCCAAGTGGCTCGGCGGCGTGCTTTTCGTCGACTCGGCCGACAAGTCCGCGCGCTTCATCTGGCTTTGCGATGCGTTCAACATTCCGATTCTCTTCTTGGCCGACGTGCCCGGCTTCATGATCGGCACCAAGGTGGAGAAGCAGGGCATCATCCGCGCGGGCGCAAAGATGATCGCCGCGGTCAGCGAGGCGACGGTGCCCAAGCTGAGTGTCGTGGTGCGCAAGGCTTACGGCGCGGGGCTTTACGCGATGTGCGGGCCGGCCTTCGAGCCCGACGCCTGCATCGCGCTCGCCAGCTCGTCGATTGCCGTCATGGGGCCGCAGGCTGCGGTCAACGCGGTTTATTACAACAAGATTCAGGAAGTGCCGGAGGGCGACGAACGCAAGGCGTACGTGGCCAAGCTGCAAGAAGAGTATCGCGCGGACGTCGACTTGATGAAGCTCGCCTCCGAGCTCGTGGTGGACGCCGTGGTGCCGGGCGAGCTTTTGCGCGACGAGATTCTGGCTCGCTTCGAGCGCGCGGAGAGCAAGCGCGAGGTTCGTTTGACGAAGAAACACTTGGTTCCGCCGGTCTAAAAATATGAACACCCCCCCTCCCCGACCCTCCCTTTGCGTTGAAAGTCGGCCGCCGCGAGCGGCGGACCTCCGAGGGGGAGGGGGCCGTACTGGCCTTCTCGCCTTCGCTCTTACCTTGTTGGTCCCTGTCGCGGCGGTCGCGGATCCGGTGCATCCGGAGGCGGCAGGGATTTTGCGCGTGCTCGGGCCGCGTGCGGTGCGCACGTTGGCACCTGCCCGCGCGCAGGTGCCCGGAGGGGCGCAGCTTGGAGCCCTGGTGGCGATACCGCGCAGCGAAACGGCGGCATCGCTGGGGGTCGAGCCTTTTGCACCCGGCATCGGGCGCGTGTCGGGCACGCCGGAGCGCCTCATCGCGTTCTCGCAGGCGCACCCCGGCGTGCACATGGAGGTGACCACGCCGCTGCACACGTTGATGTCGGTCGCGCGGGGCACCGTTCAGGCCGATCGCGCGTACGACACCTTGGGCGCGGACGGCGCGGGCACGTTGGTGGGCGTGGCCGACACGGGCATCGACGTGAGCCATCCGGAGTTCCTCGACGAGACGGGGCACTCGCGCATCGCGTGGCTGCTCGACATGTCCGTGGCGCCGGCCGGGCTGCATCCGGATCTCGAGGAGAGGTTCGGCATCAAGAATGCGGACGGCAAGGTCGTCGCTGGCGCGGTGTACAGCGCGAAGGAGATCGATCAGCTCATTGCCGACAAGAAGCCGCTGCCGAACGACGCCGTCGGTCACGGCACCCACGTTTCGTCGATCGCCGCGGGCGATGGTGACGATCTCGGTAAGAGAGGCTTGTACCGCGGGATGGCGCCCAAGGCGCGCCTCATCGTGGCGGGCCTCGGCGGAACGGCGACGGGCATCAGCAACGACGACCTGGTTCGCGGTGTCTCCTTCGTCTTCGATCGCGCGGACGCGGAGAAGCAGCCGGTGGCGGTGAACCTCTCGCTGGGCGGCGACTTCGGCCCCCACGATGGTACGACCCTCTGGGAGCAAGCGCTGGCCAGCTTCGTGGGGCCGACCCATCCGGGTCGCGCACTGGTTGCGGCAGCAGGTAACAGCGGATCGATCGGCGGCGATGCGATCCACCAGAGCGTGCACGTGGCCAGTGGTGCGACGGTGCGCGTGCCCATCACGACCGAAGGCGCCAGCGACGGTGGCGTGCAGGTGTGGGTCACCTTGCGGGGCGGCGCCAATTTGAAGATTGGCCTCGACTCCCCCAGCGGCACGTGGATCTCGCCGATCGGCGATGGCCAAACGAGGGGCAAAAAAGGCGACAACGACGACTACGAGGCGGGGGTCATCTACGGCAGCACGGCGACGGACAGCCCGGTGCCGGCAGGCTCGCGCGGCGCCGTCGTACTGTGGTCTGGAAAATGGCCCAAGGGTACGTACTACGTGACCTTCACCGGTGAGGGCACTGCCGATCTGTACCTCGGTCGCACCGGCGACGTGCAGACGATCAACCCGGCCACCTTCGCCGCGGGCTTGCGTGAAGGCACCATCAATTTGCCCGGGACGCATCCGTCGATTCTCTCCGTCGGCTGCACGGTCAATCGGCCGAATTGGGTCAGCATTGCCGGTGGCAAGGTTGGCGTGCGCGTCCCCGTGCTCGATGCGGCGGGCGGGATGGTGGACGCGTCGAAAGAGCTCATTCCGCCCACCGAAGGCGATGCGTGCTGGTTCTCCAGCGCGGGGCCCAACGTGAACGGCGTGGCCAAGCCCGAGATCTCCGCGCCCGGCGCCGGCATCATTGCGGCCATGAGCAGCGGCGCACCGCCCGGGAGCGATCGCAGCATGTTCACCACCTCGTGCCCTCCGGTGCATGCGGGGCAGAACGACCGCGATCCGCGATGCTTCCAGATCGACGAGACGCACGCGGTGGCGATGGGAACGTCGATGTCGGCGCCCATGGTCACCGGCGCGATTGCGCTGTTGCTCCAGCGCGATCCGACGCTGACGCAGGACAAGATCACCGCGTTGATCCAGGCCGGTGCGCATCGCTTCCGCCCCACGCCGAACACGCGCTTCGAGGACCAAGGCGGACCGGGCGAGCTCGATGTGGTGGGCGCGCTCGATGCCCTCGAGCAGACGAAGAACCCGTCGCTGGTGCTTCCGAGCGTGGAGACCAGCTGGATCGCGCTGGGTGCGGATTACGCGGCCGCCGACGGCTCGACGCCGCTCACGGCGATCCTGGAGCTGCGCGGCGCCGATGGGCAGCATCGCGCGGACCAGTTCGAGGAAGCGCGGCTGCAACCGCGCGTGGAGATCAACGGCACGCCGATCGAGACGGCGCCCACCGTGGCCCGTCGCGGGCCGGGCCTCTGGTCGTACACGGTGAACGTGCCCGCGGGGCGTGGTGGCGCGCGGATGCTCCTGGGGGCCACCTTCGACGGGGCCGACATCGTCACGCCGAAGGTCGTTCCCGTTTCGGCCGATCTCTGGGTGGCGCACTATCCTTCGTCGGCAAAGGGCGGATGCACCGTGGCCATGGCCGGCATGCCCTCGCCCTCGTACAGTTGGCTCGTGTGGGCCGGCGGTGCATTCGCAGCGCTGGGAATCACTCTGCGGCGAGCGTCAGGCGCCAACCGTGGGGCTCCCAAACGGCATCGTCCGGATCGAACGGCGGGGTGAAATCGCCGGCGTTGGTCCCCACCACGACCAGCGTGTCCGTCGCATCGAGATCGACGATGGAGCCCTGCGTCTCGGTGGCCCGCTCGGCGGAAGCCACCGGGATGCGGGCGATCTCGCGGCCGCCCGCATCGAGCTTCACGACGCTCCAGCGCATCTTCGCATGCTCTTCCCAGATGGCCTCGACGCGCAGCCGCGCCCCCGGCGGAGCCCCGGCGCGGCGTACGACCACGTAGGCGCTGCCGGTGGGGGCGGTGGGATCGCGCGGGGCGAGGCGTCGCGGCTTCGCGGGCCAATCGATCTGCCAATCGGTGCGCGGTGCGATGCCCGCGCTGGGAAGAACGCGCCCGACGGCGAAGCCGAGCAGCAGATCGTCCAAGGTGGAGCCCGAGCTGAGGGCGTTCTTGAAGCTACTGCGAAGGATCTCGAACGTGTCGGTCTTGCCGGGGCTCAACGCCCAGATCGCGCGGACGATGCTGCCCGGTTGCTGGCCGAAGCCATCGTCCATCCAGTCGTAAAAGAGGGACGCTCCTTGCGCATACGTCATCCCCACGGTGGGGGCGAACTCGGGCCACGCATCCGGAAGGGCGCGTTCCGGGTGCGCTTGAAACGTCGCGCGCGCGGTCGTTTCGGGGGTGATGCACGGACTGAGCGCATGGGCCAGCGACTCGGTTTGGGCTTCGGCGCTTCCGGCGTCCATGTTGGGGCTCACGCGAAAGGTGATGGCGCGCAAAAGACCACGCGCGATGGCGTGGGTGCGCGCGCACCCCGTGAGGTGCGCATCCAACGAGGTGAATGCGCTGGCGCGATCGAAGCTCGCGATGGGGTCACGCTCGTCCAACACGGTCGAGGCGTCTTGGGACGCGCCGTCGACGAGGTACACGTCGTACGCGCCCGTGGTCGGCGATGGGTCGGGTGGTGGCAGTGCGAGTGGCCCCGTGGCGCCATCCCACGCGCGCTCCGTTTCGTCCAGCACGGTCAACACCGTGTTTGCCGGTGTGGTGGGTTTTGCGTGCACACAGAGCGGGTGCCGGAAGGAGCAAGCCTTCAGCCATCCGGCGTCTGCGGCAGGCCGTGCGGGAATTTGCCAGGCGAGCAGCGTGGTCGCCATGGCCACGATATTTCGCATCCGTAACGAATATCCCGGCGAAAAGCTTTTGAACAAGGCGTTCCAAGCGCATGAAACGCGCGCTATAGATCGAGGTGGCCATGTCGTCTGACCTTTCCCACGTGGTGGACTTCGATTTGGCGCGAGGCAGCGTGAGCGCGATGGGGGCAGAACGGGCGGTACTCGTGCCGGTCGAAGCCCTGTACGACCTCGTGTCCGCGGCGGAGCCGGAAGCCGTGGCATCGGTAGCCAAAGGAATCGGTCAATCCATGGGGGAGAGGATCGCAGCACGATTCGGAGGTACCTCTGGTGTGCGCGGAGCATCGCTGGACGCGATGATCAACACCGTCGCACTCGAATTCAGCGTGGCCGGTCTCGGTGCATTCGGCATCGAGCGCTGGGGCAAGGCCATGGTGCTCGTCGTCGAGCATGCTCCTCGCATCGGCGGCGGCTTCATCGCGTCGCTCCTCGAGGGCGCCCTTTCCACGGCATCGCAGACGGAGGTCTCGTGCATGGTCCTCGCGGCCGGTCCGGTGCAGCGCATCCTGGTGGCCAGTCGCGACGCGATTGATCGTGTGCGGACCTTCATGGCCGAGGGCACCTCGTGGGCGGACGCGCTTTCGCGTCTCCAGGGGCGGGGCGGCGCATGACCACCAAGGGGGATCGTATCGGACGCCTCGAGGCGCTCCTCGAGAAGATCCGGCAGAGAAGCGCTCAGCCGCGTGGCCTGAACGGCGTCTCTTCCGGCAGCGTCGCGCAGTGGGCTCCGGAGGATACGGAAATCCGCATCAGCACGACCTTCGACGATCCGGAGACGTTCGCGGCCGAGGTGGCCTTTACCGCCGGTGCCGTGGCGGAGGTCGACGGTGCTGCGGAGGTCGAGCCGCCGCTGCCCGTAGAGCCGGAAGACGAAGAGGGACCGCCGCGGTTCTCCGACGAGATCGTGGAGGACGGCCGCATTTCGGATCTGGTCACCAGCGGGCGCCTCTCGGAGTACGACGATATCCAGGACGACGTCCAAGACGAGCCGGAGTCGTTCCCAGCGAACATGCTGGACGAGTACGAGGTGAGCGAGGACGTGGTGGAGATCCACGTCGACGCCGACGACGACTCGGTGCGTACCTCGGTCGAGGTGTCCGCGCTGGACGTGCCCGTGATGGACGCGCCTGCGGTGGACGGCGCGCCGTTCGAGCTTCCTCCCATCGAAGCGGAGCTTCCCCCCGTCGTAGCCACGGTGGACCTGCACGAAGTGCCCTCCGGGGCGCGCGTGGCAGGTGCGAGCGGTGTCGTTTTGACCGATCCGGACGAGATGATCGTCAACGAGTCGGAGCTGGAGCGCATCTCGGTGGGGGTCACTGTCGAGGTCGACGAGACACCGTCGTCCTCACGGCGTGCGATCCTCGAGGAGGGCGAAGCCGCCCCCGTCTCGGAAGAGCCCCCGATGACGCCGCCCCCGGCGTCGGGCAAGCAGGTTGCGGCCGACTACAGCTTCGACGCGGCGGCGGAGACGCTGCACCCCGTGGGGCCAATCGAGTCCCCGCAGCGTGATCCACTTCCGCCCACCTACCCGGAGCAGGACGAGGCCAGGGCGCTGGAGCACGCGGCGGAGGCGGAGCTGGATGTTCCGCGACAGATCTGGAAGGCCACGAGCCCTCCGCCGCAGGTGGAGCCCGAGACATTCGGCGCGTGGCTGGATGCGACCATGTCGCTGTGAGCCGAGCAGCTCGAGCGGCTAGACCATCTCGAAGAAGCGGGAGTGAATGGCGACGGCGGCGAGAAGCCCTACCTCTTGCCCAATGTCGTCTTTGGTCACGACGCTGAATTTGTCGCGGACGCTGCGGACCTTGGAAATCTCGATGGCGATGTTGCCGCCGGCGTCTTTGCACTGAAAGACACCGCTAAACACGCCACCGTCGGCGGTGTACTCCCGGTCGCCGATCTTGAGGGCGAGCTTCTTCTTCAGCGCGATGGCGGGGAAGTCCACCGTTGCGAGCTCTTTGCCGTCTGCGCCGAGAACGTGAAACTGCGTCTTGGCGAAATTTCCACGGAGCGTGGCCAGCTCTTTGCCGTTCGTACCCTCGACCAACGAGAACAAGGGAGTGGGGCTCATCAGCGTTCCCTTGATGGTCAGAAGCACGTCTTCGGATCCCGGTGCGGTCACGTCGTAGTTGGTTGCGAGCGACATGAAGCGCTGGGTGACTACAAATTGAGACATAGAGGGTGCCTCCCCATGACAAATTTACAACACGAGGCCTTAACTTATCGCACAGCTCGCTCCCTTAGTCACGTCCCCAGACGGATGACGGGTGCGTGGTTCAACCACGTGCGCTGACGCCTCGCAAAAACCCGGGTTGCGCGAACGATCGCGATTTTCAGCTCTTCTTGCGGAAGCTGACCCGTCAGGTGCATGGCGACCTGTCGGTAGCCCACGGAGCCCATCGCGCGTGTGTCGCCATAGCCCCGCGCGCGAAGGGCCGCGACTTCGTCGATCCAACCGCCCGCGAGCCATGCCTCGACCCGCGCGGTGATGCGATCGGTCAGCACGTCGGGCGGATAGAGGATGGCGAAGAGGTGCGCGCGGTAGCGCTGCGGCAGGAACCCATGGGACTCTTGGTGGCCGCTCAGGCACTGGCCCGTGAGTTCGAAGACTTCGAGCGCGCGGCTGACCCGTACGACGTCGTTGGGGTGGAGGCGCGCGGCACTGGGTGGGTCGACCTCCTTGAGGCGGTCGTGAAGCGCGGTGCGGCCTTGTTCGAGCACGAGGGTGCGATGGCGTTCGCGGATCGCTTCGTTGGCGGCGGGGCTCGGTGCGAGGCCGTGCAGCAAGGCGCGCACCCAGAGGAAGGTACCGCCGCAGACGATGGGGCGCTTGCCGCGTGCACGGATGTCGCCGATGGCGCGATCAGCCATCTCCACGAAGCGCGCGGCGTCGATGGCCTCGAGGGGATCTTGGACGTCGATGAGGTGGTGGCGGGCTTGCGCGCGCTCCTCGGCGGTGGGCTTGCCCGAGCCGATGTCGAACTCGCGGTAGATCTGGACGCTGTCGGCGCTGACGATTTCGCCGTCGAGGGCTTCGGCGAGGCGGATGGCCAGGGAGGTTTTGCCGCTGGCGGTCGGGCCGACGATGACGGGAAGCGACTCGGGATCCGCTTGAAGCGTGGCGAGGGCGAGGTCCAGCCAGCGCGTGAGGTTCGGCTCAGCGTCCAACCCGCCGCTCCAATTCGGCGAAGGTCAAGTGCATGACGATGGGACGGCCGTGCGGGCAGTGCCCGGAGAAGTCGATCCCTTCGAGCGAGGCGAGGAGTGCAGTGGCCTCCTCGGGAGAAAGCGTATCGCCTGCGCGGACGGAGGCGTGGCAGGCCATGGTGGCCAGGACGAGGTCGGCCGCGCCACCGAAGGGGCGATTGGCCTGGCGGGTCAGTTCGGCGACGAGGTCACGGACGAGGCGCTCGGGGTTGGCGCGCACGAGCAATTTCGGTACAGCGTGTACCGCAACGGCGTTGGTGCCGACGGCGCGGACTTCGAGGCCGACGGCTGCGACATCCTCGGGCCGCTCTTCGAGGGCCGCGACCTCCACCGGGGAGAGCTCGACGACCTCGGGCACCAAAAGCCGCTGCATGGCCACATCCCGTGCGGCAAAGGCTTTGCGCAGCCGATCGAAGGTCACCCGTTCCGCGGCTGCGTGCTGATCGACGATGTAGAGCCCATCGACGCCTTCGCAGAGCAAAAAGGTTTTTCGAACTTGGGCCAAAAACCGCAGCGGTGGCCGATTGGCGAAGAGTGAATCGGCTTCGACGGGGGTGGCCGTCCAGGCTGCGTTCCCCGCTGCACCCCCCCACCCCAACCCTCCCGGCGCCTCGGACCCGCCCACCCCGGGAGCCGATACGGCAGGCGTCAGCTCCGAGATCGACGTTTCGGCTCCCTCCCCCTCCGGGGGAGGGTTGGGGTGGGGGAGACGTTCGGGCGCGCCCGCATAACCATGCTCCCGCGGCGTAAATTCCCGAATGGGATACGCCGCGGCTCGTGACGCGGCGGGCGGCGGGAGCCAAGGCCGCGTGGGCGGCCCCAAGGCCGGAATCGCGAAGGCCTGCGACGTCACCCCGTAGAGCTCTCGCGTCAACGCATCGCACAGCGCCCGCGCGTCCGTGAAACGCACCTCCGCTTTTTGCGGGTGCACGTTCACGTCCACCATCTCGGGCGGAAGCTCCAAGTAGACGACGCCCACCGGAAAGCGCCCCGCCTCCAGCACCGATCCAAACGACTGCGCCACGGCCCGCGACAACATCCGATCGCGCACCGGCCGTCCGTTCACGAAGAGGTGAAGCCCCGTGGCACCCGCGCGCGCCTTCTCCGGCGCCAACAGGTACGCCTCGATCTGCAGAGGCCCGCGCTCGCCTTGGCCGTGGGCCACCCGGTCGTCGCCGAAGCCCATGACCTGCGCCACGCGCTCCGCACGCGTTGTGACCCGGAGCATCTCGCGCGCCACGCGACCATCGCGGGTCAACGTGAACGACACATCGGGACGCGCGAGCGACGCCGTCGTGACCACGTCGCCCACGTGCGCGCTCTCCGTCGCGGTCGACTTCAGGAACTTCTTTCGCGCCGGCACGTTGAAAAACAAATCGCGCACGTCGATGCTCGTTCCCACCGCGCACCCGGCCGGCTTTACCCGCGGCGTTCCTCCGCCGTCGATCTGCACCTCGGTGCCCTCGGATTGGCTGCGATCGCGAGTGATCAACACCAGCTTCGACACCGAGGCCATGCTGGGGAGGGCCTCACCACGAAAGCCGAAGGTGCGAAGGCTCGACAGATCTTCCACCCGATCGATCTTGCTCGTCGCATGCCGCAAGAGGCAGAGCGAGGCATCTTCGGGGTCCATGCCGCTGCCGTCGTCGCTCACGCGAATGCGCTGCAGGCCGCCTTGTTCGATCTCGACGCGCACCTTGGTCGCGCCGGCGTCGAGCGCATTTTCGACGAGCTCTTTCACCACGCTCGCGGGGCGTTCCACCACTTCGCCCGCGGCGATCTGGTTCGCGAGATCCGACGAGAGTTGACGGATCTTGCTCATCGCTCCGAAAAGCGACCGTTGGCGGCCTCGAAAAACTCACGCGCACGTGTGCGGGTCAGGGCAATGACGATGAAGCCGCTCAACAGCGAGCGCACGACCAGCCATCCCGTGTCGCGCATGTGGAGTATCCTCGGAACCATCGCCACGAACTGCTCGACGGATTCTAGCGCCTGAGGATCCTGTGTCGAGTCACGCATGCGTGCAGCGGTGATGGCGTTCTCGAAATTCAAACTCGCATGCCGCACGTCGGCCGCGAGGAAATGGGCCAACAGGACCAACGCGGCTTGTGCGGCCACGACTTGAATCAACGGATTGCGCGCCGCCTCGCGGCCCGACATGGCCCGCGCGGCGAAGAGTACCATCACGCCGCCGAGCAACATGCCCGCCACCGACAAGGGGAAGTAGCGGTGCCGAGCGTGGTTCATCGTGCTGTAGTAATTCTCGGCCGCTTGGGAGGCCTGCGCACGCTGCTCGTCGCTCTGGATCATCTCCGTGGTTTCGTGCGGAGCCGGACCCTCGCCGCGCAACACCATGACGGTCGTACAGCCGTTCACGAAGCCCATCGCCCCGAAGATCCACGCGATGACGAGCGCGGTCATCAAATACCAGGGCCTTCGAGGGCCTTGCGCCCTCGGCGGGACGTCGCTCGAGCGGGCACCCGGGGGTTGACTCGGTGATGAAGGGCCCATGTTTCAAGCCCGCAATAGCACACGCCACGGCGAATGCGACATGTGCCGAACGTGTCCACAGGTTGTAGAGCTCGAATAGCACATGATATTCCCGATCATGTGAGCATGCGAAGACCCTGGACTCTCGCCTGCGCCGTGGTTGGCATCGTCGCCACAGCGCAAGGCATCGCCGGTGGGGCCCGCGCCGCGGAGCCGCCCCCCGCCCCACCGAAAATCGCGCCTTCGAACGCCAGCCCGCCTGGCCCGCTTGCCCCGCGCAAGCCGCTGCCTGCGGGGACGGCGGAAAAGCTGAAGTCGGGCGAGCCCGAGCGAATCGCCGCCGCGTTGGAGGATGCTCGCCTCGCCGGAAAGGGGGCAACCTCGCTGGCCGGCGAAATCGCTGGCCTTCTCGATCGCGGGCTCAATGGTGCGCTTGCGGAATCCGCGCTCAACGCCCTCGCTGAAATCGAATCGCCGGCCTCGACGCCCAGCGTGGCCGCCTACCTTCAGCATCGCGACGCGAAGGTGCGGACCGCCGCCGCGAAGGCGCTGGCGCGCACGAAGGGCCCCGCGGCCGTCGCGGCGTTGCGCCACGCGCTGGCCGATTCGGAGGCGCCCGTTCGGAGCGCCGCCGCGACGAGCCTCGGTGTGCTGCGGGCGCGCGAGGCGGTGGGCGATCTCGCGCTGGCGCTCGATCACCGTGTCGTGGAGGCCGCTGCGCCCATCGGCCAACTTTGCAACGCCGACGAATGCGCCGATTTCCTCGCGCGCCTCGGCCGCCTCCCGCTCGATTTGGTAGAGAGCGGTCTAGAACCGATGCTCTTTCGCCCGGTGGCGGAGGTGAACGAGGACACGAAGGCCAACGTCATCGGCCGCGTGCGCGAGCTGAAGACGAACGAAGCGCACAAGTTTCTCTTGGGCATCCAAAAGCGATGGCCTGCGACGGGGTCGCCGCGCCTCAAGACGCTGATCGAACAAGCCGTCAAGGCCACCACGCGGGCGAGTGGATCGTGAAGATTGCCAAGAGCCTTCTCCTTGCCGCGGTCACCCTTTCCACCGCGTGCGGCGGTGCCTTGAACCGGGCCGATCTCTTTTCCAGCGATTGGTCCGCCGATCGCGCCCAGGGCGTCGACGCCGTGCGCAGCCGCCTCGCGGGCACGCGGCCGTCGCCCGGCACGGACATCGCCATCGGCGTCGCCGGCAACGGCGACAAGATCGTCGCGGTGTTGCTCGATAGCGGCGAGAAGTGGACCTACGCGCACCCGCTCGATGCGCGCCCCGCGATTGCGGGGCAAGTCGTCGTCGGCTCCGGCGGAGGCGAAGTCTTCGCGCTCGATGCGCGCAGTGGGAAAAAGCTCTGGGCGCGCCCCACGGGCGGCCTTCCGCTGATCGGCGCGGGCGACGATGGGCAGTACACCGTGATCACCTTCGGGCGATCGGGCGGTGCGCGCGGCTCGACGTTGCTCGCCATCGAACGCGACGGCAACGTGCGCCGGCAGATCGAGACCGACAAAGAAGTGGGCGTGCCCGCCGTGGTGGGTGGCCTCGCCTTCATTCCGTGGGGTCGGCAGTACGTCAGCGTCTTCGACGTCGTTGCGGCGGACGAGCCGGCGCGCATCCTGTTCCGCGAGCAGGTGAGCCGCGCGTGGACGCAGGGCGGGAGCGTCTACTTCGGCGAAAACAGCGTGTACCGCTTCGACGAGCGCATCAAAGATGCATCGCTGCAGAAGGCGTCGCACGTGATGCTTCCACCGCGCGAGCTCCCAGGTTCGCCGGTGCTGATGCCGCCCATCGAGGAGCGGCCGAAGCTGGTCGCCAGCGCGCGCGATCGCGTGCGCACGTACGTGCGTCCGACGACCAACGTGCAGACCACGGCGGCGACCTCCGACAAGGGCAGCGCACCGGAGCAGGGGTGGCTCGTCGTGGCCAACTCGCGCTACTACGCGACGTACTTTCGCATCATCATGGGCTTCGACGCCTCGCGCGGTGGCCTCTCCTGGGTGTACACGCACCCGACGGAGGTCATTGGTGGCGCTGCGGGCGAGGATGGTTTCCTCATCTGCGACGAGCAAGGCAAAGTCGTGTTTCTCAGCGCCAACCAGGGCGATCCGCTCGGTGAGCGCGATCTGGGCGAGCCCGTGAAAAGCTGCGTCGTGCAGGTCGACGCGCTGGCTGTGCGCGGGGGCAAGCCGGCGCGCCCGGTAGCGCTCGCCGAGGAATTGGCGGAGGCGCTGCGCGTGCCCGATCCGGAGCTGGCCACGGGCAAGCGCCTGCTCGTGCGCGAGATCGCCTCGCTGGAGGACGAAGTGGCGACCAAGGCGCTCATCGACGTGATGAACGACCCCGCGATCAGCCCCTTCGTGGCCTCCGACGTGCGCACCGCATTGGCCGCGCGCCGCAAGGGCGGGCGCTACATGCTGGCGGCGCTCGAGCGCCGCTACGACTACCTGCACAACGTGCTCAAGCCGCCGCCCGTCGGCCCCATCGCGCAATCCTTCGCCGCGATGAACGATCCCAGTGCGGCACCTCTCTTGAGCTCGCACTTGCTCGATCCGGTCACGCCGGACCAAGATCTCCAAGAGACGGCCGCCGCCCTCACCACCTTGGCCGGCCCCGCCGAGGTTCCCACCGTGAAGCAGTTCTTCGTCCTGAATTACGCTTCCGCGGCCACCGCCCCCGTCAAGGCCGCCGTCGTCAGCGCGGGCCAAATCCTCTTGAAGCACGGCGGCAAAGACGGCCGCGCCCTCGTAGATCGTGCCATCGCGAGCAAGCTCACCGCCCCCGACGTCCGCGCCAAGCTCAAAGAGCTCTACGAAGTCGTCCGCTAGCGAGCGGGCGGGTCGCCGTCGTACATCTCGAATTCCACCTCGCGCGCGTTCAAGCAGCACTCGCTTCCGACGGGGAATACCGAGCAGGCCGACGGCCGCAGTTCGTAGATGGCGCAGCGGTTGTCGTCTTCGAGATGGCGGCACCGCTTCGACTTCAAGAGCCGCAGCACCAGCTTGCCGTCCTTCTTGCGCGTGTACGGGCGCCGCAGCAGATCGGCACGCCCTGCCTTGCGGAAGCGCGCGATGTCATCCTTGTCCAGCTCGACGTAGTTGTCTCGGCAACAAGCGCCGCAGGCGAGGCAATCGAACGTGATCGCGCGTTGCGCCTCGGGCCAGACGGCGTCCCGCTCGGCGCGCCGTCGCACGATGTCGTGGCAGTCGCGCGGAATCATCGCGATGGCCAGCCCTCGGTATGGCCCGCTGGGCATCTTCTTCCAGCGGCTCTTTCCCAGATCCAGCAAGGACCAGTAGTGCAGGTCCATCGGATCGTCCGCCTTGGGAACCGGAATCACCAGGCGCACCTTCCCGCCCTTTTCCCAGACCACGGCATGGCCGCCCGCGCGCACGTGTCGAGCGGCCTCGCGCGCGTAGGCTTCCTTGTACTGCCGCACCACCGGCCGAACGACCACGGTATTGCCCTTAGTTGATCTCGCGCTGCGGAGACGGTGCCTTGCGCATCTCGCTGCTCGGGCGCGTGCGCTGCGTCTGTCGCTCGAGCGCCGCGCGCACGAAGCGTGCGAACAGCGGGTGCGGCGAGGCCGGGCGGCTCTTGAACTCCGGATGGAACTGGCAGCCCACGAAATACGGATGCTCCGGCAGCTCGATCATCTCCACCAAGCGCTTGTCCGGCGACACACCCGACAAAATGAGGCCGGCCTCAGATAGCTGATCGCGGTAATCGTTGGCGAACTCGTAGCGGTGGCGGTGCCGCTCGGAAATCTCCGTCGTGCCGTACGCCTCGGCCGCAATCGTGCCCGGCTTGAGCGAGCACGGATACGCGCCAAGGCGCATCGTCCCGCCCTTGTTGCGCACGTTGCGCTGATCGCCCATCAGATCGATGACCGAGTGCGGCGCGTCCTTGTCGAACTCCGCCGAGCTCGCGCCGGCGAGCTTCGCGATGCTGCGCGCGAACTCCACCACGGCCAGCTGCATCCCCAGACAGATCCCGAAGAACGGGATCTTGTTCTCGCGCGCATACCCGATGCTCGCGATCTTGCCCTCGGTCCCGCGATCGCCGAAGCCGCCCGGCACCAGGATCGCATCGAGCTGCGAGAGCCGCGCCTCCACGGCGTCACGCTCGAGCTCCTCCGAGTCGATGTAATCGAGCTCCACGCGGCAGTCGTTCTGCATGCCGGCGTGTACCAATGCCTCGTGCAGCGACTTGTACGCGTCACGCAAGTGCACGTACTTGCCCACCACGCCAATCTTCACCGTGCCCTTCGTCGGCTTGGTGAAGCGCTCGGTGATGCGCTGCCACGTCGAAAGATCCGGCTGGCGGCTCCAAATGTTCAGGCGCTCGCAAATGAGCTCGTCCAGCCCCTCTTTGTGGAACCACACGGGGAGCTCGTAAATGCAGCTCACGTCCACGGCGGACACGACGGCCTCCACGGACACGTTCGAGAAGAGCGCGATCTTCTCCTTGGTCCCGCGGGAGAGCGGCTGGGCCGTACGGCAGATGAGCACGTCGGGCTGAATGCCGATCTCGCGCATCTCCTTAACGGAGTGCTGCGTGGGCTTCGTCTTCAGCTCGCCGGCCGTCGCGATGTACGGGACCAAGGTCACGTGCATGCTGAGCGCGTTTTGCGGGCCGGCCTCGATCTTCAATTGGCGGATCGCCTCGAGGAAGGGGAGCGACTCGATGTCACCCACCGTGCCGCCGATCTCGATGATGGCCACGTCGACCCCGTCGGTGGCGTCGCGCACGCGCGCTTTGATCTCGTCGGTGATGTGGGGGATGACCTGGACCGTCGCCCCCAGGTATTCGCCGCGTCGTTCCTTCGAAATGACGGCCTCATATATGCGACCGGTCGTGAAGTTGTTTTGACGCGTCATCCGAGCTGTGGTGAAGCGCTCGTAGTGACCCAGGTCGAGATCCGTCTCGGCTCCATCGTCCGTGACGAACACCTCACCGTGTTGGTACGGGCTCATCGTGCCCGGGTCCACGTTGATGTAGGGGTCCAACTTCACGTGGGTCACGCGCAGTCCACGCGCTTCCAACAACGCTCCGACGGATGCGCTCGTCAGTCCCTTCCCGATGGAGGAGACGACACCGCCGGTAACAAATACGTACTTCGTCGGCTTTCGGCTCATCGTCCTGCCTCCTTGTTCACGTTGATGCGCGGCGCGGCAAGCCGAGCACCTCCGATGTCTTCCCGTTTACGCAGCGTGGCGATACCACAACCGAGTTTCTGTTTCTACTTTGCCCGTCATAAAGCTGCTTCTGTCCCCGCACCACGTCGATAACTCAGATGCTAAGGTCCACGCCCATGAAAGAAGAATCCAACGTTTCGCACGGTACGGGCTCGGCGGATTCGTCTGCTAAACAGTCCGCACCTTCCAGCTTGGGGCTCATCGGCTTCGACAGTTTTCACTTCGTCGTCGAAAACCTCGAGCGCTCACGCCACTTTTATACCGACGTCCTCGACTTCAAGGAAGTCGCACGCGCCGGGAACGATTTGGTGACCCGCAGTGGTCAGCAGTCCATCGTCTTCGGAGCCGGCGAGGCGCGCGTGTGCGTTTCCACGCCGCTGGCCCAGAAATCCAAGGCGGCACGCTACCTTCGGCGCCACCCGGCCGGTGTGATGAGCCTCGGCTTCCGGGTCAAGAACCTGGATCAGGCCATTCAGTTCCTCGAGGTCCGCGGAGGCACCTTCCTCAGCGATCCCATTGAGGAAAAGGACGATCGCGGCGGTTCGTACCGCTCCATCGAAATTGCGACCCCGCTCGGGGACGTGGCCTTCCGATTCGTCGAGCGCAACGACTTCACCGCCTTCGCGCCGGGCTTCGAGGACAGTGGCCACGGAAACGGCGTCCGCCCGGAGAACATGTTCGGCATCGCGGGCGTCGACCACGTGACGTCGAACGGCCTCACCATGCAGCCCATCATCGCGTGGTACCGCGACGTACTGGGGATGGTGCCGTTCTGGGAGATCAGCTTCCACACGAACGACGTCGCCCAGGGTCGCGACACCGGTTCGGGCCTTCGCTCCATCGTCATGTGGGATCCGGGCAGCGGCGTGAAGTTCGCCACCAACGAACCCCTCCGTCCCTTCTTCCGCGATTCGCAGATCACCAAGTTCGTCGACGACAACGCCGGCAACGGCGTGCAGCACGTGGCCTTCGCCGTCGATCGCATCATCCCGACGGTGGAAGAGCTGAAAGGCCGTGGCGTGCGGTTCATGGCCACCCATCCCGCGTACTACCGTGACCTTCCGGGGCGCCTGGAGAAGCTGGGCATCCACAACGTTAAGGAGGAGCTTGCGGAGCTCGAGCGGCTCGGCATCCTCGTCGATGGATCGCACGACCGCTACATGCTGCAGATCTTCATGCAGGAGGCGGCCACGCTGTACGACGAGTCGCGTGCAGGTCCGTTCTTCTACGAGATCATCCAGCGGGCCGGCGACAAAGGCTTCGGCTTCGGCAACTTCCGCGCGCTCTTCGAGAGCATCGAGCGGGCGCAAAAGGCAGAGGGCGGAGAGTCGCGGTGATCGATCGAGGGCACGCGGGCATCTTTCCGGACAAGCCTCATACGGCCTTGCGCGATTCGAACGGGGGGCTCTTCTACGAAGAGATGTTCACCCGGGACGGGTTCAGCGGTGCCTTCACCTATTTTTATCACCGGTATCCCATCACGGCGCACCGCGAGGTCTCCTCGACCCACCGAGGCTATGCGCCCCCCGTCGCCGACGAGCGGGCCATTCACCCGCTCAAGCGGCGGCTCTATCTGAGCGACAAGATCCCGCAGGGCGGTCAGCTCTTCGAGCGGCGTTTTCCCATCCTGTTCAGCAAGGATCTCACCATCCTTCTCGCGCGCCCCACCGAGACCGACGAAGCGTACTTCGCCAACGGTGACGGCGACGAACTATGGTTCGTGCAGGAAGGCAACGCGCGCCTGGAGTCGCCCTGCGGCTGGCTCGACGTTCGCTCCGGCGACTACGTGTGGGTTCCCAAGTCGATGGTGCATCGCTGGCACATCTCGTCCAAGTCGATGCGCATGATGTGCTTCGAGGCACACGGCGGGGTGCACATTCCGACGCAGTTCCGCAATCCGGTGGGGCAGTTCGTGATGGATGCGCCCTACACGCATCGCGATTTCGTGCGGCCCACCGGGCCGATTTCGACGCCCGATCGGATCCAGCAGGGCCCGCGCGAGCTGTACGTGAAGAAGCACGGGCGCTACTCGCACTACGTCCTCGAGAACCCGCCGATGGACATCGTGGGGTGGGACGGCTTCGTCTATCCCTGGGCCTTCCACATCGAGAAGTACCAGCCGAAGACGGGGCTGATTCACCTGCCGCCGACGATTCACACGACCTTCGCGGGGCACGGCTTCGTGGTGTGCTCCTTCGTCCCGCGCGTGACGGATACGCACCCGGAAGCGATTCCATGTCCGTACCCGCACTCGAGCGTCGACTGCGACGAGGTCATTCTGTACTTGCGGGGCAACTTCACCAGCCGCCGCGGCGTTGGTCCGGGCGCGCTCTCGTTGCATCCGGCAGGCATCGCTCACGGTCCGCATCCGGGCGCCTACGAAGCGAGCATCGGCAGCACGCGCACCGACGAACTCGCGGTGATGGTCGACACCCACCTGCCGCTTCAACCGACGGCGCAGGCGGCCAACATCGAGGACCCCGGCTACCACGCGAGCTGGGGCTAGGGAAGAGAAGCGAGGGAAAGCCAGCGGCCCTCGGCGCTCGGGACGAAGTCTCGCGCGCGGGGGCCGACCACGGCGACTTGGTCCTCGTTCCAGAGGGGGACGATATAGAGCTGCTCGCGCAGACGCGCCTCGAGCTCGGCGTAGACCGCGCGGCGCGCATCGCGATCGGTGAGCCGTTGGCCTTCGTCGAGCAGTGCGTCGACGCGCGGATCGCGGACGCGGGCGCGGTTGGCGCCGGCCGGTGGGATCGAGGCGCTGTGCAGGAAGACGCGCAGCACGTTGGGTTCGGTGACCTCGGGGATCTGGAGGATGGCCAGATCGAAATCGCCGGCGTTCAGGCGCGCGATCATGGTGCCGAGCTCCAAGGGCTGCACATCCGCGGTGACCCCGGCGTCGGCCCATTGTTGGGCGATGTAGCGGCCCAAGGTGAAGCGGCTGCGATCCGTGGAGGTGAGCAAGGTGACGTGCAAGGTTGCCGGCGCGAGAACGGGGCGGGCGGCGGCGGGGTCGTAGGCCAGCGGCGCGAGGCTCGTATGGGCCCAATGCATGGGCGGGATGAGCGCGTTTGCCGGCTTGGCGTAGCCGCCGAGCAACGTGCGCGCAATGGTCTCGCGGTCGATGGATTGCGCGAGGGCGCGGCGGATGGCCACGTCGGCGAGGGGCCCGCGGTCGACGCGGGCGACGAGGTACGTGAGGTTGGCGCCGGGGCGGGAGGTGACCTTGAGATCGGGCTCGCGCGCGAGGGCAGGGAGGATCGAGTGGGCGAGCACGTTGAGGGCGACGTCGGACCGGCCCGCGGTGAGGCGAAGGGCGCGGGCGTTTTCGTCGTGGACGGTGCGCAGGATGACGGGATGGCTTGCGCTCCCCAGCCCTCGCGCGGAGGGGGCCAACGTCAGTGTGCCGCGCGCGAGGGTCGCGACGGTGTAGGGACCTAGGCCATCGAGGTCCCCGGCGGGATGGGGAGGCGAGGCGGCTTCGTCGGCGCGAAGAATGGGCAGCTCGAGATCGGTGAGGAGCGTGCCGTGGGGCCGTTTCAGCGTGATGATCACGGCGTGCTCGCCGTCTTCGCGGGCCTCGGCGATGGCCTCGACGGCGCGTGCATGCCGGGAGCCGACCTTGGGCGAACCGAAGGCGCGGATGGTCGAGACCACGTCGGCGGGCGTGAGCGGTGCGCCCGAGTGAAAGCGCGCGTCGCGCCGCAATTCGACCCGCAGGGTGCGCTCGTCCTGCCAGCGAAAGCTCTCGGCGGCGTAGGGGACGGGCGCCAAGGTATCGGGATCCAGCCGGACCAGGCCGGCGTGAATCAGCCGCGTCGCGCGCAGGCCCACGGTGTCCACCGCGTAGCGGGGATCCAGCGTTTCCGCGTCGTTTTGCACGATGAGCTCGACGGCGTCGGCCGATTTTTCCGCGCCGGCCCGCTGGCAGCAAAGGCTGCTCGCCGCGACGGCCGCCGTCACGATAAAAGCGAGTCCATGTTCGAGCTTCGTCCGTACCGCTGTCTCGTCGCCGCGTTCGTCGTGATGCTCGTCGCGCGCGATGCCACGCCGCAGGCGGCACCCGTTGCCGTTGCGCCGGTGGTCTCCGCCGGCCCGATTCACGACCACGTCCCCGATCTGGAGGCCGCGGTGCGCGCGATGGCGGCGGATGCCAAGTTCAAAGACGCCCAGGTGGCCGTGGCCATTCTCGATTGCGACACCGGCCACTATCTTGCCACCGCCAACGAGCACACGGCGCTCAATCCTGCCTCGAACGCCAAGGTCTTCACGGCGGGGGCCGCCCTCTCGTTGCTCGGGCCCGACCATCGCTATGAAACGGCGCTCTTCGGCACGTCGAAGGACGGCGAGGTGCAAGGCCCGCTGGTTCTTCGCGGCCATGGCGATCCCTCGCTCTCGACCGCGGATCTCTACGCCCTCGCCGAGGAGCTGCACGCGCAGGGTGTGCGGCGCGTTTCTGGCGATCTCCTGGTCGATCAGCACCTCTGGGACGAGCAAACGACCCCGCCGGCCTTCGAGCAGCAGCCCAACGAGTGGGCCGCCTTCCGCGCGCCCATTGCCGCGCTCTCGGTCAACGAGAACACTGTGACGTTGTCCGTGCGGCCCACCCAGGCGGGCTCGCCCGCCGTGGTGAGCTTCGACCCGCCCGGTTTCGTCGACGTCGACGGCACCGTGGCCACCGCCGAGGGGCGCGACTCGGTGGTCCTCGCGCTCTCGGGCAATGGCAAACGGCTCGCCGCGAAAGTTTCCGGCTCGGTGGGAAGCGATGCGCGCGTCGTGCGCTACACGCGCCGCGTGGACGATCCCTCGCTGCTTCCCGGCTACGTGCTTCGCGCGATGCTCGACAAGGTGGGCATCAAGGTCGCGGGCGAGGTCAAAGTCGGCACCGCCACCAAAGGGAACTTGCTCGCGCGCCACGAGTCGGAGCCTGTTTCGCAGCTGCTCTACGCACTCGGCAAACAGAGCGACAACTTCTACGCGGAGATGATCTTCAAAACGATGGGCAGCGAGGTCAAAGGCCGCCCCGGCAAGAGCGCCGACGCCGCGGAGGTCGTGAGCCGCTGGGTCACCAAGATCGGCGCCGGCGACACGGGCCTCGCCATCAAGAATGGCTCGGGTCTCTTCGACGCGAACCGCACCACGCCCACCAGCCTCGTCCTCTTCCTGCGCGCCATGTGGCGCGATGCCGCCGTCCAGCCCGAGTTCATCGCCCAATTCGCCACCGGCGGCGTCGATGGAACGCTGCACAAGCGTTTCCGCGCCACCCGCCACCACGGTGCCATCCGCGCGAAGACCGGTACCCTGCAAGACGCGATTGCCCTCTCCGGCTACGTCCTCGGCCCGCCCGGCAAAGGTCCGCTCGCGTTCTCGATTCTCTTCAACCAGGTGAACGGCAAGGCAGACGTTGCCCGGTCCGCCGCCGACAAACTGGTCGAGCTTTTGTTACGCCGTCAGTGGGGCGAGTAGCCTCGCCCTTCAGTCCCGCATGTGCTTGCGAATCTTCCCCAGCGCTTGCTCCTGCAGCTGGCGGATGCGTTCGCGCGACAGGTTGTACTTGTCGCCGATCTCCTTGAGCGTGAGCTCGTCCTCGTCGTCGAGGCCGAAGCGCCATCGGATGATGCGCGACTCGATGGGCGTGAGCGTGCCGAGCAAACGGCGCACTTCCTCGCCCCACTTTTGCGAAACGAGGCTCTCGTACGGCGAGAGCAGGTTCTCGTCCTGCAAAAAGTCGATGAACTTGCGTCCGTCTTCGTCGCCCACGGGGCGATCGAGGGAGAACGGCGTCTCGGCCCAGGAGCCTTTCACCTTGTCGAGCTTCTCTTGCGGGATGCCCGTCTCCTTCTCGAGCTCGGCCAATGTCGGATCACGGCCCGTGCGGGCGATGACCGCCTGTGTGGCGCGTGCGACACGGTTGTGCGTGTCGAGCATGTGCACGGGGATGCGCACGGCGCGACCCTTGTCGGCCAGCGCCCGGCTGATCGCGTGACGGATCCACCACGACGCGTACGTCGAGAAGCGGTAGCCACGCGTGTGATCGAAGCGCTCGACCGCCTTCATCAGACCGATGTTCCCCTCTTGAATGAGGTCGATCAGCGGCAGCCGGCCGCGGTTGTAGCGGCGCGCAATCGACACCACGAGGCGCAGGTTCGCTTTGACGAACTTGTTCTTCACCGCCTTGCTGTGAAATGCCGCCTGCGTCATCCGATCGCAGTACCGTTTGTACTGCGCCGTGATCGGCAGGATCGGAGCGCGAAGCTGCACGCTCGACTCGGGCTCCATCTCGGGCGTGGAGGCGCCGGGTCCGCCGAGAACGGCGTCATCGTCCGGATCGGGCTCGTTGCCGAGCTTGCGGCCCATTTCCTCCGCGTGCGCGATCCACAAGCGATCGCTGTCGGGCAGGCGGATGGCGCGGCCCAATGCGGTGGTGAAGGCGTTCCACTTCTTTTCTTGTTCGCGCGTGAGCTTGTTGCGCTGCTTCTTGAACGTCTTGATGAGCTTCCGAAGCTCGGCGATCTGCGGAAGATCGAGCTTTTCGTCCTCGGCCGTGGGCAGATCCTTCTCGAGCGAGTCGAGCGTGTACTCGGCCGCGGGCACGTACGAGAAGATGGCGACCCAGTGATCGATCTCGGCGTCCTCCACCTCGATGGCGGTGGCGAGTTCCTCCTCGGGCCCCATCACGTGGTGCGTGGCCATCTCGCGGAAGTAGCGCGCGAGCATGGAATCCCCACCGCCGTCCTCGAACTCCTTGGGCGTACGCGGCTTGACGACGGGATCCATCGAGTCGATTTCCGCGACGACGGCTTCAGCGTCGGCCTCGAACTCGTCCTCGCCGACGACGTCGTCCATGTTGTTGCCGGCAGCGGCCGGCCCTTCAGAAGCGGGCTCGGCTTCTTCCGCTTCGTAATCGCCCCCGTATCCGGGGGGCGGAACACTATGAACCCGCTCCTTCGTTGCAGCTCTTCCATAAGAGGAGGAGGCGGCGGAACTCGGGGGCGATTCTTCGGTGGTGGCAACGGCGGCGGCGCGGCTGCTTTTGCTCATGCTCGCTTCCTTGAGGCTGGCCTTGGGCGAGGCCCGGACGTGGCTCGGCTCGGCGGGCAGTTCCGAGACCGATGCGGATGAGGGGGTGGGCGAACGAGAATCTTTGACAAGTGACCTGCTGGGAGTCAGAACCTGCGAAGTACGCGAAGCATGCCGGGGTGATGGCGACGGGCTCGTTTTTTTCTTGGCTGACGCGGCTATCTGTGATTGGCGAGGTTGGCGACCTGCACCCTCGGAAGAGTGACCTGAAGGCGGTTCGGGAGACCGAGAAGTTGCTCTGGCAGTTGAAGCGAGCGGTGCATGCGCTCGGTGGGCTTGGGGCGGTGAGTCTGAGTCTGAGTCTGAGTCTTGAGGCCGGCCGGACTTGTTTGACTTGGCGAGATGGTTGAGGTCTTTGGCGGGGACTTTCGCAATTTTCGTTGCAACTTTCGTTCCCCTAGGGCTTGTGCTACGCGTGGGCGCAACAAGGGTCTTGGGTGCAGCGACTGCGTGATTTTTTTCACGCTCCGAAAGAGTCTCGGACCTGGCGGTACGCTTCGTTTGCATCTCGGGTCAAAGGGCGATGATGGCAACGTAAGACCGGCTTGCGCCGCTGTCGTGGGGGGCGGGGGTGCACAATGCACGATGATCGCTACTTCCACCCGACGCTGGATTTAGGGGCGTGTGCTGCGATAAGCGAGAGTCACTTCGGTTGTGACAGTCCCTCGTCTTCCATATGGCCGTTTGGGGCTCGTCATTTTGAAGCGTCCCGGGCGCGTCCTTCTTTTTCTGGTCGCCGCCTTCATGCATGCCATCGGCCACGCCAGCGTCGCGCTCAGCGCGGGCGTGTTGGCACGGGCGCTCCTTGGGGGCGAGATCCCGGAGGGCGGGGGATCCAGTGGACACGTTTTTGCCGCTCTGCGTGGATGTACTGCTTGGGTCTCCACGGATCCCGCTGTCGTGGCGGCTGTGGTCGGTCTCGGTGCGATGCTCCTCAAAGTCGCCGGGCAAAGTGGAGCGGCTTATTTGCAGGCGCAACTTGCGGGCGAGGTGGGGATCTGGGTGCGCCAGCGCGTGCTCGACGCGTGGTTGAGTGATCATCGTTGGCGTGCGGTACGACAGCCCGATCATGGCGGGAAAGACGGGACGGACGCGTCCGACGTGGGAACGCGTGGTCCTTGGGCTCAGCATGTCGCTGCGTTGACCGAACGCGTGCACGATCTGGAACGAGGCCTGGAGATCGGCCTGCTCGGAGGAGTACGCGCGATCGCGCAGTTGGTTCCGCTCGCGTTGGTGCTCGTGGCGATTTCGCCCCGCTTGGCCGCGGCATCGGCGTTCGTGTTCGCACCCTTCGGTGCGCTGCTGGGCTACGTGCGCAAAAAGTACAAGCGCGGTTTGCAGACGCGGGCGGCCCAAGGCGAGTCGCTGCTCGAGGCGGCCGACGAGGCCGTGCGCCATGCGGATCTCTGGGCAACGTACGGAGCGGTGCCCAAGGTGCAGGCGCATATGGCACGTCTGGGGCGCGAGATGACTCGTCATGCTGCACGCATGGAAGTGTCCGCGGCTGCGCTGTCTGGATCGAACGAAGTGCTGGGCGCGTTGGCGTTGGTGTTGGCGTTGTTTGCCGCGCGGGCGGGGTGGCTTGGAGAAGGCGCGGGCGGAGCGACGTTGCTGCCGTTCGCGATCGCATTTTTCCTGGCGTATCGGCCTCTGCGTGAGCTGACCGACGCGCGGTTGGCGTTGGTGCGGGCGCGCGTGGCGATTTCCACCCTGCCCGTGACCTTGGCCCTGCCGGTGCCCGAGACCCGATCGGGCACGGGCACGGGCACGGGGGATCTAGAGATTGAGGGGCTTCTCTTGGGGAGGGGGAGGGCGGGGGCGATTTCGTTTCGGGCGGAGGCAGGGCAGATCGTCGTCGTTCTAGGGAGGACGGGCGTAGGAAAGTCGACATTGCTGCGCACCTTGCTCGGGCTCGAACGCGCCATGGGGGGTCGCGTGATGTACGGAGGGGCGGATGTGACGGAGGCGGCGATCGGTCCGGGGGCGCGGCCGTTTGCGTGGGTGCCGCAGGACTCGCCGTTGCTTCTCGACACGCTCGAGGCAAATGTCTGCGTCGCGTCCGATGCCGACGCGGCGGAATCCTGCCTCGACGCGCTGGGGGCGCATCATCTCGTCACGCAGCTTGGAACGCGCCGGCTCGGCTCCGACGAGCGCCCGGTGTCGGGTGGAGAGCGTCAGTGGATCGGGTTGGCTCGCGCCATGGCGACGAAGGCCCCGGTGCTGTTGCTCGACGAGCCGACCAACGGGCTCGATCGCGACGCGCAGGCGCGGGTGCTCGATGCGATTGCGCGCCTGCGGGGGAAACGAACGGTCATTCTCGTCACCCACCGGACGGAACCGACCGCGATCGCGGACGCAATCGTCCGCGTTGGCGATGCGCCTTCCGAGGCTCAGGGGGACGGAGCTGTCAGCACCCGCAACGTCGGACCCGCCGCGACCTCGACCCACGGTGCACGCAGCACGTCACCGTCCAACACGTAGGCATCGACCGGTCCGGTGAAGGTCACCCGGAAGGAGCCCGCCAACCTGTCGATGTGATCGCGGCCGCGCAGCGGCTTGCCGGCAAGCACGAGGGGCATCTGCGGACCGAGGCGCTTGGCGCCCAGCGGACTTGCCACGAGGTGCACGCGGTTCGGATCCTCTCCGGCGCGGTAGAGGACGCGCATGGACAGCCCGAGGTTGCGCACGACGCTGGCGACCACGAGGCTGTAGGCGTTGGGCAGCTGCGTCTCTCCATCGACGGACAAGGTGCAAGGCAGCGGTGTGAGCACCTTTTGCGCGAGCTTTCCCCCGGTGAGCGATCCCGCGAAGATGCGCGCCACGATGCGTGCGGCGCCCGCATAGCCTTGGTGCGGCGAGGCGTAATACACGTCGAAGAACTGCGAGACGAGCCCGGTGCCGAAGATGAAGCCGACGCGGTTGCCGCCCTGCGCGTCGCGCACGCGCAACGTGGGGCGCAACGTCGTTTGCGCGGCGCCATGGTCCACGGCGGCGAGCAGGCGCGCGGCGTACGGCTCGGTGGGACCGGACAGGCCCCAGTTGCGCGCAACCGTGGCGACCGTCCCGCCGGGGGCGAGGGCGATGCTGGGAAGGGGCCGCTCGCCAAAGGCGCGTTCCAGTGCGGTGATGCCGGCCATGTACGAGCCGTCGCCACCGGCAAGGACGACCCGGTCCGCCCCGTTGGCCTTTGCGGCGATGTCCCGGGCAGCGCGGTCGAGTTCGTCGAAAGACCGCGTTTCGTAGACCTTTCGCGGCGATCCGCCGTGGGTCGGCTGGGTGAGCGTGCGGTAAAGCGCGCCCTCGGACCGAAGGTGCCGCGCGCGGCGATTGACGATGACGTGCACCAAAGCGTCCTCGCCGTTAGCATGGCGCGGAAAAGATGAGCGAAAAAGTTCGAGCCGGGTGGCACTTCGCGGGAATGACGGCAGTGCTCGCGATCGTAGCAGGCTGCGGTGGTTCCCCGGCGATGCGTGCCGCCGAGCGTGGCGACTGGGCCGCCCTGCGCGCCCGGATCGCGGATGCACATCGCACCGGCAAGCTGACCAACGCCGAGGCGACCGATCTCGCGCGCAAAGTGGCTCGGCGCGAAATCGCGACTGCGCCGGCGAATCGCGCGGTGGCGCGCGTGCGTGACGTGAGTGGGTGCGCACGCGAGTTGGACGGTGTGCTGTCCTCCCGCATGGACGTGCACGACGATGCCGGTGCCGAGGCGGCGTGGATGCGCATCGACTCGGGGGAGCTTGGCCTCGGCAGCGCGCGCTCGTACACCGGCGATGCGACCGATGCGTGGCGCGCGGTGGGGGCGCGCGGGCTCTCTCGGAAAAAAGATGCGCAGGCGCGCCTTGCGGCGATGGGCGATGGCAGTCCGCGGGTGCGGCGGGCCGCCATGCGCGCATCGGCCGATGCGGATCCCGACGATGCGACGGACGCGGAGGTGGAGCTTCTCGCAACGGTGGCCCGGGTCGATCCCGAAGGCATCGTGCGCTCGGACGCGGTGCATGCGCTGGCCTCCATCGGTGGCGAGAAGGTCGTCGCCAAGCTGCGCGATCTCTGGACCAACGGCGACGACGGCGTGCGTGAAGCGATTGCCGTCGCGTGGAGCTCTCCGCGCGTGTACGCGCACGGCGGTGCGGAACCGCTGCGTCTCTTGGTGGCCGCGGAGCATGGTCCGGGGGCCATCGAGGCCGCGTCCGCGGCGTCCCGCCAGGAGAAGGTGGAGCCGGCGATCCGCAGTTCGTCCGTGGCCCTTCTCGCGCGCACCATCGTGAGTGGCTCGCGGCGCGACCGCCTTCATGCGATGTCCATCGCGCCGCTGGCGGAGCCGGACATCGTGGAGGCCTTTCGAAAGGCCGCGAAGGATGGAAGCGGCGGCAGCGATCGCGAGATGGAAATTGCGGCCCAGGCGCGGCTGTTGGGCAGTGCGCCCGACCGAGCGGCTGCAATCCAGGTGCTCGAGGTGCGGGCGGGCGAAGACACGGGTCGCCTGGCCGTGAATGCGCGGACGGCTTTGGCCAATGCTGGCCATCTACGTATTCAGGCGTGGATCGAGCGTGACCTTGCCGCGCACGATCCGTGGATACGGCTTCAGGCGGCGGCTTCGCTGGGGGCGCTGGGTCGGGCTGCGCGCGGGGCTCCGCTCTTGGCCGATGCCGATCCGGAGGTGCGAACGCGCGCCGCGTGCACCCTCATCATGGCCTCACGAATCAAATCGACGAATCGTTGACGAAGCCCGAGGTCCCTCGTATCCCTGGCTCTCATGAGCTCGTCGTCGATGCGATCGTTCCTCCGGCGCTGTCTCCCCCTCGCAACCCTCGCCACCGTAAGCCTCTTCGGCACCGGGTGCATCAAGTCGATGCTCACCAATGGCCAGATCAGTGCCACGCGGCAGGCCTCCTCGAGCTTCAACACGATTGGCGATTACGAATTGGCCAGGAGCGCGGCGTCGGCCGGGCTGACGCAATTCGAAGGCATGCATGTCCTCGCCCCGGACAACGAAGATGCGCTGTTTCTGCTCACCAAAGGGTGGGTGGGTTACGCCTACGGGTTCCCGGAGGACGACTTCGAGGCGGCGTCGGATGCGGGCGACGACGATTTGGCGGAGTACCACAAGAAGCGCGCGCGCATGGCCTACGAGCGGGCCATCTTCTATGGCATCGAGCTCCTCAAAGCCCATGCAAGCGGCTTCGACGACGCGAAGAAGAACGACGCGACCCTGCGCCAATGGCTCGACAAGAACTTCACCTCGAAGGACGACGCCGAAACCCTGTTTTGGCTTGGCTACGGCTGGCTCGGGCGCGTGAACATCGCCAAAGACGATCCGGTGCTCGTGGCCGATCTCTTCGTCGGGGTGGCCCTGCTCGATCGCAGTGCCAAGCTCGATCCGACGGTGATGCATTACGGCGCCCAAACGGCGATTGCCGCCTACCATGCGCGTTCCGCGGTGGCGGAATTGGACCTCTCGAAAACGCAATTCGAGGACGTGCTCACCAAGACCCAGCACAAATCGCTTGTTGTTCAGCTTAATTACGCAACGCGTTATGCTTGTTTGAAGGGCGACCGCGGGCTTTACGAAAAGCTGATCAACGAAGTGCTCTCGGCCGAAGATCCGGACCCGGAACAGCGCCTGACCAACACCGTGGCAAAACGCCGCGCCAAGCGGGCCCTCGGAAAAACGCGCATGTCGGATTGCGGATTCGATATGTCGGCGCCGGCGCCGAAGCCAAATCCCTCGAAGACCTGAAGCAGAGCGCGGTATTCGTGGTTGAATCAGGGGATCTTCGTCCTCGTCGAAGAAACAAACGTGCCGGCCGAAGGAGGTGCAGTGGATGCTTCGTAGATTGGTCGTGATGCTCGCGGTGTTTGCCGTCGTTTTGGGGGCGGCAACCACGGCGCGGGCCGAAGGGACAACCCTCAAGATAGGGACTCTGGCCCCCAAAGAGTCCCCGTGGGGCAAGGTCTTCACCGTTTGGCAGAAGGGATTCAAGGAGCGCACGGGTGGCGCGGCCGAGATTCAATTCTTCTTCAACGGAACCCAGGGGGACGAGGCAGCCATGGTCGGGAAAATCCGCACCGGGCAGCTCGACGGGGCGGCGGTCACCGCCATCGGTCTCGGTCAGATTTACAAGCAAGTGCTCATCCTGCAGGTCCCCGGCCTCTTTTCGTCCTGGGAAAAGCTCGACGCGGCCCGTGCGAAATTCAAGCCGACCATCGATGCGGAGTTCGAGAAGGCGGGCTTCAAGAACATTGGTGAGGGCGACGTCGGCGTGGCCCACATCATGTCGAAGGGCTTTCCCGTCAAGGTGCCCGCCGACTTGAAGAAGCGGGGCACGTGTTTCATCCAAGGCGATCCCATCGTGCCGATGCTCTATTCGCTGATTGGCGAGGTGACGCCGCGAGCCGTGCAGATCCCCGAAATTACGGGCAATCTCACCTCGGGGGCGGTCAACGTCATCGTGAGCCCGTCGCTGGCGGCCGAGCAACTTCAGTGGTCGCCGCAACTCACGCACATCAATACGATGACGTCGGGTTATGCGATTGGTGCCTTGGTGTTCTCCTCGGCCAAGGTGAAGTCGCTGCCCGCCGACGTGCAGACCGCGCTGCAGGAGACGGGGGCCATCACCGGCAAGGCGCTGACGAACAGCATCCGTGCGGCCGACAAGGCGGCGTACGAGCGGCTGGCCGTCGGCAATCCGAAGGCCAACACGCCCCCTCGCATGACGCCCTACTCGCCGACCGCGGCGGAGAAGGCGGAGTGGGACAAGCTGGCCAACGACACGAAGAACAAGTTGAAGGGCAATCCCTTCGACGCGAACCTGATGGCCCAGGTGGAGGCAGCGGGGAAGTAGGTTTCAACCTTCCCGCTCCCAAAGGAGCCTCGTGCTTTCGTGGCGTGGGGCTCTTTCGTTTTGTGTTCGCGCGCGTGAGAAATCGTTACGCTTCGTGGCGATGGACGAGAAGAAGGATGTCCCGCAGGCCGAGGTCGAGCGAGTGGAGCGCGTCGAGAACGGAGTGGGGCCCGATTTGGCGCCCGCGCCGGCCTCGCACCCCGTGGAGCCGCCGGCTCTTCCAAAGCAGCCTTGGGGCGCGCCGTTGGTGCGGGTCGACAAGGTGTGGACCCGCTTCGAGGCGCGCCTCTGTGCGTGGGTGCTCGTGGCGGAGATCCTTGCACTCTGCATCTGGATCTTCCTAAAGGGAATGGCGGCGGGGTATTCCGGTGGCGGGGATAAGTCGGGCCTCGCGCTGCGGATGATCGTCGGCGCCGTGGTCTTGGGGTTGGTGGCGCACAAGGTACTCAAGCCGAAGGAGCCGCGTGGCGGCGGCTCTGGGCCGAAGGAGGAGCCGTACCGTGCGGCCGCTGGAGGGGTCGGCGACGTTACGCTGCAAGCCGATGCAGGAGCCCTTCGCCGGTATTCGGTGGGGACGACGGCGGCGGTCCTCGCGGGGTTGCCCCTGGCCTGGGCATGGGCCAATTTCGGCGCGGAGTATTGCTCCAATTTGCTCAATTGGATGCAGTCGGCGTCGACATTGACGCTCATCGGCGGGCTTCGCGGTGTGGCCACGCGGCTGACGTTGTGGCTCGCGCTGCTCGGGGCATCGCTCGCCACGGCGCAGGGAAAGCACATCAACGTGGACGTGGTGATGCGCTTTCTCACGCCGAAGATGCGCGTGCCGGTGGCCGTGCTGGGATGGCTGGCGGCGGCGCTCATGTGCTTTGCCGGCGTGTGGGGGTTCTTCGACAACATTGCCATCGTCGATTTCCACGCGCCGGTGACGGAGGCCTGTCCCCAGGACCCCGCGCGGACGTGCGAGGTATCTGCGGGAAGGCGCATCGCGCACGTCGAGCACGAGCTGGGGACCGATGTGTTCCTTTTGGGGAGGCAGATCGCGCTCGACTTCAAGAGCCTGCCCAAGGTGCTCGCGGGCAAGAATTACAACGACTACCTCGGCGCGAGCGAGTGGAACGAATGGCTCGCCGGTTCGTCCTGGAAGGAGCACTACCCACCCGAGGCCGTGGACACGATGCGCATGACGGAGGGGACGCGCGCGCCGCTCATCAGCATTCCGGGGGCGGCGGAGAGCGCGCAGGACCTTCTGGTGAAGGACATCAACTTCATCTTTCCCTTCGGGCTGTTGATGATTGGTTTGCGCTTCATCCTGCGTGTGCTCCTGGCGATGAGTGGCCACGTGCGGGTCGATCCCGATGCGGCGCACGGCGAAGAAGAGGTGGAGGAAACGCAGCTCGAAAAACATGGGCTGCCGGTCGAGAAAGGGGCGTCGTCGTGAGTGCGGTGGCGCAAGCAAAGCCCTCGTCGGGCGCCAAAGTCGGTCTGTCGTTGGTGGGGCTCTTCGTGCTCCTGGTGGCCTGGGGCGGAGGCTTGGTGGCGGCGTTGGTGGTCGCGCTGGCGCTGCTCGGCACGCCGCTGTTCGCCATCATGGGCGGCGCCAGCGAGATTGCGTGGCTCATGCACCGCGATGCGGCGTACCACCATTTGCGCTACATCGCTCCTACGGTGCTGGACGAGCGTTTCGCGGGCTCGCCCATCCTGGTGACGATTCCGCTTTTTACCTTCGTCGGCTACGTGATGGCCGAATCGAAGACGCCGGACCGCATCGTGCGGGCGTCGAGCGCGTTTTTCGGGTGGATGCCCGGCGGGCTCGCCATCGTGTGCATCGTGGCGAGCGCGTTCTTCACGACGCTGACGGGCGGCAGCGGTGTGACCATCGTGGCCATCGGCGGGCTGCTCTACCCGGCGCTGCGAAAGCAGGGATACTCGGATGCGTTTGCTTTGGGGTTGGTGACCACGGGCGGGTCACTCGGCCTTTTGCTCCCGCCGTCGCTGCCGATTCTCGTGTATTCGCTGGTCGCGGGCATCGACTTCAACAAGACGTTCAAGGCGGGGCTTCTGCCGGGCGTGCTCGTGATGGTCATGCTCGGGGTGTATGCCGCCTACGTCGGCATGCGCGAAAAGGTGAAGCTGTCGCCGATCAGCGGGCGGGAGATGCTTGCGGCGTTGTGGCTCCTCAAGTGGGAGCTGCTCATTCCGGTGATCATCCTGGGTGGCTTGGGCACGGGTCTGACCTCGCTCGACGAGAGCGCGGGGCTCGCGGCGCTGTACACGCTGGGGATCGAGGTGTTCATCTACAAGGATCTCTCGCTGAAGAAAGACCTTCCGCGCCTGGCGAAGTCGTCGATGGCCTTGGCCGGCGCCGTGATTCTGATTTTGGCGATGGCCAATGCGCTCATCAATTACGTGATTCAGGAGCACATTCCGAATCAGGTGTTGGATTTCATGGTCAAGTTGGGATTGACCAAGACGTGGCAATTCTTGATTGTGCTCAACGTCTTTTTGCTTGTGTTGGGCATGCTCATGGATGGCTTTAGTGCCATTTTGGTGGCCGTCCCCCTCATTTTACCCTTCGCCGCGCGCTTCAATTTGGGGCCGTTCCACATGGCCATGATCTTTCTCCTCAATCTGGAGATTGCCTATTGCTGCCCGCCGCTGGGCCTCAATCTGTTCATATCGAGTTTCCGCTTCAACCGGCCCGTGGTCGATCTGTACAAGATCGTCGTGCCCTTTGCGGGCATTCTGGCCTTGGCCCTGGTGATGGTGAGCTACATTCCAGCCTTGAGCGACGTCACCATCCGCCGCGACATCCGCGAAGCCCGCGAGACGGCGGCGCGGGTCAACTCACCGCCGCGCGAAGCCTGGCTCCTCGAGTGCGTGCAAGAGGACCGTACGAACCCGCTTCCCTGCACGGAGGAGGACCGCAAAAAGTGGCCCGGTGGTCAGCTCCCCGAGCCGGCAGTGGCCACGCCGCAGGCACCGGCCGCGGGCGCGGAGCCCTCGTCGGAGCCGGGGACCGACAGCGAGGACGAGGAGCTCCTCAAATTGATGCGCGGCGGCGACGCCGGAACCACCGCGCCGGCTCCGTCGTCGGAGGGGAGTGGTGAGATCAACGAGGAGGAGCTGCTGAAGCAGATGCAGGGCGGCGGCGATGGTGGCTAGGTACGTGTGATGGGTCTTCGTGCGCTGTGTCGTATGCGAATCACGTAGAGGACTTCCCCACGCACGTCGTAGAAGATGCCCATATCACCGATATTCCAACGCCGAACGTGCGACTTGCGTTGCTTTAGGGCGACGCGATGGCCGGTGGGGGGATGCGCGAGAAGATGGGCGAAAGCCCCGTCCAGCTCCGCCACGAACCTCGCTGCGGATGAGCTGCTACGCTCGATCAGATAGGCCGTGTGCTTCTCCACGTCGCGCTGCGCGCTTGCGGAGAACTCGACCCTCACCGGGGACGGCTCGTCCTAGAGGACTGGATCCTCGCTTCGAGATCGGCACGAATGCGATTCCACGACGTGGTGTTGCCGTGTTCAATGTCGTCTAGCCCCTCTTCGACCGCTGCTTCGTCTTCTGCAGAGATGGCTGAAAACTCGAGTTCGTGCTCGGGAACCAAGACGTAACGGCCCGGCGGGAGCTCGGCCAAATCTCGCGTTAGCTCCGCGTCGGCCTGACCGTGCCAGTCCAGGATCTTTCGCGCCGTGCTCATGAATCTCGCTCCGTTGTGGGGCTACAAAAGATAGCACCAATATATATCGGATATATTCTGGAGCGGATGGCTGGGCTCGCTAAAGGCGGATCTTCTTCCAGGCGCCGGCGCGGAACTTCAGCGTCATGACGACGGCGGCGAGGCCGGCGTAGATGCAGGCGGCGGCCCAGATGCCGGTGAGGCCTAGGTTCAGGACGATGCCCAGGACGTAGGCGAAGGGCAGGAGGCAGAAGAAGACGAGGAGGAATTGCGCGACGGCGACGAACTTCGGGTTGCCGGCGCCGAACAACGCTTCGCTCAGGATCATCGCGACGGCGATGATGGGGGTCATGACGCCCATCATGCGCATGGGGGTCAAGGCGGCTTCGCGCACCGCGGGGGAGTGGCTGAGGAAGTGCAGGATCTGCGGGGTGAAGATGAGGCCCTCGCAAAGGCCAATGAAGCCGAAGAGCACCAGTCCGAGTTTGACGCTTGCCCAGCCGAAGGCCGATGCATCGTCGGGGCGGCGTGCGCCGAGGGATTGGCCCACGAGTGTCGCCGTGGCGGTGCCGAAGGCGATGCAGGCCGTGAAGGTCAGCTTGAGGATGGCCACGATGTCGGTCGTGGCCGCGCCGTTGACCGCTTCGGCGATGCCGCCTGCGGCGTTGATGGCGCTTTCGTCGAGCTGGCCGACGACCTTCGAGAAGAGGGCGAAGCCGCCCATCATGATGATGTTCGCCAGCGCCGCGGGAATGGACAGCTTGAGGATGTCCCAATTCAGCTTGGCGGAGAGGTGTGCGCGCCGGAAGAGCGAGAAGTCCTGGCGGACCTGGCGCGCGAACCAGAGCATGATGAGCAGGCCGATCCACGTGGCCAAGAAGGCGCCGAGGCCAGCGCCGGGCGCGCCCATGGCGGGGGCGCCCAGGCGGCCGAAGATGAACATCCAGCAAAAGAGAACGTTGAACACGTTCATGATGAGCGCCGCCACGAGGTGGACGTACGTCTTGCCGATGCCATCGAAGAACGACTTCACGGCCATGGTCGTGGCCATGCCGATGACGCCGAGCAGGCGCCAGCGGGCATAAGCCGTGGCCGTGGCCAGCACGCCCGGGTTTTTCAGCATGAACCCGAGGATGCTCGGGACGGCGAGGTAGCCGACGACGGAAAGGACGGCCCCCATCACCACGCAAAAGAAGGTGGCATTGGTGAGCACGGCGCCGGCGCCGGCATGGTCACCTTCGGCGTAGCGGCGGGCGGCGAGGGCCTGCGTGCCGACGCTCAGCGCGCTCAAGGAGCCGCCGAAAAGCCACACGATGATCAGCGAGGGGAAAAGTGCAGCTTGTCCGTTCGAGCTGTCGGGGTGCGGCAGGTGCGCGAAGAAGAAGACGTCGATCTCGTTGACGAAACTCTGCGAGAGCATCGCGAAGACCGTGGGCATCGCGAGCCATAAGATCGTCTTGTACCGATTCGCATCGAAGTCGATGGACGTGGTGGTGACTTGCGAAATCGGGGCGGTCGCCATTGCTGCGGTGCAGCTCATAGCACGCTCCCCGTGACGACGCGGTGGCGATGTAAGGTTGACAAAGAGGCCGCCCGGCGACTAACCCCCGGAGGTATGACTCTTTCCAGCACGCAATCCGCCCACGGAAAGGTGCGCAGTCCGCAAGCCGCGGCGCTTCGCATGTTCGCGTGGGTTACGCTGGTGGTCGTCTGCGTCTTTGTCGGATGCGGCGGTCCCAAATGGCCCAATTGCGACAACGACGAGCACTGCAACGCCGAAGGTCACAAAGGCGTTTGCCTCAATGGAAAGTGCGTCGACTGTCGCGATGACAAGGGCTGCGCCACCGGACAGAAGTGCGAATCCGGCCAGTGCTTGGCCGTCGTCGGTTACTGCGACGACAAGAAAGCGTGCCCCGGCGGTGCGCCGTGCGTGAACAATCGCTGCCAGGACAAGGTGGCCGAGGTTCGCGAGTGCAGCGATGAAAAGCCGTGCCCGCAAGGCTCGCGCTGCGAAAATGGCCACTGCGTCAAGCCGCCCCAAGGCGGGCCCGGCTGCAGCGACTTCCCGGCACCGAAGTTCGACTTCGAGCAGTCGACCCTGCGCGACATGAGCAAGCAGACGCTCACGCGCTTGGTGGGCTGCCTGACGACCGGGCCCCTGAAGGGCTCCCGCGTCCTGCTGACGGGGCACTGCGACAACCGCGGCGAGTACGAGTTCAACATGAGCCTTGGCGCCGAGCGCGCGGAGGTCATCAAGAACTTCCTCGCGGCGGCGGGCGTCGGCTCCGACCGCGTTGCCACGTCGTCGCGCGGCAAGCTGGATGCGGTGGGTACGGACGAGGCAGGCTGGGAGAATGATCGCCGCGTCGACATCGAGATTCGCTAGGTTTTCACTGGCGGCAGCAGCCCTCACCCTGGTCGCGTCGGCGACGTCGGGGTGTGGGCTGTTTGCGATGGAGAAGGATCACAAGGCGGACGTGGCGCGGGTCGATGCGCTCACGAAGACGATCGAGCAGCAAAAGCAGGAGATGGCGACGTTGCGCGCTGATCTCGATGCGACGCGCGAGCGGCTCGACAATGCGACGCGGGCGTACGCCGACAAGGACGAGGACATCGTCGCCCAGAAGAACCGGGTGAACTCGCTCACCGGCAAGATGGACGAGAGCACCCGTGCGGTGGAAGACCTGCGCAAGGAAGTCGGTTCGGTGCGCGAGGAAGTGAATGGGCGTCTCGACGAGTTGAAGCGCGCCCAGGAAGTGCAACCGACCAAGCCTCCGCCCGTGAACATCCCGGCGGACAAGGCGCAGCACTACTCGGCGACCGAGGCGGCGTACGCGCAGAAGGACTGGGGGCTCACCCGCACCTTGGGGCGTGAGTACGTGCAGCGGTATCCGACGGACGATCGCACGGACGACGTGCTGTTCCTGATGGGCGACGCGGACTTGCTCGAGGGGCGTCCGGCCACGGCGTTGGGCGAGTTCAACCGCGTGCTGAAGCTCAACCCTAAGTCCAATGTGCTCGACAAAACGCTGTACGCGATGGGGCAGGCGTACCTGATGCTGCATGACTGCAACGACGCCAAGTTGGCGTTTCAGTCGTGCGTGAATCGGTACCCGAAGCAGAAGATCGGGATCGACGCAAAGCAGCAAATCGCCACCATCGACAAGAAGCCGCCGGGTCTCTGCGCACCGCAGTGAGGTAGAGCCTCCTTCACGAGGGTCGAAAATTTGGCCCTTCTGGGGGCGGTCTTTACCGTCCGGCGCATGACCGAGCTAGCGACGGCGGACCGGCCCTCCAAGGCCCCGATCTCGAGCGGATTTTCGGCGGGGTCGCCTTCGGATGGGGCGATGGCCGTGCCCCGCGTGTTCGGGCGGTTGCTTCTCATGAAGCTTCTCGCACGCGGCGGCATGGGCGACGTCTACCTGGCGGCGACGACGGGCATCGAGGGGGCGGAGCGGCCGTGCGTCGTGAAGACGGTGCGGCGCGATCACATCCACGATGGATCGTTCCTCGCGCGGTTCCTCGACGAGGCGCGCGTGCAGTCGCAGCTCAATCACCCGGGCGTGGCGCAGGTCCTCGAGGCCTCCACCGACGAAGCGGGCGAGCCGTACACGTTGGTCGAATACGTCGAAGGACGCTCGCTCGCGGACGTGCGGCAGCGCGCGATCCAACTCGGGGCGCGCATCGGTTGGGCGGAGGCGCTGGCCATCGCCATCGAGATGGCGCACGCCCTCGCCCACGTGCACGAGCGCGCGGGCGTCGACGGCACGCCGCTCGGGATCGTGCACCGCGACTTGAGCCCGCAGAACGTGATGATCGGCTACGCCGGCGAGGTAAAGCTCATCGACTTCGGCACCGCGCGCGGTCACAACCGGCGTTGCCACACGGTGGCGGGCGTGGTGTTCGCAAAGCCCGGGTACGTGGCCCCCGAGGTTGCGCGGCAGCAGGTCGGCGACGGCCGCATCGACATTTATGCGCTGGGGATCATGCTCTGGGAGCTTTGCGCCGGGCGGCGCTTCCTCACGCAGGATCCGCAGAAGCACCTCGAGGATGCGGCGGCGGGCAAAGTCGTCGTGCCGAAGATCGCCGAGGAGATCGGTGCGCCGGCCGACTTGGACACCGTGATTGCGCGGCTCACCGAGAACGAGCCCGACGATCGCTATGCCGCGGCGGGGCAGGCGGCGCACGATCTGGCGAAGATTCTCTCGACGGCGCCTGCCGCAAAAGCCGGCGAGCGCGGGGTGCGCGGGCGCGTCTCGGCCCTGATGAAGGTGCTCTGGCCGGCCGAGCCCGCGCGATCGCGTGCGGAGTTCGCGAAGCTCCTCAAGGGTGCGCGCTCGCTCCAGAAGGAGACCTCGACGCCGGCGGCGGGGGCCGTCGCCGAGCAGGTGCGCGCGCACATGAACGACGATGCGGCGACCTTGCCGGGCACACCGTATCGGCTGGTGCGCAAGATCGGCGAAGGCGCCAGCGGCGCGGTGTACGAGGCGGAGCACGTGGAGCTCGGACGGCGCATCGCGCTGAAGGTGCTCTCCCCCGAGCATGCGTCGGCGAAGGACGCGATCGAGCGCTTCCGGCGCGAGGCACGCGCGATTGCGGCGCTGTCGCATCCGAATCTGTGCCTGCTGTACGACTTCGGCCGGGCGCTCGATGGGCGCGTTTTTCTCGCCATGGAGCTGCTCGACGGCGAGACCTTGGACCAGCGCCTCACGCGCACCCGCGGCATGGACTTCCGCGAGGCCGTGGATCTCGCGATCGAGACGACGCGTGCGCTGGAGGCCGCGCACGATGCGAGCCTCGTTCACCGCGACCTGAAGCCGGCGAACATCTTTCTCACGCGCGCGGGCACGATGAAGCTGCTCGACTTCGGCGTGGCCATGGCCCTGAGCGACGTGAGCGTGCACGACGAGAAGCGAAATCAGGGGTTCGCGATCTTCGGCACGCCGGAATACATGTCGCCGGAGCAAGTCGCGGGCGACTCGGTCGACGGGCGGTGCGATCTGTATGCGCTTGGGTGCGTGCTTTACGAATTGGTGACGGGAACGCCACCGTTCGAAGGCTCCTCGAGCGTGCTCGTGATGGGCAAGCAACTGCGCGAGGTGCCCGAGCCCCCGCGTGTGCGCGCTCCGCATCGCGGGATCCCGGAGACGCTCGAGAACGTCATCATGACGGCGCTCGCCAAGTCGGCGGACAACCGGTTCGCGAGTGCGCGGGCCATGCGCGAGGCGCTGGAGGCGAGCCTGGCGCCGCCGGCGCGGTCCTGGAACGTGCGGCGGGTCGCCTCACGGGCCGTGGCTGCGGTTGCGCTCGTTGCGGTGGCGGCGGTGGGGGTACGCGCCATCGGGCTCGGGCATAGCGCTGTTCCCACGCCCGAGACGAGCTCGCTGGCAACGTCTCCCGTGAACGTGCCCGTGTCCATGCCCGCTCCCGTGGCCGAGGCCCGTGCAGCGGCGGACACGGAAACGAGCACGGGCACGGATATGGGCACGGAAATCGCGGCGCGAACGCTCGACCGCACGCCCGACCGGCGCCTCTTGGAGGCGCGTTCCTTCGCGAAAACGCACATGAGCGACCCCGCGGCGCTGAAGGCGTGGGCGAACGCGGCCGCGAAGGCCGGCGATTTGCGCGATGCGCGCCGCGCTGGCGAGGCGTGGGCCCTGCGGGATGGCAGCGCGGAGCCACGAATTTTCCTGGCGACCGTCCTCGATGGCACCGGACACCGCGCCGACGCGCTCGCCGTACTCGAGGAGGTCCTCGAAAATCATCCCGATTCCGTCGAGGCAAGACGCCTGCACGCCCGGTTCGGTGTTCCGCTCGGTCCGGACCCGAAACACGCGAATGAGACACGCAGCTCCATCGCCCGGCGTTGATCTGGTATAGGGCGGGACGCAATGCCCCGCCGGACGGATATCAAGAAGATTCTGCTCCTGGGTGCGGGACCGATCGTGATCGGCCAGGCCTGCGAGTTCGACTATTCGGGCACGCAGGGAGCCAAAGCGCTCTTGGAGGAGGGATACGAGGTCGTTCTCGTCAACTCCAATCCTGCGACGATCATGACCGATCCCGAGCTCGCCTCGCGCACGTACATCGAGCCTCTCGAGTTTCGTACGGTCGCCGCGATCCTCGCCCGTGAGAAGCCTGACGCCATCCTGCCCACCCTCGGTGGACAGACTGCGCTGAACCTCGCCTTGGAGCTGCACGAACACGGCGTGCTCCGCGAGCTCGGCGTGGAGATGCTCGGCGCCAAGCCGGACTCGATCGCCAAGGCCGAGGATCGTTCGCTCTTCAAGGCGGCGATGGAGAAGATCGGGCTTAGCTGCCCGCGCGCCGAGACGGCCAAGTCGGTGGAGCAAGCGCGCGACATCGTCACGCGCACGGGCTTCCCGGCGATTCTTCGTCCCTCGTTCACCCTGGGCGGATCGGGCGGCGGCATCGCCTACGATGCGAGCGAGCTCGATGCGAAGGTGGCCTGGGCGCTCGCGCAGTCGCCCACCGCCGAGGTGCTCATCGAGGAGAGCGTGCTCGGTTGGAAAGAGTACGAGCTCGAGGTCATCCGCGACGTGGCGGACAACTTCATCGTGGTCTGCTCGATCGAGAACATCGACCCGATGGGCGTGCACACCGGCGACTCCATCACGGTGGCGCCGGCGATGACCCTGACCGACCGCGAGTTCCAGCGCCTGCGCGATGCCTCGCGCGCCGTCATGACGGAAATCGGCGTGGAGACGGGCGGCTCGAACGTGCAGTTCGCGGTGAGCCCGTACGACGGCCGCGTCTACGTCATCGAGATGAACCCGCGCGTGTCGCGCTCCAGCGCGCTCGCGTCGAAGGCGACGGGCTACCCCATCGCCAAGGTCGCCGCCAAGCTGGCCGTCGGCTATCGCCTGGACGAGCTGACCAACGACATCACCAAGACCAGCGCGGCCTTCGAGCCGGTCATCGACTACGTCGTGGTGAAGTGGCCGCGCTTCGCCTTCGAGAAGTTCCCCGGCGCCGAGACCACCTTGGGCACGCAGATGAAGAGCGTGGGCGAGGCGATGAGCATCGGCCGCACCTTCCCCGAGGCGCTGCAGAAGGCCGGTCGCTCGCTGGAGACCGGAAAAGACGGCCTATCGTCGCTCATCGGCAAGGTGGACTATCGCCTGCTGGCCGAGCCGAAGAAGGCGCGCGACCTCGGCATGGAAGCCCCCGAGGTGGAACTGCCGCACGAGTTGCAGCCGGTGGATGCCGCCGAGCAGCTCGAGGCGCTGCGCGCGCTCGTGGGCGTGCCCACCCCGGATCGGCTCTTTTACGTGGCGGATGCGATGCGTCTCGGGATGACCGAGAAAGAGCTGCACGACCGTACGAAGATCGACCCGTGGTTCTTGGCGCACATTCGCCGCATCATCGACGGCGAGCGCGAGATGGTGAAGCTCGGCGCCGCGACCTTGGAGAAAGAGACGCTGCATCGGTTCAAGCGCCTCGGGTTCTCCGATCGGCAGATCGCGCAGGCCACGAACAGCACCGAGGACGCCGTGCGCGCCGAGAGGCTGCGCGTGAACGTCAAACCGGTGTTCTCGCGGGTCGATACGTGTGCCGCGGAGTTCGTGGCGCACACGCCGTACCTCTACTCGACGTACGACACGGAGAGCGAGTCGGGGGCGAACGAGGCGACGAAGCGCAAGGTCGTCATCCTCGGCGGCGGGCCGAATCGCATCGGGCAGGGCATCGAGTTCGACTATTGCTGCGTGCACGCGGTGCAGGCGGTGCGGTCGCTCGGGTACGAAGCGGTGATGGTGAACTGCAACCCCGAGACGGTGTCGACGGACTACGACACGTCGGACCGGTTGTATTTCGAGCCGCTCACGTTGGAAGACGTGCTGGCCATCGTCGAGGAAGAGAAGCCGGTGGGCGTCATCGTCCAATTCGGCGGGCAGACGCCGCTGAAGCTCGCGGTGCCGCTCGAGCGCGCCGGGGTGAAGCTGCTCGGCACGACGGCGGATGCCATCGATCGCGCGGAGGATCGCGGGCGCTTCGACGAGCTGCTCAGCAAGCTCGCGCTCAAGCGGCCGCGCAGCGGCATCGCGCAGGGCGCCGACGATGCGATGCGCATCGCCGACGAAATCGGCTACCCGGTGTTGGTGCGTCCGAGCTACGTGCTCGGCGGGCGCGCGATGCTCATCGCGTACACGCGCGAGGAGCTTGCGACGTACGTGCACCGTGCGGTGGAAGCCGCGCGGGACGCGGGGACGAGCACCATCCTCATCGACGAGTTCCTCAAGGACGCCATCGAGGTGGATGTCGACTGCGTGGCGGATGGAAAGCGCGCGGTCATCGGCGGCGTGATGCAGCACATCGAGGAAGCAGGCGTGCACTCGGGCGACTCGTCGTCGGTGCTGCCTCCGCACTCGCTCAGCCCGGAGATCGTGCTCTCCATCGAAGAGCAAACGCGCATGCTGGCGCTGGAGCTCGGGGTGGTGGGCCTGATGAACGTGCAGTTCGCCGTCAAAGGCGGCGAGGTGTACGTCCTCGAGGTGAACCCGCGCGCCAGCCGCACGGTGCCCTTCGTCTCCAAGGCCACCGGGCGCCCGCTGGCCCGCATCGCGGCGAGCGTGATGGCAGGCAAGACGCTCGATGAACTGGGCGTCGAGGATGCGATCGTGCCGCGCCACGTGTCGGTGAAAGAGAGCGTGTTCCCCTTCACGAAGTTCCCCGGGGTGGACACGATTCTCGGGCCGGAGATGCGCTCCACCGGTGAGGTGATGGGCATCGCCGATACGTTCGCGCGCGCCTTCTGCAAGAGCATGCTCGCCGTTGGGCAGTCTGGGCTTTTGACGGAGGGGTCGAAGAAGTCGACGGTGCGCGCCTTCATCAGCGTGAAGGACGAGGACAAGCCGGTGGCCTGCATCATCGCGCGACGTCTTCGCGCCATGGGCTTCCAGATCTCGGCCACGCGCGGCACGGCGGCAGCGCTTCAGCGCGCGCGCATTCCGGTGCAGGTCATCAACAAGGTGGCCGAGGGCGCGCCCCACGTCGTCGACGAGATCCGCAGCGGCAAGGTGGGCATGGTGGTCAACACGACCATGGGCGCCCAAGAAGTGCGGGACAGCTTCTCCTTGCGCCGCCAGACGCTCCTGATGAACGTGCCGTACTTCACGACCATCGCGGCCGCGCTCGCTGCATGCGATGCCATCGAGGCCAGCCATGGCGTGCGGACGAGCGTGAAGTCCATCCAGGAGTGGAACAACCCCGAGAGCTGACGCTTGCTGCAACAGCTGTAACCTTTCGGCAATCCTCGTCGTGATCCCTTTGGAAAGAGGTGATCATGACGAGGAGCAGCGTGGTTGTGGTCGGCGGCGGGCTGGCGGGCCTGTGCGCGGCGTTGCGCATGGCGCGGGCAGGTGCGGCGGCGGTGACGTTGTTGGAGCGAGCCGAGCGGCTCGGCGGGCGGGCGGCGTCGGATGACGAGAAAGGGTGGGTGCTCAATCAAGGGCCCCACGCGCTGTACCTCGGCGGGCATGCGGAGCGTGTGCTGCGCGCGATGGACGTGCCGTGGGACGGCATGATGTTCAAATCGCCGAATCGCTTCGTCGAGCTTGGCGGGCGCGTTCACCCCATGCCGAGTGGCACGCTGTCGATGCTGGCGAGTGGGCTCATTGGGGTGGGCGGCAAGCTCGAATTGGCCTCAGTGATGAACGAGCTGGCCCATGACGCCGGCCTCGAGGCGACGCCGCTCGCGGCATGGGTGGGGCGCGTGAAGAACCCCGAGGCCCGCGCGTTTCTCTCCGGGCTCTTTCGCGTGGCGACGTACTGCGCGGATCACGAGCGCCTCTCGGCCGCGTGGGCACTGCGTCAGCTGAGGATGACGCTGGCGCATGGCGTGACGTACCTGCACGGCGGCTGGCAGAGCCTCGTCGATCGGTTCGCGGAGCTCGCCCGGCAAGCCGGTGTGCACATTCAGACAGGCGTCGCACCGGCGCGGATCGTGCGCGAAGGACGACACCTCGGTGTGCACCTCCCCGATGGAGGCGCGCTCGTGGCCGACGCGGTGGTGCTCGCGGTGGGACCGCGCACGGCGGCGGCGTTGATGCCCGACAGCGCTTCGCTCGCCCGTGCCGCCACCGACGCCGTGCCGGCGCGTGCGGCGTGCCTCGATGTGGCGCTGCGCACGCTCCCGAAGCCGCAGCACCATTTCACCTTGGGCCTGGATCGCGCCGACTATCTGTCCGTGCACAGCGCCTTTGCGCGCCTTGCACCCGAGGGTGGCGCCGTCGTCCACGTGGCGCGCTACTTGGCGGGCGAAATCGTGAAGCCCGCGGCCATCCGGGCCGAGCTCGAAGGCGTGCTCGATCGCGCGCAGCCGGGCTGGCGATCGCACGTGGCGCACACGCGATTCCTGCCCGCCATGACCGTGGTCAACGCCTTGCCGCTCGCGTCGGCGCGCGGCGTGCGCACGCCGGTGGCGGTGGCGGACGTGCCCCGTCTTTTCCTGGCCGGTGACTGGGTCGGCGACGAGGGCTTGCTCGTGGACGCGTCCCTTGCCAGCGCCTACCGCGCAGCGGATCTTGCCATGGAGGCCACCACCCTGCGCGACGTGGCATGATGAACGAGCGTTGAAGGCCGACCCGTCCTACGATGCAGCGTACCGAGAGCACGCGAAGCACGTGTGGGCGATCGTGTACCGTATGACGGGCAGCGCGCAGGATGCCGACGACATCGTGCAGGACACCTTCGTGCGCGCGATGGCCCGCGAGCGCCTGCCCGAGGGCGAGATGCGCCCGTGGCTCGGACGCATCGCCAGCAACGCGGGCATCGACCTTCTGCGGCAGCGGCGCCGCCGCGGTTACGTGGGTCCGTGGCTGCCCGAGCCCATCGACACGGAGGACGACGCGAGCGCCGACGCGTCCGAGGCGGGGGCGGACGCGGGCTACGATTTGCTGGAGAGCGCGTCGTTCGCGTTCCTCTTGGCGCTCGAGGCTCTGCAGCCGCGCCCCCGTGCCGTGCTCCTTTTGCGCGACGTCTTCGACTATTCCGTACGCGAAGTGGCCGGTGTGCTCGACATGAGCGAGACGCACGTCAAGGTCACGCACCACCGTGCCCGCCGCATGATGGAGACGTACGACCAGGAGCGCTGCATCCCGACGCGGGAACTGCAGGAACGGACGCGCGCCGTGCTGGCGTCGCTGATGGCCTCGTTCGTCACGCGGGACACCGAGGCCATCGAGCGCCTCTTGACCGAGAGTGTACGCTCGGTGAGCGACTCGGATGGTGACTTCTTTGCGGCGCGCGTTCCCGTCGTGGGCCGCCCCAAGGTGTCGACCTTTTGGACCAGGACCACGCAGTATGCGCAAAAGGGTGGCGTCGACATCGCATTTCGCATGCTCAACGGCCTGCCGGCCATCGTGGCCTCGCGATCGGTCCGTCGCGAAGGCACTGCGCCGCGCACGGTCATCATGGTGCAGCTCGATGCCCGGGGGAGCGTGGTGGAGGTGCGAAGCATCGTTGCCCTTCGCAAGCTTGCCCGCCTGATGGCGCCAGTGGACAAAGCCCGTGCAGGCGGACGCTAGGCTGGCGGCTCGCCTGGCCTGGCGGTAAGCACAACGGCGCTCGCGAATTTCGATCGATTGACTATGCTGTGTGGTGGGATGGCCCAACCGACACGGCGCCTCATCGTCGCACGCGGATTGAACGTGGGGGCCCAGCTCATCATCAACCATGACGTCAAGATGGTGGGCCGGGCCCGCGACGCCAACTTGCGCCTCGACGACCGCTCCGTGTCGCGCCACCACTTCCACGTCGTGGCCACGGAGCAGGGCGCGCGCATCCACGTCTGCGACGGGGCTGCGCCGCTTCTGTACCGCGGCAAAGAGATCGCGGAGGCCATCGTCAAGGTTGGCGACACCGTCGTCGTGGGCGATACGTACCTGCTCGTGACCGAGGCGGCCGACGCCGACGACTTCGAGGAGGTGCCCCGCTACCGCGCCTCCGTCACCAAAGACGTCCACACGCTGTTCACGGGTGTTGCCGCCGACGTGCGCGGGCTCGCCGCGGTATTTGCCCTGGACGAAGCGCTGGGCGGCGCCACCGATCCGCCGTCGATCGCGCGCGCCCTGGAGGGCTGGGCCAAGTCGTACGCCGAGTGCGAGGTCGTCGAGTTCGTCCCGCCTAGCGGCAACCAGCCGGCCTCGCGCGACGGCCTCACGGTGCTGGAGATGGCCACCGGCGACGGTCGCACGAAAATTGCCGTGCCCCTTCCGGGAACCTCGGCCGGGTGGCTCGAGTTCACCACGCGCACGCGCGAAAAGGTGACCGATTCGCTCCGCCGCCTGTTGGTCGTAGCCGGCCGCATTTGTGCCCTGCGCTTCGCCCTGGCGCAGGCCGTGCAGGATGCACGCGAGACCACGCCGCCCACGACCGAGGAACCGGGGCGGCATTAGTCGTTTCGAAGGCTACGGCACCAGCTCGCGCAACGTGAGGGTCACATCCTGGCGTTTCCCGTCGCGTTGCACGGCGAGGCGGACCTTGGTGCCGGGCGCTTGCCGGACCTTTTGATACAGGTCCGCCGAGGAGAGGCGCTCCGCGGGGACGCCATCGATGGCCACGAACGAGTCGCCGACCTTGAGACCCGCCGCCGCCGCGGGGCCGTCCTTCACGACGGTGTGGATGCGGAACGCGTCCGCCTTGGCCTTGCCCGCGCCGAATCCCGCGCGGGGCGCCGGCCAGATCTTCGGCGCCTTGCGCGGCTCGAGCTGCATCGTCTTCGCGCGGTAGTCGAAGGTGATGTTGAAGCGCGGAAAGACCGTCTGGCCGATGTTTCCCGCTTCGCCCGTGGCGGCGAACGCCCCGCCCTTGTCCAGGGCCAGGCGGGCGAGAAGCTCTTGGATGACCAGGCCTTGGATCTCCATGCCCTGGGCGCGCGCAAGGTAATTCACCGATTCGCCGCCCGCCCCGAAGGACGTGAGCGGCATGCCGGCGCGGTACCGATCCGCCAGGCCGTTCTTGGTGGCCCACTCGCCGAAGATGACGACGTCGCCCGAGTTGCCGGTGTCGATGCCGAACATGCCCTCCTGGCCGTCGAGCTTGGCCTTGATCATGGGCATGTCGAGGGTGAACTCGAGCGGCACGCGCGTGCCTGTGGTCGATGGGGGCTCGCCCGCGGGGGAGAGCTCGATCGTGTTGGCGTCGTAGTCGATGCGAACGGTGAACCGGTCGAACACCTCGAGGCCCAAGATGCCTACGATGGGCGCCTTTTTTCCCCGATCCAGCATCGAGTAGGGGAACGGCATGATCAAAAAGGGCTGGTCGACCATCTCCGCCCCGCCGAGCCGGAACGAGGCCACCTTCGTGTACTTCGTCGGCGTCGAGCCTTCGCCCGAGCCGTAGCTGATGCCACCGCCCACGGCCGCCAGTCCGTGTTGCGCCGCGAACTCCGGGGTCACGATGGCATGGCCCCCCGTGTCGAGGATGAAGAGAAACGGCCCTTTGCCGTTCACCTTGGCCTCGATGAGGAAGCGTCCCCCGGGATCGAGGTGCATCGCGGCCAGCGTCTTCGGCGCGGGCATGCGCACGTCGGTGACTTTGTTGGGGGGTACGGCGTAGTCGCCGTCGGACGGGCTTCCCGTCTCGAGGCGGTAGGAGGCGATGGTCAGCGCTTCCTCGTCTTGGGTCTGAATGGAGAAGGGAAGCTGCAGCTTGCCGTCCACGGCGCGGTAATCTGCGTACTTCGTCACGCGCGGGTGAAACGAGAGGTGCATGCTGGTGCGGTCGACGAGGTAGCTCTTGGGGTCGATGCGCATCGTGATGGTGCGTCCGCCCTCGGGGGTCACCTCCAGCTTTTCCCAGCTGCGTCCGTCCTCTTCGAACTGCGAGCGGCGAAACTGCGCGTTGAACCGGTCTGGAAAGAGGTAGCGGCGGCTGGCCAGGTACACCTCGGACACGGCAATGGCCTTGGCCTCCGCGGTATCGAGTGCGTGCGGCTGCCCGCCGGCATCCTGGCGCCAACGCTGCTTGCCGTCGAAGCCTTCCCCCACGACGAAGACCTCGTGCGCGGCGCGCAGGGCGAAGCGCCCCTGGAGATCTTCGTCCAACGTGAAGGTGCCTTTGACGCCGTCGAAGACCGCGTCGCCTTTCGCATGCAGCGCGCGCACGTCGTCCCATCGCTCGGCACCCGTGGCCGTCTTCATGCGATGAACCAAGGCCATGGCGTCGTCCGCGGCCACCGGCGCGGGGGTCGAAATGGATGCCGCAGGCGGCGCGGCGGAAGGGCCGGCGGGCTCGGGTGACGACGACCCGCACGCGAGCAAGAACAAGGTGAATGGGAGGGAAAGCGTCCTTTTCATACAGATCCTCGAGCGTGCCATCCTAGTACGTGCGCTACACTCCGAGGGGTCCCATGCCGCGCAAGTCGTATCCCCTGGAAGTGCTTCTCGATCTGCGGAATCGCCGCGTCGAGGACGCTACGGTGGAGCTCGCTTCGGCGATTCGTGCGCGCGAATCGGCCGAGGAGCAGCGGCAGGCCTTGGAGATCACGCGGGCGCGTGCGGCCGCGGAGGCCTCGGTCGCCCGCGCGGCCGAACGCGATGCCCTTGCCCAAGGCGTGCTGCGCGCCGCGGACCTGCAGCGCGGCGGGGCATGGGAGCGGGTGGCGCGTGCGGAGCGCGAGGCGATGGATGCGAAGGTCGAGCATGCGGCGCTGGCGGAGCAAAGCGCGGCCGACGACGAGGCGCGCGCCCGCGGTGAATTGGTTCAGCGCAAGGCCGACGCCGACGTCGTCGACAAGGATCGGTCGCGTTACCTCGAGCGCGCGCGCAAGCGCATCGTAGCGATGGAAGAGGAGTGCGCGAGCGACGCATGGCGAAAGCGATGAGGCGTCTGTTGGTCAGGGCGGTGAACGCTACGCTGCTGGTGAGCTTGGCGGCGTGCGGGTCGAACAGTCGCGAGCCGGAGCCGCGTCCTTCGAGCGGCGAGGTCAAGCCCGCCGAGGCCAAGATTCCGCCGCCCGCGGTGCGTTCGCCGCGGGAAGTCCCCAAGGTGGAATCGGCCTACGACGATCCACGCCTTGCTGGCGTGCGCGATCTCGAGCGCGTCAAAGAGCACGCGCGTGCGGCGCGCATGGTCGACGATGCCCGCACGGCGAACCCGGCGGATGCCGCGTCCATCTGCGCGTGGTCGTACCTCTCCGGGCGCCTTCACACGCTCGCGGGCGAGCCGGCGGAGGCGGTGAACGCGTACGACGCGATGAAGGAGGAGTGTCCGCTCGCGCCCTATGCCAAGCTGCGCGCCGCGCAGGTGCTCGGCAAGGCGGCACGTTGGGACGAAAGCTTTCAACACGCGCACGCGGTCCCCACGTCGCTCCCCGCCTACGACGAGGCGAAAATCGCCCTCGCCGACGCGCTGGCCGGCCGCGGAGAGCGCAGTGCCGCCGCCAAATTGTGGCGCGAGATCCTCGCGGAGAATCCGAAGCTCCCGCGCTGGGTGGAGCTGTCGGTGCGCTTGGCCAACGCGATCATCGAGGGCCAAACCGAGGGGACGCCGCGCGAGGCGTACGACTTGGCGACGCGCGTGGTGATCGAGATTCCCAAAATTGCCGAAAGCTCGGGCGCGCAGTCGGCGCGTCAACGCGCGACCGCCTTGCTGCGCAAGAGCGAGCCGCAGTTCAAAGATGCCCTGAGCGAAGCGGAGTTGGTCCGGCAGATCCAGGGCTACCTCGACAACGGCGAACCTTCGCGCGGGCTCACTGCGGCGAACGCGCTCATCGCGGCTTGGGGAGTAGGCGGTCCGGGCAAGTCGGGAAGCGTGGCGTGCAAGGTCGGGTCGATGCGCGCGCAAGCCGTCGCGCGAACGAAGCAGCCCGCGGCCGACGCGTGGGGCGATGCGATCCGCATGTGCACGGGCGACGAGCAGCTCGTGAGCGCGCTCTTTCAAGGCGGCAAGGCGAGTCGCTCGGCCAATCGGACGCAGGAGGCGGTGGACCGATTCGGCAAGGTCGAGCACCAGTTTCCCAAGCACCGCCTCGCCGACGATGCGCGGCTCTTGGCGGCGCTCATCTTGGGCGAGTCGGGCGACGAATCGCGGTTCACGACCATGCTTCTCAGCCTGCCCGATGACTACCCGGATGGGGACATGGGCACGGAAGCCCTCTTCCGCGTGGCACTCCATCGCATGACGCGCGGCGATTGGGCCGGGGCGAAAGATCCTTTGGATCGCGCCATCACGCTCGATCCGCTGGACCGCGCGTGGGCGACGTCGGGCCGTGCGCCGTATTTTCGTGCGCGTGTGTCGGAAGCCAAGGGCGACGTGGAAGATGCGCGCGCGCGCTATGCGAAGATCATCGAGGACTTCCCGCTGACGTTCTACATGACGCAGGCCTACACGAGGCTCGCGTCGCTGGACGAAGGGATGGCCGCGAAAGCCTTGGAGGCGGCGCAGGCGCGTGAACCCTCCGGGTCGTTTCTCACGCACGATCATCCGGAGTTTGCCACACCCGCGTTCGATCGCGGCGTGCGCTTGCTCGAGGTGGGCGACATCGAAGGGGCCAAGAAGGAGTTCACCAAGGCGAACTTGCTGGCCGACGACGCCGAGCACGAACTGCTCTGGGTGATGGGCGACGTGTACAACCGCGGCGGTGCGCCGGAGTTGGGGCACGCCTTCACGCGGGCGAAGTTGCAGGAGCATCTCGCACACTACCCGGTGGGGACGTGGCGTTTTGCCTGGGAAGTAGCCTATCCGCGCGCGTTCGAGGCGCTGGTGAAGAAGGAGAGCGAGGCCAATGGCCTGCCGCTGTCGCTCACCTGGGGCATCATGCGCGAGGAGTCGACCTTTCTTCCCGAGGTGAAGAGCTTTGCCAATGCCTACGGGTTGATGCAGCTCGTGGTGCCGACGGCGAAGGCGCTCGCGAAGGGGACCGGTATGCCCTGGGACGAGGCGTCGCTGAAACGGCCCGACGTGAACATCGCCTTCGGGACGAAGTTGCTCGCGCAGTTGCGGACGTCGTACGCGCAGAACAAATCGCTGGCCGTGTCGGCGTACAACTCGGGGCCGGGGGCGGTGAACCGCTGGCTGGCCAAGCGAACGGCCACCGACTTCGACTTGTTCGTGGAGAATATTCCGTACGAGGAGACCCGCGGCTACATCAAGCGGGTGCTCTCGTCGCAGGCCGCGTACGCCTTTTTGTACGAGCGTTCCGCGCTGAAGGAGGTATTCGCGGTCCCCTTGCGGGTCGTTCCGTGACGACGGAGCTGCTGCTCGTCGTCCCCACGGAGCGTCACGTCGAGCGGTTGTCGCGTGAGGGGTTCGCGTGCGAAACGCGCACGGCGCTCAAGCACCGCCTCCTCCTGGCGCTCGCGCCGGACGTGACCTTGGCCTCGCCGGAGATCACGCGTCTGGCCCTGGCCGACGCACTGGCCGCGGTGGCGCCGGACGATCCGCTGCTCGGCCCCATGGCCCGCGGTGCATCGCACGTGTGGCTCAAAACGGTGGACTCGATCGACGCGGCCATCGCCACGTTGCGTGCGTCGGATACGAGCCTCGGGGCGCTGGAGCACATGGAGGCGCAGGGCGGTACCTCGAGCCGGCGCGCGCGCATGCTTCGCTCGGCGATGGTGGCGCTCGACCGTGCGCTCTCGGCGCTGGGACTCGTCGATGGTCGCTCGGCGGGGGCGGCGCTCGCGCGCGTTCTCGGGTCGATGGAGCCTGCGGCCGTGAAGGACGCGGTGGGGCACGCGCAGCTTCTGGCGCGGTGGATCGTGGCGTGGGAGCCGGCCGATCTGGCGTGGTGGCGTGCGCTCGACGGCGTGCTGCGACGGTGCGGTGGGGCCGCGGTGCTGGAGCTACCGACGTTCGAGTCCCGGCTGGATGCAACGCGCGAGCGCAATCCTCTGGAGATCGTGTTCGACGACGTGGCGCGTGCGCTCGATGGGGCGCCCGAAACGGTGGCCATCGAGCCCGTGCTCGGCGATCTGCGCCTCGACGGGACGGTGCCGGAGCCGTCGCGGCTGGAGATTCGCCAAGCCGAGAGCGCGGAAGTGCAGGCGCGTGCGGTGGCCGATGCCGTGTACGCGGAGCTTTTGCGGGGCGTGCCCATCGAGGCGATGGCCGTGGCGGTGCCGCAGCTCGATGAGCACGTGCTCGAGCCCATTCGGCGTGCGTTCGACGATTTGGGCATTCCCGTGCACGATCCGCGCGGGCCGGCGCCTACCGCGGCGGCCATCGTGGCGCGCGCGCTGGACGCGCATGCGCTGGCCTCGCGCGGGCTTCCGCGGCACGACGTGGCGCGGTTGCTTCGATCGCGGTACGTGGACGCGTCGGCGTTGACGGGGCTCGCGGATGGGCGCGCGGCGCGCACCGAGCTGCATCGGCTGGCCAATGCCCTGGAGCAGACGCCCACGGTGCGCGGGGCCGATCCCGTGGCGGAGCTCGCGGCGACGGCGGCGGGGAATCTTTCGGGGCTCGCGCGGCGGGTGGGCGACGTGCTCTGGGGCGTGGAGCGTGCGCGTACGCGCCTGGAGCACATTCGCGCGGCGCGCGAGCTGTGGCGGGCGCTCGGTTTTCCCGCGCGCGTGGGCTTCGATGCGCGCGCAACCCTGGCACGCGACGACGTGCCGGTGGGGCTTGCGCGCGCGGAGCTTCACGCGCTCGCGCGGGATGCGCACGCGTGGCGCGTGCTCACGGAGACGCTGGATCGGTACGAGGCGGCGGTGATCCGGCTGAAGGACGACGGCGTGGTGGTCACGATGGACGCCTTTCGCCACGAGTTCGTGCGGGCGCTGGAGGCCGGCGAGCCGCCGCCGGGCGCGCGCCGCATCGGGGCCCTGCGCATCGCGCGGGTGGCGGATTTAGCCGACGAGCCGCTGTCGAAGCTGGTGGTGGCGTCGGCCAACGAGGGCAGTTTGCCTCCGTCGAATGCGCACCCCGCGCTGGTGGTCGAGTCGTTCTCCGCCGCGCTTCGCGAGATCGACCCGGCGCGGGCCCCGGCGTCGCCCGCGCTCACGGCGTCGCGCGGGCTGGGGGCGCTGGCACTGGCCGTGGCGCGTGCGAAGAGTGTCGTCTTCGTCTATTGCGCGCACGACGCCGAGGGGGCGCTGCTGCAGCCCGCGCCGCTGCTCACCTGGCTCGGGCGCGGCGGGGTCAGCGAGAAAAAATGGCCTTTGGCCCCCCTGCGCGCGCACCCGCTGACGGCGCGGGAAGCGCGCCTGGTCATGCTCGCGCGCGATCCGCAGGGCGCGCGGCACGCGGTGCCCGACGCCGCTCGGCGCGCGCACATCGAGCTTTCGCGCGAGACGTTTCACGGTGCCAAATCCGCGCTGTACCGCGGGCCGCTCACGGGTGTCCTCTCGGTGGACGAGCCGCTTGCGCGCGCCATCCTCGAGGATACGGGCGGCGCGGCGCGTCCTCTGCCGGTGACCCGGCTGGAAGACTTCGCGCGCTGCGCGTTCCAAGGCTTTGCCGCGCACGTGCTCGGCGCGCGCGAAAAAGAGCCCGCGTCCGATGTGCCCGATGCGCGCCAGAGCGGCACCTTGGTGCACGAGGCCCTGGCCGCGGCCTTCGTGGCGACGTTGCCGCTCTGGCGGGAGCGACCGCGCGATGCCGACGGCATCCGTGCGCTGGCCCTCGAGGCCGCCGATCGCGTGCTGGCGCGCGAGAGGGCTGCCTCGCCGCTGCGGCGCATGGCGCTCGAGCAAACGCGCGACGATGTGCGCAAGGTCATCGACTACAGCCTCGCCGACGAGGCGTACGATTTCGTCCTGGCGGAGCAGCCGTTCGGCGATGGCCGGGACCACAGTTGGCCGGCGCTTCGATTCGGGGCCGGCGGCGATCGCACCAGCGTGGTGTCGATCCGCGGCAGCATCGATCGGGTCGACCGCTCGCCGGATTCACGGGGCATCCGCATCATCGACTACAAGCGCAGCCCGCGCACGGCGAAGGACACGCAGCGCGATGTCACCGGCTCCTCGTTCCAGGTGCCCCTCTACGCGCACATCGCGCAGGAGGTGCTCGGCGCCGCGTACGCCGACGGGATGTACCTGCCGTACCACCAGCTCGATCGCACGTACTCGGTGGCGGGCTACGCGAATGCCTGGAAGGAGGCCATGGGCGATGGTGAATCGGGCGTGATGGCGCGCACCCTCACGGTCATCGGCCACGTGCGCGAAGGCGACGTGGCGCCGCTTCCGGGCGATCCGCGTGTGTGCGATCGCTGCGCCTACGATGGCGCCTGCCGGAGGCCGCGCTTCGTGGTGAGCGAGGAGGACGAGGCCGCCGAAGGGGCCAGCAAGGCAGGGGTTGCGCGGTGATTTTCGCCTTCCGCAGGAACCTCGTGCTGGCGGCGAGCGCCGGTACGGGCAAGACGCACAGCCTCGTGGGCGTGCTGGTGCACCTGATGATGGGCGCCAGCGAACTCGGTCACAAGGAGCGCCTGCATCCGCCGGTGGACCCTTCGCGGGTGGTCGCCACGACGTTTTCGCGCAAGGCGGCCGCGGAGATCCGCACGCGCCTCGCGGGTGAGCTCGAGCGGCTTTCTCTGCGCGATCCCGGCTCGAAGTACGCGGCGGATCTTTTGCTCGCGTGCGATGCTGCGCACGTGTCGCGCTGGTCGCCCTCCGAGATGGAGGCGCGGGCCCGCCGCGCCATCGAGCGGCTGCCGCAAGCCCAAGTGGGCACCTTGCACAGCTACGCGACGACGTTGGTGCGGGCCTATGCGCTCGAGATCGGTCTGCTTCCAGACTTCGACCTGGAGGGCGAAGACGAAGCGCGTGCCCGCGCCGACGAGGCCATCGGACGCGCGCTGGCGCAGCGGGCGGAGAGCGATCCCGAGGGCGTGCGCGATCTGGTGCGCGCCAGCGGGGGCGTCGACGAGCTTTCACGCGAGGTGGCCACGGTGCTCGCACGGCTCGAGGAAGACGGGCGCGGGCCCGAGAGCCTGGCCATCGACGAGCGCGACGCCGAGAACATCGAGGCCCTGCTGCGCGAGCTTCTCGAGCACGCGGAGTACTTGGCCATTCACGAGAAGCGCGCCGACGAGGCGCGCGCGTTCATCGCGGCCTGGAACGAGCGGCGCGCGATGGGCGAGGCGCCGACGGTGGCCTGCATGGATCGGTTCATCGCCGCCACGCGCGACTTTTGCGCTATCCGCCGCACGAAGAGCGAGAAGAGCCAGGGCTTCTTCGACTTCCGCCAGGAGAAGTTGCCCGCCGGCGAGACCAATGCCGAGCGCGGCTACCGCTTGATCAAGGCGTGGGAGATGCGCCGGAACTACGCCCCGCGTGCGCGGTCGGCGCGGGAGCTCCTGGTGGCGGCGGATCGCGAAATCCAGCGTGCGCGGCGTCGTGCCGGTGCGCTCGGGTTCGGGGACATCCTTCGCGCCGCGCGCGATCTGCTGCGGGACCACCCGGCCATCGCGAAGGAGGTGGGCGAGGGGATCGACGCGCTGCTCGTGGACGAGTTCCAGGATACGTCGCGCCTGCAGCGCGAGCTCGTGCACCTCTTGTGGGAGAGCGATCCCGCTGCGCGTACGCCCGGGACCATTCCCCCCATCGATCGACTGAGGCCCGCGGGGCTCTTCGTCGTGGGCGATCGCAAGCAGTCGATTTATGGCTTCCGCGGGGCGGATGTCGCGGTGTTCGCCGAGCTCTGCGTCGGCCTTGCCGGCTGGCGTGCGCGGACGGCGCTGGGCATCGAGGCGGAGGTGAGCGAGCCGGCGGCGCCGCTCGCCGACCTGGTTCCGCTTCGCCACAACCGGCGCGGCCAGGACGAGCTCCTCACCTTTGCCAACGCCTTCAGCCGTCGGCGTTTGGTGTCGTCGGGCAAGGTTCTCTTCGAGATCAACTACGTGCCGGACACCGAGGATCTGCTCCCGCCGCCGGAGCGCGCCCCCGCGGAAGTGCCCCGGGTGCGCACGCATTGGCTTCGTCCGCCCGTGTCGCCGCGCGGGCGCACGAAGCGCCTCGACGAGGCGTTCGCCATTGCCGATCGCGTTCGCGCGTTGACCTCGGCGTCGGAGCACCGGCTCGGCGACATCGCGGTGCTCTGCCACACGAACGAAATGGTGGAAGTCATGGCCTACGCCCTGGCCTACGACGGGATCCCCTACGTCGTGGCGGGTCGCGGCTTTTTCTCGGCGCGCGAAGTGCGCGACGTGATGGCGATGCTCGCGCTCATCGTGCGTCCGCGCGAGCGTCTGGCCCTGCTCGAAGTGTTGCGCGGGCCATGGGTTTCCGCACGCGACGAGACGCTGCTCGCGCTCACCACGCCGGGGAGGGGCATGCTCTCGATGGAGGACGCGGCCTCGTGGGACTCCGGCCCGCGCCGCGCGCTCATGGCCGAGGAAGATCGCCCGCGCGTTCGCCATCTCTTCGAGGTGGTGGCGCGCTTGCGGCGCAACGTCGATCGCATCCTGCCGGGCCGGCTTTTGCGCGAGGCGGTGCGGGCGTTCGACCTGGAGGAGGTGCTCATTCAGCTTCCGCGCGGCGAGCAGCGCGTGGCCAACGTGCGCAAATTGCTCTCGATGGCCGACCGCGAGACGGATGCCGCCGTGCTCCTCGGGCGCCTCACGCGCGCCGCGGAAGGTGCGGCGGACGAGACGGAGGCGGCGACCTTCGCCGACGATGACGATGCCGTCCGCCTGCTCACCGTGCACGCGAGCAAGGGCCTCGACTTCCCCGTCGTGTTCGTCCCCGAGGTGGGCGCCGATGGTCGGCGCACGGAGGCGGGCGCGATGATCCTCGAGCCGCCGTCGGGTCATGGCCCGCCGTCGCTGACCGTGCGCCTCGCCGACGAAAGCGGCACCCGCTTCGACCCGCCATCGTTCACCCGCGCCAAGGACACGATTCGCCGGCGCGATCGCGCGGAGAAGGCTCGCCTCGCGTACGTTGCCGTCACGCGCGCGTCGCACGCGATGTACTTCGTCGGGGATCGTCGCCCGCCGAAGGACCCTTCGGAGGCCTTCCACGCCTCCATTGCGGCCGTGCTCCAGCAATTGGCCGCCGACGAATCGCTCCAGTCGATCTTCACCGCGGAGGAGCTTCCGCCGCGTTCCCCGCGCGATGCGGCGCCCGCGAGCATGCCCGTCTCGCGCCACCCCGAGCCGGATGCCGCCGTCTCGGTGCGTGAAAAAGCGTGGAACCCGCCGTGGCAGACCGTGACCATGGCCACGACGTCGCTGCAGGATTTCCACCATTGCCCGCGACGCTTTCAGCTCGTCCACGTGCTCGATCTGCCCGAGCACGATGCGCCCCCGCTTTCCGTGAGCGGCGCGGAACGCGAGACCGAGGGTGCGCCGCCCGTCGCACACATCGACGCGCGCAGCGAGGGCACGCTGATGCACCGGATCCTCGAGCGCACCTCCGAAGCGCACTTTGGCTCGGAGGCGGCAGCCCAGGACATCGACGGCTTGCTCGCGCGCGAGGGCATTCCGCCCGAGCATCCGCGCCACGCACGCCTTGCCCGCACCCTGACCCGCTTCGTGTGCGGCCCCTACGCTGCGCGCGCGGCCTCGGAAGGGGCGACGCTTCGCCGCGAGGAGCCGTTCACCCTTTCCCTCGAGGATGCGCGCGGCCGCACCGTCGCATTGCGCGGCACGATCGATTTGCTCGTGGCATGGCCGGACGGCCGCCTCGACGTCATCGACTACAAGCGTGCGCGCGCGGCCCAGGCCGAGCCCTACGCCTTTCAGCTCGATGTTTACGCCCTCGCCGCGCGTGCCATCTTCCCGTCGGCCACGCAGGTGCGCACCGGCATCGTCTTTCTCGGTGGCGACCCCTCCGAGCCCAAGTTCCGTGAGCCCGCCGCACCCGAGGCCACGCGCCGCCACCTGGTCACCTTGGCCGATCGCCTCGTCGACGCGCGGCACCGGGAGGCGTTTCCCCGCGCCCCGCTCTCGAGGTGCAAACAGATTCGCTGCGGCTACGTTTCCTTGTGCCACCCGCAAACGAAGCCGCACCAACTCGCGCTCTTCTAGAGCCGGACGAACGGCAACGTTTTCGCGATGAAATGCCATGGATCGTACGGCCCATCGGCATCACGATGGGACGCATGAACGATCCCGCAAGGAGTACCCTCGTCGATCAAACCGTCGTCATCGTGGGTGGCAGCTCGGGCGTTGGCCTGGCCATCGCACGCCTCGCGTCCCAGTCCGGTGCCAAAAAGGTGGTTCTCATTGGGCGCTCCCGCGACAAGCTCGCATCGGCTGCCACCGACGTCGGTGGCGGCAACGTGGACATCGCCCCGGCCGACATGGTGGACTCCGCCGCGTTGACCGCGGCGATTCGAAGCGCGGGCACCATCGATCATCTCGTGCTCACCGCCGTGGCGGACGAAAAGAAGCGCATCGGCGGCATCGCCGCGCTCTCCGATGCGCAGATGGAAGGGGCCATCGACAAGCTGCGCGGCTTCTTCTTCGCCGCGCGGGCGGCCGCGCCGATCCTGCGCGAGCGCGGTTCGATGATCTTCACCTCGGGGGCGTCTGCATTGAAGCCGTCGGCGCGGATGAGCATCCTCGCCGCCGTCAATGCGTCGGTCGTCACCTTGGCGCATGCGCTGGCCATCGAGCTTGCACCGGTGCGTGTGAATGCGCTCACCCCTGGGGTCGTGGACACCCCGATTCACCAAGGGGAAGAGCGTGAGGGCATTCGCCGATGGGCCGAATCGGAATTGCCCGCGCGAAGGTTCGGCCAGCCGAGCGACTTGGCCCACGCTGCGTTGTTTCTCATGACCAATCCGTACGTGACCGGCCAAAACTTGGTCGTCGACGGCGGCCTCGTCGCGCGCTGAATCTACATCGGCAAAATCCCCCGTTCGAGCAGTGATACGTGGCCGTTTCGCGCGATGACGACGTGATCGATGAGCGGGGTGCCGATGGTGTCGGCACCCGCGAGCACGGCGCGGGTGAAGTCCAAATCGTCGCCGCTTGGCGTGGGATCTCCGCTGGGATGGTTGTGCACGAGTACGAACGCACTGGCCGCTTCCCGAAGGGCGGCGCGCAGCACGTCGCGCGGGGCCACGTGCATGCCGTGCAGCCCTCCGACGGCGACCCTGCGTGCGGCCCTCAAGTTGTTTCGCCCATCGACCGCGAGAATCCATAGTTCTTCGTGCTCCAGCGCGGCGAGGCGCGGCCTTGCCCACGCTGCGACGCTGGCGCTGTCGCTCAGGCGCTCGCCCTGTGTGCTGACGGCGGCATGGGCGCATCGCTTTCCTAGTTCGATGGCCGCTGCGATGCGCGAGGCCTTGGCCATGCCGAGGCCGCGCTGATCGGCCAGTTCCCCCATGCCGGCGCGCGCCAGACCCAGAATGCCGCCCGATGTCGCGACCAACTCGCCCGCGACAGCCTGCACCGGTGCGCGCACCGTGCCCGTGCCTAGAAGGAGCGCCACCAGATCGGCATCGCCCAACGCTTCAATCCCAAGTTGCCGTGCGCGCTCGCGCGGGCCGTAGCTCGTCGTTTCGTTCATGCCCCGCCCATCGCATGGCATGTGCCGCCTCCCCGCCCGCATTTTCTGTGGGCGGCGTGCGCGCGACCCCTGTCCGGGACAGTTCGGCCCTGTCCTGGGACAGGGCGCGGGCTCACCCGGTGCTCAACGGTCGCTGCAGGTACCGATGTTCGAGTCTTGGAAGAGGGGCGCCGAGCCCACGCACTTCTCCGTGGGCGCGCAGGCGTGTGGATCGCTCTTCTTGCACAATTGGTAGCACTTGCGCTGTCCCGATTGCCCGAGGCACGCCAAACCGCGTCCGCAATGCGTTCGGCTGCAGTCTTCCCCCGCGAGGGCCGGGCCCACCGCCACGCAGCTCGTCGTGCCCTCGTTCTCGTCGACGATGGAGCAATCTTCGTCGGGGAGGCACTTGGGACTCCCCAACAATTCGCATTGGCGAACGGGCATGCAGACGGGGACGGGAACGCTGGGTTCCTTCCCGTCCTTGGTCAGCTGGATGTCGCAAAACTCCGCCTTCATATCGCAGGAGGTTCGCCCGTCGCAGCAGTAATGCCGGCAACGCCCCTGCGTGCCCGACACCACGCATTCGAAGCCCTGTGCACAGTCGGTGGCTTTGGTGCACGTTGCATTGGCTTTTCCGGCTCCCGCGGTCAAGCACGTCGTGCCCGTCGCGAGCACGTGGCACGATTTGGTTGCGGGTGGGGGCGGCGGAGGCACGCCGGCGTCCTCGGTCGAATCCGTTGGACGAGGATCCTCGTTGCAGGTGTCCGCCCGCGTACCGTCGGGGTAGCACTCGGTCGTGTCCGCGTTGCAAAGCAGGTTGCCGCGCTGACCCGATGCAGCGCCATCGCCGCCATCCGCCGCGTCGGGGAGTGCGTACGGCGGTGGCCCGAAGCTGCCCGGGTCCAAGTTGCGATCCCCAGCGTCCCCGGAGACGCTGCTTGCGGCGCAGCCCGCCGCGATGGCCGCTACGACGATGCCGACAGCGACCGCACGCCAGGCGAAGGGTCTTTCTCGCAGGGAGGGCGAAAACATGGGACGAGGGTGAAGTGAGGATTCACGGCCCGTGCCGCGAAACGGTAGTTTCTCATTCCACTCGGAAAAGGCCAGGAAATCCCGAGAGTTGTGTCACTCCGTGCCCTTCCGCTGCGCCCTTCCGACTGGCACACGCACGGTAGGGCTATGACATCTCTGTCAGATCAGCGCGATTCGAGATCGCGAACGACGAAATTGCCCGCTGCGTCATACGCGCGGACCGTCACGATGTGGGCTCCGGGCGAAACGAGGGCCGACACGTCGGTATCGACGGTTTCGTCCGCTGTATCGAACACACCATCGGCGGCACCGAGGGTGCGAAAGTCGGGTTTGCCATCCACCGCCAGTTCGACCCGGGAGATGGGGCCGAGGCCGTCGACCACCCGCACGCGCAACCGGCGTCCGGTCAGCGACAGATCCCGCACGATGGGGGGCGTGTTGTCGACCAGCACCGGGCCCGACTCCATCGCGTGCTTCTGAACCAGGTCCGGCGGATTGGCCGGCTCGTCGCTCGCCTCGATGCGTAGACGGTATTTGCCCTCGGGCAAGGCCGTCGTTTCCCATTCGTATTCGCTTTTGGTCAGCACCTCGCCGTCGCGCAGGGCATCGCGCCACAGCCCCTGGCCTTCACGCCGGAAGTTGACCCGGTAGCGGAGCGAATCGTTGTCGGGGTTGTCGACCTTCCAGGTCACCTTGAGCACGCTGTCGTGCTTCGGTGGTTCGCTGCCGCTCGAGGGGATCGCTTCTTTGCTCTCTTTGCCGGCGTTCTTCGGGCGGGCGTCCACCTCCAGCACGACGGGGCGCACGTTGTCGGTCACGAAGGGCAGCATCACCTCGGAGAGCACCGCCTTCGGATCGCGTGACCAGCGCGCGCGCACTTGAATGAATCGCGCGGATGGACTGGTGACCGTGACCGGCGCCGACGATCCCGCGCTCCACGCACTCCAGGTTGCATCGGGGGCTCCCGTGTTGCCGGTGCGCGTGGAGAACTCGAGCGCGCCCGTGGCATGCCACGACAGATGACCAAACTTCGCGCGCAGTCCGGCGTCGAGCACGCGGCTGGTCCACACCGCTTCGCTCCCGCCTTGCGCCACCACCCGATGCACCGTGGCCGCGTCCGACCCGGCGAGGTAAATCGATCGACCGAAGGTCAGCGCGCCGATCTGGCGATCGTCCGTGTCGGCCACCAAGGTGACCGTGTGCGCGTCATCCACCGTGTACACGCGGCCTTCCGCGCCCGTCCCGACGTAAGGGCGACCCTCGGTGTCCGCCGCGAGCGACATGTAGTGGAACTCGCCGTGCGACATCATCTTTTCCGGGCGCCCCGCGGCATCGAAACGCCAGAGAGCGCCCTTGCCCGGTCGAATTGGCTTGGCCGTGGACGGCTGCGCAGGAAAGCGTGCGCCGGCCGGGGCTCGTTTCGGCGGCTCCGGCGGCTCGCCGTAGTCGTTGGCGATCGCGTACACGACGCCGCGTTTCACGGCGACGATGCCCTTCACCTCTTCGCCGGGAAAGTCGTAGAGCACCGTCGCCCGGCCGGGGCCGGCGATTTTGTAGAGCAGCCCCTTGCCGCTCGAGCCCGCGTAGAGTTCACCGCCTTCGCCGATGGCGAGGGACACGAGGTGGGGCTCGTCGCTGCGGAAGTACACGGAGTGCGAACCGGAGGGCTCGATGCGGTAGACCCGACCTTCGGGGCCGGTCGCGGCGAAGATGGCGCCCTTGCCGTCGGATGCGAGGGCCCACACGTGGCTCGTGTTGGGCAAAGTCACCCAGGGCTCGGCCTTGCCTTGCGACAGTTTGAAGATCTTTCCATCGGGCATGCTCGCGGCATAGATGACGCCACGCACCTCGATCATGCTGGTGACGGCCAGCGCACCCGTATCCGCGAAGAGCGCGGCGCGATCGCCCACGACCTTGAAGACTTTGCCGGAAGGGCCGGTGCCCACGAGCACGCTGCCATCCGCGAGTGCGAGCGCTGAGAAGGACGATGAGGCGTCGGTGAGCGGGACGTTGCCCACGCTGAAGCCGGCGCGCACGCCGCCGTCGGAGCTCACCGCGACACCTTTCAGATCTCCACCGGAGAATTCCTCCAGCGAATCGAGGTCGAAGGTGCGCGTGCCGACCGCGAGGGCGTCACTGGCGGCAAAGACACAAGATAACGCGAGGAGGCATCCGCCGCCGGCCCTCGCCATGCATGCTGCCCGTGTGAGCATGCTCTGGAATCTACACCGACCTACGCGCAAAGGACGATATCTCAAGCGCACCTGCACGCGAACGGCCCTGGATGTCTGCGCACCATGTGGTAGGCTTCTCCTCTTACCCTTGACCTGGCGACGTGCCCCATCCATCGTTGGGAGCTGACCCGGGGAGGGATGCCGGGCGGAGCTGCATCATGTCACCCACCGCACCGCTGCTGTTGATCGTCGACGACTCCCAAGACAACCGGGAGATGTACGTCGAGTACCTCTCGAGCTACGGCTACCGCATCGCCGAGGCCGAGAACGGTCAGGCAGCCCTCGACGTGGCCTTCGAGGTCTCCCCGTCGCTGGTGGTGATGGACCTGACGCTCCCCATCATCGATGGCTGGGAGGCCACGCGTCGCCTGCGCGCCGATCCGCGCACGGCCTCCGTTCCCATCATCGCCCTCACCGGCCACACGCACGACCGCCACGCGCGCAGCGCCCGCGAGGCCGGCTGCAACTCGTTTTTGCTGAAGCCGTGCCTACCCGAGGATCTTCTGCGCGAGGTCCAGCGCCTTTTGCCCGACTACATCGGCGAGCCGGAGGACCTCAGCGTCATCCGTGAGTCGATGGCCAATCTCCGAAGCGGTGGTTGATCAGCGGCCGTAGACCTGGCGGCGTGTGGCGACGGCGGTGTCGGAGAAGTCGCTGAACAGGCCGTCGATGCCGAGGGCGAAGAACGCGCGGTACTCGGCCGGCGCGTCGCCGCGGGCTTGGATGTAGATGGAGGCATCGGGGCCAGCATCGGGCGAACCCATGCGAAAATCCGCCGGAAGGAACGGGTTCTCGTTGCGGAAGGTGAAGGGGTGCACGATGAGGCCCGCTTTGTGCGCGTCGGCCACCACCGTGGTGGGGGCCAAGAGTTTGTCGTTCGCGTCGCGCGGAATGAGGAAGCTCTTGTTCGGCCCGATGCCTTGCGCATACGTGGCAATGAAGGCGAGGCCCTCGGGCTTCACCAAGTCGGCGTAGGTACGCGGGTCATTGCTCACCACGAAGTCGTACGGCTTGCCTCCCGCGTCGAGCAGCTGCACGCGCTTCAAGTTGGTTAGGTCCTTGAGGCGCTGCAAGCTTTGCGGCTCGAATGATTGCAGGTACACGGGATCGCTTGCCTCGTGCCAACCGGCGTCGCGAAGCAACTGTGCGACCTTTTCCTCGAGGGGAAGACCGATGCCGCGGAAATACGTCGGGTGCTTCGTCTCCGGATAGATGCCGACGCCACGCCTTTTGGCGAGGTCGACGACCTCCTGCAAGGTGGGGATTTCGTAGAGGCCATCGAACGCCGTATTGGCGGGGCGGTTGCCCGGCAGACGTTCGCGGGCGCGCAATGTCTTCAGCTCGGCGAGGGTGAAATCTTCCGTCCACCACCCTTCGGTTTCTTTGCCGCCGTCGATGCTCTTCGCCTTTTTGCGGTCGGCGAATTCCGGATGCGAGGCGACGTCGGTCGTTCCGCTAATTTCGTTTTCGTGCCGTACGACTAGAACGCCGTCTTTGGTCGAGACGACGTCGGGCTCGATGAAGTCCGCGCCCATGGCGATGGCGAGTTCGTAGGACGCAATCGTGTGCTCGGGCCGATAGCCCGATGCGCCGCGGTGGCCCACGATCACGGGGTAAATGCCGCCGTCTGCGGTGGTGGCCGAATCTTGCCCGGAATCCGCGGTGGCCGAATCCGGCGTGGCCGAATCGCCGGTGGCCGAATCCGGCCCAGCATCGTCTTGCGGGGTAAGCACCGGCTCCGAACAATGCACCATCACCAGCGATGTAGCAGACAACCCGACGAACAAGAGGCACGAGGCGAATAGCGAGTGACGACGGCTAATGCGCATGGTGCCTCTTTTAGGTCATCCCCCGCCACGACGGCGAGAGAAATTATGTGACATAGCCGTGACGTAAAACTACACGACCGGTCGCGTCCAGGTTCGCGGTCGCGCGGCGGGTCAGACGAGGGTGATCGACCCGAGAAAGTCCTTCTTCCCGAGGTTCACTCCATTGTGCCGCAAGATGGCGTAGGCCGTGGTGACGTGGAAATAGAAATTAGGATACGTCAATTCGATGATGTAATTGTTGCCCGATATCCGTTTACCTTCGAAGAACGGTAGTGTGATGAACTCATCGTCTTTACCGGCGAAGTCGGCGGGTGAAAACGTATCGAGGTATTCGCTCACCGTGCGGATCCGCGCGCGCAGCTCGTCGATGGTCTGTTCCGTGTCGGCGTGCTTCGGCGGCTCCTTGCCGGTGACGCGCGCGGCTCCGAACTTCGCCTGATCACATGCGGCTTGCACTTGGCGGGCGAGCGGGAACTGATCGGGCGCGAGGCGCGCCGTCACCAGCGTGTTCGGGTCGAACTTTTTCGTCTCCGCGTGCGCGACCGCCGCCTGCAGCCATCGATCGAGGTTGGACAGCATTTTTTTGAACTGCGGAACCGTGGCTTCGTAAAGGGACATGGTGTGCTCCGTTTAGGATCGCACCGCCCCGTCCGGCAAGGTCATGACGCGTCGCTTCCGTGACGGTCGCGCTTTTTCGCGCCCTGCTTCCTCTTGTCATCCACGCGCCGGGCCTTCGCGCCCTTCGACGGCTTCGTCGGGCGACGCTTCTTGGGCACCACGAGCGCCTGCGCTACGAGTTCGCGCAGCTTGTCGCGCGCGTCCTCCAAATTTTGCTGCCGATCGCGGGTGCGCTCGCTCCGGATCAGGATGCGACCTTCGGCGTCCAGGTACCCCTTTGCGAGAAGACGCAATCGATTTTTCACGGCGAGCCCGAGTGCGGCGGTGCCCTCGAGATCGAACCGCAGTTCCACCCGCGAGGAGACCTTGTTCACGTTCTGACCGCCAGGCCCCGACGAGCGCGTGGCGGTCCACGTGAGATCCGTGCCCGGAATCACGAGTTCGCCGACGGGAAGAGCTTCGGAGGCCATGCGGACCTACATACCATCGCGCGCCCGCGGTCTGCGCGATATGTTGAGCGCAAACGATGCCAATCGACATCAGCCTTCGAACCTTGGCCTATTACGATGCGAACGCCGACGGCTTTTGGGCCGGCACCCGCGATCACGATGTATCGCAGAACATCGAGGCGCTCGTTTCGGCCATCCATGCGACACCGCCGCTGTCCATTCTCGACTTCGGTTGCGGACCCGGTCGCGACCTCAAAGCATTGAAGGACGCGGGGCACGTGCCCATTGGCCTCGAGGGGTCGGCGCGCTTCGCGGAGATGGCGCGGGAATACAGCGGGTGCGAAGTCTGGCAGCAGGACTTCCTCGAGCTATCTCTTCCGCACGCGTTCTTCGATGGCATCTTTGCCAATGCATCTCTCTTTCACGTTCCCAGTATGCACTTACCGCGTGTCATCGGTGAGCTCGGCGCTGCGTTGAAACCGGGCGGAGTCTTCTTTTGCTCCAACCCGCGCGGTGATGGCGAAGAAGGCTTTTCCGGCGAGCGTTATGGATGCTTTTTCGATCATGAACGCTGGCTCTCATTTTTTACTGCGCAGGGCTTTGACGAAGTAACGCATTACTACCGGCCGACCGGAAAACCTCGTGCGGAACAACGCTGGTTGGCTCTGGTGCTCCGCAAGCATCATTAGATTACAGCTCAGTCAGATCGTATCGTGTGCCGAGAATATCCAGTGCGCAGAACGACGTCGTAGTCGATACTGGTCTTCCCATGACGACGCTCTACGAATTGCTCGCTGGAGAAGACAATCACCCTGCGCTGCTCGCCCCCGGCAAACCGCCGGTGACCTACGGCCAATTGCGCGAAAACGTGCTGAAGCTCGCCGCCCAATTGAATCAATTCGGATTTGGCCGCGGCGATCGTATCGCCATTGCCATGATCAATGGGCCCGAACTCATAACCGCATTTCTCGCTGCAGCCACGGCCGGCACGTCCGCCCCGCTGAATCCGAAATACAAACAAGAAGAATTCGCGTTTTATTACGAAGACACGGCGGCAAAAGCACTCATCACTTCGCCGGAAGGGATCCCTGCTGCCATTGCCGCCGCACTTCCCACGATGACGCTGCTCACCGTGGAGGCCGATGCGCAAGGGCGCTGCTCTCTGGAGCGTGCCGCCGGGCAGGCGCGGTCGGCGACGTACGCGCCCAAGCCGGTCGAGTTGTCTCTCGAAGACGACGTGGCGATGATCCTCCACACCAGCGGCACCACCAGCCGTCCCAAGCGCGTGCCCCTGCGCCATCGCAACTTGTTTGCGTCGGCGGGGAACATCCGCGGTACGTACAGCCTCTCGTCGGCGGACATCACGTTGTGCGTGATGCCGCTATTTCATATTCACGGCATCGTCGGATCCATGTTGTCCACGCTCTCGTCGGGTGGCACGGTGGTCTGTCCGGCGGGGTTCAATGCCATGGAGTTCCTCTCGCTGTTCGAAACGTACTCCCCCACGTGGTACTCGGCGGTGCCGACGATGCACCAGATGGTGCTGGCGCGCCTTTCGAAGCATGCCGACGTCGTTCGAAAGAAGCCGCTGCGCTTCATTCGATCGAGCAGCGCGCCGATGCCCGGCGTGGTGCGCGAACGGCTCGAGGAGCTTTTCCAGGCTCCGCAACTCGATTCGTACGGCATGACCGAGGCGAGCCATCAGATGGCCTCCAATCCACTGCCGCCCCGGGAGCGCAAGGGCGGGAGCGTGGGCATCGGCTTCGGCGTCGAGGTGCGCATCATGGACGACGTCGGCAATTTGCTGAAGCCCGGCGAAATTGGCGAGGTGGTGGTGCGCGGACCCAACGTGGTCGACGGCTACGAGAACAACCCGGAGGCCAATGCCGCCGCCTACACCAATGGGTGGTTTCGCACCGGCGACCAAGGTGTGCAGGACGCGGAGGGGTACCTCTCCCTCACCGGGCGCATCAAGGAATTGATCAACCGCGGTGGTGAGAAGGTCTCGCCGCTCGAGATCGACGACGTGCTCCTGCGCCACCCCGCGGTGGCCGAGGCGCTCGCGTTTGCCGTGCCGCACAAGATGCTCGGCGAGGAGATCCACGCGGCCGTGGTCCTCAAGGGCGAATGCGAGAGTGCGGAGCTGCGCGCGCATTGTGCCGCGGCACTTGCAGAGTACAAGGTTCCCAAGAAGTTCCACGTGCTCACGGAGATCCCGCGCGGCGCTACGGGCAAGCTGCAACGGATCAACATGGCGAAGTTCCTTCAAGTAGGCAGCGAGGACTAATGCGCATTTGCATCGTAGGTGCTGGAGCGATCGGCGGTTTTCTCGGCGCGCGTTTGGCGCTCGCGGGGCAGGACGTCACGCTCATCGCGCGCGGGGCGCATCTTGCGGCGATCCGCGAGCACGGGCTCAAGCTCATCGAAATCGACGGGCGCGAGTCGGTGGTCAAAACGCGCGCGACCTCGGAGTTCGAGGAGGCGGGACCGCAAGACGTGGTCATCGTGGCGCTGAAGGCGGGTAGCTTGCCGGCCATCGCGCCGCGCCTTCGGGCGCTCTACCATGCGGAGACGAGTGTCATCACGGCGCAAAACGGATTTCCGTGGTGGTACTTTCACAAGTTGCCAGGGCCCTTCGAAAACCGCCGCGTCGAATTGGTGGATCCCGGCGGCGTCATCGAGGAACACATCGAGCCGCGTCGGGTCATCGGCTGCATCGTCTACCCCGCGGCGGATATCGACACCCCCGGTGTCATCCGCCACGTGGAAGGCGAGCGCTTCTCGCTCGGCGAACTCGATGGGGAAAAGACGGAGCGCGTCCGCATCCTGCGCGAGGCGCTCGAGGCTGGAGGGATGAAGGCGAAGATCACGCCGCGCATCCGTTGGGAAACGTGGGTCAAGCTGTGGGGCAACCTCGCGTTCAACCCCATTTCGGCGCTCACGCGCTCCACGCTGGAAGATATATGCCGATATCCGCTCACGCGGCAATTGGCGCGCACCATGATGGAGGAAGCCAAGGCGGTGGCCGAGCGATTGGGCATCGACTTTGGCATCAAGATCGAACAACGCATCGACGGTGCGGAAAAGGTGGGGCAGCACAAAACGTCCATGCTTCAAGACATCGAACGCGGCCGGCCCACCGAGGTCGATGCCATGGTCGGTGCCGTGGCCGAGCTGGGGCGTTGGATGGACATTCCCACCCCGTCCATCGACGCGGTGTATGCCGCGGTCAAGCTGCTCGAGCAGCGCACGACGCTGTGAACTGTACCGATCGAACCGACTCAAAGTGTATCTACCCGTCGCTTGGCGGTGACTCCACGTTGGAAGAATGATCGGTGAGCGACTCGACGAAATCCTGAATAAAGCGCGCGATGGGGCGCAGGCCTTTTTGAAGTCGGTGGCCGATCGCCCCGTGGCAGCGCCTCGCGAAGCCTTGCCGGCGGTGCAGTTTCCTGCGTTGCCCGACCGAGGGTGGGGCGCCCAGCGCGCGCTCGAGCACTTTCGCGCGAACCTCGAGCCGTTGCTCTCCGGCTCGGCGGGGCCGCGTTACCTCGGGTTCGTCACGGGGGGCTCGACCCCGGCGGCGCTCGCGGGCGATTGGCTCGCGGCGGCCTACGACCAGAATGTCTCCAGCGACGGCGACTCCATTGCGACCGGCGTCGAACGGCACACCCTTGCGATGCTCCGCGCGCTGTTTGGCGTGCCCGATTCGTTCGAGGGCGCCTTCGTCAGTGGCGCCACGCAAGCCAATGTGGTGGCGCTCGCCACGGCCAGGCAGTGGGCGTATGCGCGCCTCGGCATCGACGTCTCCGAGGTGGGGCTCACGGGTGCGCCGCCCATTTCGGTTCTTGCCGGCGCGCCGCACGCGAGCATCGACAAAGCGCTCTCCATCCTCGGCATGGGGCGGAGGTGCATCGAGCGCATGGCCCTCGTCGAGGGGCGTGCGGCCATGGATCCGGCGGCCCTCGATGCGCATTTGCGTGGGCGGCCCGCGGCCGCACCGTGCATCGTCTCGGCGAGCGCGGGGGAGGTGAACACCGGCGATTTCGACGACCTGCGCGCCGTCGCCGAGGTGGCCAAACGGCATGGTGCGTGGCTCCACGTCGACGGTGCCTTCGGCCTTTTCGCGGCGGCCGATCCCGCCTACGCGCACCTCGTGGACGGGCTCGAGCTGGCCGACTCCATCGCCTCCGACGCGCACAAATGGCTCAATGTGCCGTACGATTCGGGCTTCGTGTTCACGCGCCACCTGAGCGACCAGGAGCGCGTCTTTCGCGCTGCGGGCGCGTACCTGGGCGCCGGGCCCGATCTCTTGCACCGCACCCCGGAGAACTCGCGCCGCTTTCGCGCGCTTCCCGCGTGGATGACCTTGATGGCCTACGGCCGCGAAGGTTACCGCGACCTGGTGCATCGCTGCTGCGAGCACGCCCGCCGGCTCGGCGACCACCTCCGCGCGTCGCGCTCCTACGAGCTTCTCGCCGACGTGCACCTGAACATCGTGTGTTTCGCGCCACGATCGCGGGACGTGCGCGAGCGCGATCGCGTGCTCGAGGCCATTCACGCGGGCGGCCGCGCGTTTTTCACGCCGACCGTGTACGGGGGCCGTCCGGCCATCCGAGCCGCATTCTCCAATTGGTCCACCACGACCGAGGATGTCGCCATCGTGGCCCGTGCCCTCGACGAAGTGGGTGCGCTATGATGCCACGCCATGAGCTCTACGTTTCGCGTATTGGGAATTGCCGGTAGCCTTCGCAAACAATCCTTCAATCGCGCCCTCCTTCGCACAGCCATCGAACTCGCGCCGTCGTCGCTCACCTTCGAGACCGCGGAGTGGGGAGACATTCCGCTTTACGACGCCGACGTCGAGGCTGCGGGGCGGCCGGAGTCCGTTCTGAGGCTGCGCGCGCAGATTGCCGCGGCCGATGCGCTCCTCATTGCCACCCCGGAGTACAATTACTCGATTCCCGGCGGCCTCAAGAACGCCATCGATTGGGCGTCACGCCCGCCGGAGCAGCCGTTCCACGGCAAGCCGCTGGGCCTCATCGGCGCAAGCGGTGGTGACGGCGGCACGATGCGCTCGCAGTACCACTGGCGCCAGGTTGCCGTGTTCTTGAACCTGCAGACGCTGAACAAGCCCGAAATCTTCGTCCGCCGCGGGGCAGACAAGTTCGACGCCGCTGGCAACCTGACCGACGAGGCGACCCGCAAGGCGCTGACGCAGTATCTGCAATCGTTCGCCGAGTGGATCGCCTTCCACAAGAAATGACGATGGGACGAGGTTAGACCTCGAGAACCAGCTTCCCCGTGTTCTCGCCCCGGAACAATTTGAGCAAGGACTCCGGGAACGTATCCAATCCTTTGACGATTTGCTCGCGCGACTTCAGCTTGCCGGCGGCCACCCAGCCGGCGAGCTCGCGCCCGGCCTCGCCATAGCGGGCGGCATAGTCGAAGACCACGAAGCCTTCCATCCTCGCCCGATTGACCAACAGCGAGAGATAGTTCGCCGGACCCTTCATGCCTTCCGAAGAGTTGTATTGAGAAATGGCGCCGCAGACGACCACGCGGGCGTTGCGCGCAAGTCTTGAAAGCGCGGCGTCCAGAATATCGCCGCCCACGTTGTCGAAATAGACGTTGATGCCGTCGGGCGCGTGGACCTTCAATCCCGCTTTGACGTCTTGATTCTTGTAGTCGATGGCCGCATCGAACCCGAGCTCTTTGACGAGGTAATCGCATTTCTCGGCGCCGCCCGCGATTCCGACCGCGCGGCATCCTTTGATCTTGGCGATCTGCCCCACGACCATGCCCGTGGCCCCGGCGGCGCCGGAGACCACCACGGTGTCGCCCGCCTTGGCCTGCCCCACGTCGAGGAGGCCGAAATACGCGGTCAACCCGGTCATGCCGAGGACACTCAGGTACACGGGAAGGTGGGCCGCCTTCGGGTCGACCTTCTGCAGGCCTTTCACGGGAAGCGTCGCATACTCTTGCACGCCAAAGAGGCCGGTGACGAAATCGCCAACTTGGAACTTCGCGTCTTTGGACGCGATCACCTCGCCAATGCCGAGTGCGCGCATGGTCTCGCCGAGGCCGACGGGGGGAACGTACGACTTCCCTTCGTTCATCCAGCCGCGCATCGCCGGATCGAGCGAGAGGTAACGCACTTTGACGGTGACCTCACCCTCGGCCGGATCGGCGACGGGCGCCTCGCTGTACGTGAAATCACTGCGCTTGACCAGGCCGACCGGGCGGGAAGTAAGTTGGAATCGATGATTGACGAGTGCCATGGCGCCGCAACGTAGAAACGAAGCCGCACGACGTCCATGGTGAACCGAGCGCCAACTGAGAAATCGATAGCAGATGAGGCCTACGAGGGCCGTAAGACCCGAGTGAATACGCCAAAACACGACTCAACCGCCCAATGCATGTGTCCCATTTCGCATGTGTCCCGTTTCTGAATATGCGTTAGCGTTCCCATCATGTGGCTCGAAGCGATTCTCTCACGCGAAGACTTGGTGGCAGTGATCGAGCAGCTCGTACCGCTGAAGATACGGCTCGACGTGAACGACGATGAAAAGGACGATGCCGAAGGTCGGTTTCTCGTGCTTCACGATCCCAGCGAGGTGACGCTCGTTCCCGACGTGGGTTTGCGGCTCGTCTGCAAAGCGAGTGTGCGCTGGCCCGTATTTCGGATTCGCGTTCCGGTGACCATCAAATCGCTCACCGTGATTTTGAAGCCCGCCGTGGAGCGCATCGACGGCCGCGATGCGCTCACCTTCGGGCTGCATGTCGAGCATGCCGATCTCGCGGGGCTGCCTCCGATGATCGATGCGCACATCACCGTGAAGATCAACGAGGCGCTGGCCAAGGAGAGCCTCGTGTGGGACTTCACGAAGACGCTGTCCCACGCGTTCAAGCTCCCGCCGGTGCTCGAAGGCCTCGACGCCTTCGAGCTCGCGGTGGCGGGCGGCAAAGTGAAGATTACCGACGAGGCGTTGGGGCTGGCGATCGCTTTCCGTCCCCGCGTTTTGCGAGCCAATTCGCAAACGCCGACATGATCGCGCACATGCCGATGTAAATCGCGGCGACGACCAGGTACGTCGGCACGTAGGGAAGGTCGAAGGCCAGGCGGCTGCCCATCTGTTTGCCGACGTAGAGAAGCTCGGGGTAGGTGATGATGAACCCCAGCGCCGTGTCCTTCAAGAGCACCACGAGCTGCCCGATGATTGACGGCAGCATGGCGCGAATCGCCTGCGGCAGCAGAATGAGCCGGACCACCTGGCCCTTCTGCATGCCCAGCGCATACGCCGCCTCGGCCTGCCCGCGCGGGATGGCCGCGATGCCCGCGCGGATGATCTCCGCGAGCACCGAGCCGTTGTACACGGTGAGGCCCGCTACCAGCGCCCAGAAATTGCTAATGTGCCAGCCGTACTGCAGCGGCACGTAGTACCCGAAGAAGATCAGAATGAGCAGCGGAATGGCGCGGAAAAGCTCGACCAAGAACGTGGCCGGCGCGCGAAAGATCCACGCATCGCTGATGCGCGCGCTGGCGAAGACGCCGCCGAAGATGAGCGCCAACACCGCCGCGGTTCCCGCAGCCTCCAGGGTGGCGAGCAACCCGTGGAGCAATTGGAGCTGAATCGCCTCGTATTCGAATTGCTTCCACTTGAGCGGCTCGAACTGCCCGGTCTCCGTGAAGCGGTAAATCGTAAATGCCACGAAGGCCCCGATGAGCCCGAGGGTGGCAACTCCGACCAGGCGATGCCGCACCCGCGCGCGCGGGCCGGGCTCGTCGTAGAGAACGGAAGCGCTCATCGAACCACCGCCCATCGACGTTCGAGGTAACGCTGCAATAGAATGAGCGGCACCACGAAGCACAAGAAGCCGAAGGTAATCCAGAAAAGGGTCACCACTTGGTTTTCACCGCGCTCGGAGAGGTACGCTTGAATGGCGCCGGCCTCCACCACGGAGAAACCGGCGGCCACCGTCGTATTCTTCAACATGGCGTTCAACATGCTGATGAGCGGCGGCACCACCGTGCGAAACGCCTGCGGGAGGACGATCAGGTACAAGACCTGGCCGAACGTCATCCCCAGTGCGCGTGCGGCCTCGCCCTGGCCTACGGGCACGGTGTTGATGCCCGAGCGCAGCGTTTCGCAGATGAAGGCCGCAGTATAAATGGTGAGCGCCGTGTACGCCGCCGGCTCGAAGGCGATCTCGATTCCCAATTTTGGTGCGGCGAACACCAAGAAGGCAAAGACGAGGGTCAGCGGCGTATTGCGAATGATGTTCACGTACGCCGCCCCCAGCCCGCGCAGCACCGGCACCGGCGACACGCGCATCGTCGCCAGGATGGTGCCTACGGTGAGCGACCCCACCGCGCCGATGACGAAAAGCTTCAGCGTGGTGAGGAAGCCGCGGGAAAAGATGTCCCAGTTGTTGGTCAGCGTGCGGAAAAACTCGAGCATCAGTAGCGTTCGGCGGGAGGTTGCGTCGCCGACGATCCGGACAGACCCAAGGTGCCGTCGTAGATCTTCTTCCAGGTGCCGTCTTTGTTGGCCGCTTCGAGCACGTCGTTCACCGCATTGCGGAAGGCCGTATCATCCTTGGCCACGCCGATGCCGTACTTCTCCTGGCTGAAAGGCTGGCCGATGACTTTGAGCTTGCTCGGGCTTTGCGCGGCAAATCCCTTCAAGATGGCATCGTCGGTGGTGACCGCGTCGACCTTCTTGTCGAGCAGCTGCGAGACACACTCGGAGTAAGTTTTGAACTCGCTGATGTTCCCGTCGTCGGTCAGCTTTTGCTCGCGCACGCGCTGCAAGGGCGTCGAGCCCGTGGCCGAGCACACCTTCTTGCCCTGCAACGTATCCTTGCCGGTGATGGCCGATTCGTCTTTGCGGACCAAGAGATCTTGGCCGGCGATGAAGTACGGACCTGCGAATCCGACGTCGTTCTTGCGCTTGTCGGTGATGGAGTACGTGCCCACGTAGTAATCGATTTCGCCGCCCTTGATGGCCGTCTCGCGGTTGGTCGAAGGGATCTCTTTGTATTCGATCTTCGACGGGTCGATGCCGATGCGCGCGGCGACCAGCTGGGCAACTTCGATATCGAACCCGCACCGCTTTCCGTCGGCGTCTTTGTATCCCAGGTTCGGTTGGTCGGCCTTCACACCGACCACGATTTTGCCGGCGCCCTTGATCTTGTCGTACGTCTTGCTTCCCTCGATTTTCACGTCCGTGGCGGGCGTGAGCTTGACGCCCGAGCTGGCGCATTTGTCGCCCGTGCCCACGGCGGCGCTCGTGCTGCCGGCAGCACGCGGCTCGTCCTTCTTTCCACACGCGCCCAACGCCATCACGATCGCGAGGACACCCATACCCATCAAAGACGCAGTTCTGCAGGAGTTCATTGGAGCCTCTCTTTAGTGCGTTAGGATCTTCGACAAGAAATCTTTGGCCCGATCGGTTTTCGGGTCGTCGAAAAATTGTTCCGGCGGGGCCTGCTCGACGACCTGCCCGTCGGCCATGAATACGACGCGATGCGCTGCGCGGCGGGCAAACCCCATCTCGTGCGTGACGACGATCATGGTCATCCCACCTTTGGCCAGGCTGGTCATGACGTCGAGAACCTCGTTCACCATTTCGGGATCGAGCGCGCTGGTGGGCTCGTCGAAGAGCATGGCTTTGGGGCGCATGGCCAGCGCCCGCGCAATGGCGGCGCGTTGCTGCTGCCCGCCGGAAAGCTGCGCCGGGTATTTGTCGGCCTGGTTCTTGATGCCCACGCGCTCGAGCAAGGCGAGGCCGCGCGTTCGCGCCTCTTCCTCGGGCTCTTTGAGCACCTTGATGGGGGCGAGCATCACATTCTCGAGGATAGACTTGTGCGCGAAGAGATTGAACGACTGAAACACCATGCCGACCTCGCTCCGCAGTTTGGCCAGCGCAGCACCCTCTTCGGGAAGCGGGCGGCCCGCGAAGCGAATTTCCCCGCCCTGGATCGTTTCGAGGCGGTTAATGGCGCGGCACAGCGTGGATTTGCCCGAGCCGGACGGCCCGATGACCACCACGACCTCACCCGCTGCGATCTCCAGGTTCACGTCCCGCAGCACGTGCAGTTGCCCGTACCACTTGTTGACCCCCTTGAGCACCACCAACGGATCTGTCTCGGCCATTAAGGCACCAACGTTAGGAAGAACGCTCTATTCGCGCAAGAACTCAATCGATGGTGGTCTCGAGGTCGCCAGGGCTGACGGCCGTTCCCTTTTGGGTTTGAGGTGCGCGGGGCCGCGGTGCGGGTGCCATTTCGGGAGAAGAATGTTGCGCGGACGGCTTGGGCGCGGGGCGTTGGCTTGCGGAGGCCGCGGGGATTGGCTCCGCAGGGACTTTTTCTTGCAAAGACTCGTGCGAAGGCTCTTGCGAAGGTGGCGGATCGGCGGCGGGTATTTGCGCAGGCGCAGGCGGCGGGACGGCGGGCTTGCGAAGAAGGAGAACGCCGGTGGACGAAGCGCCCGCCACGCCGAATGCGATGGCCAGGGTCACCCCGGTGCGCTTCCCGAGCCGGCGCAAACTCTCGCGGCGTTGCAATCGACGCTGCGTGCGGTCCCATTTGTCCTGGTCCTGCTGCCAGCGGCTGATGGCCAGCGGCGTTTCCGATGGCGTGATCGGTGCGGTGAGCGCGGGTTTGGGGCTCTCGTCGGGGCGGGCTGCCGACTCGGGAAGCTCGTTCGCGAGGTCGTGAAAGCGCGCGGCGAGGTAGCGCGCGTCGGGGCGCTCATCCGCATTGTGGGAAAGGCAGCGCGCGATCAGCGCGGTGAGGTCGCGCGGGTAGTCTCCGAATTGGCTAAGGAGCGGTGCCGCGGGCGGCCGGGCCGAGAGCACGGCGGCCAGACCCGCGGCGCCCAGGTGCGCGTAGGGCGCGCGGCCGGTGAGCAAGATGAAAAGGACGACGCCCACCGCGTGAATGTCCATCTTGGGCGAGGGCTGTCGACCGAGGACTTGCTCGCGCGGGGAGAAGGGCGGCGTGCCGATGAACAGGTCGTCGGTGCGCACGGTGGAAGCTACGCGATGCGCAATTCCGAAATCGACGACGAGCACCCACCAGGTTTGGCCCAGCACGTGCACGAAGAGGTTCTCGGGTTTGATATCGCAGTGGACCACGCCTCGCTCGTGCGCAAACGCGAGTGCTTTGCTGATCTGATGGGCAATCGCCAATGCGATTTTGGGCGGGAAACGCCGTTGCTTGATGGCGTAATAGTAATGAATCAACTCGCTCAGCGGACGGCCGCGCAGGAGCGTCATCGCATAAAAGGGAGTGCCATCCGCATCATCGAGGCCGCCAAAATCGAAGACCGTGCAAATGTGTGCGCTCCCCTCGAGGAGAGAATGCGTCTGCGCTTCGGCGCGAAATCGCGCCACCATCGCAGCGTCCCGCGCGAGCGACGCTTTCATGACTTTGACGGCGCACGTTCGCTCGAGATCCGTTTGCGTAACCTCGTAAACCGTGCCCATGGCGCCGCCGCCCAGACGCCTAACGATTCGATATTTGCCGGCGAGGACGACACCGGCTGCGTATTCCACTTCCCCGACGTTCTTGGGCATCGGACGACTCCCAGGATCGGCGTGAGCGTAGCGCGTGCGCTCGGCGGTGGAAGAGTGAAGATGTACCGTTGCCGACATCGCGCGAACGGCGCCGTCAGGTGGGAGGAGTAATGAGCTCATCCTCTATGGGAGAGGACGAAATCGTCCAAGGATGACCTAGCGGTAGCGCTTTGCTTGAAGTTGGGACACGATTGGTCGTTTCGTTTCGCCCCCAGGCAATGCCGCGTCGCCTCATGAAAGAGTCCAAGAAACAACCGGGCCCGTTCGGTACTGATCCCGATCCAGCATTTGCCGCGACCGATCCAGGTCCTCCGACGTTTGGCGAAGGCGGGACGCAGGAGCGCGGGGTGCGCGAATCTGCGGCGCTAGAGGAAGATGTATTGAGGGCTGCGCGCGAGTTCTCGCATCTGGATCGCGACACGGCCGCGCGTGCGGCGCGGATCGTGAATCAATACGAACGCGACTATGCGCGCCTCGCCGAGGAGGCGGTGGCGTCAACGGATGCGGAATCGATTGGCGTCTTCGTGGAAGCATTTCAGCGTGCCAAGCCGGTGGCGCAGGAATCGCCCGAGGAGGCCGCGGCGCCCCGTTCCGAATTGCTTCCCGGCGTCCGCATTCTCGAATGGGACGAAGAGAAACAACGCACCCCGCGCAATGGCTCGGAGCACCGCGAACGTCCCAATTCGACGCCGCCCGATTCGCCCGACGCGCTCCGCGCATCGCGCCGCGCCAAGGCCCTGCAAGCCGATCTGGCCGCCGCCCAAGCCGCCATGGCGGAATCCGCCGCGGAGGAGGATGCGGTTTCCGACGGCGATCGCATCACGCACCCGAGCCTCCACCGCCGTCGCGAGCGCCGGCAGCTCGCGATCCTCGTCGCCGTCGCCGTCGTTCTCGGCATCGTTGCCTGGGCACTATTAAAAGCGCCATAGCGCATCGATCCCATCTTTCAGGCCACCGTCGAAAGTGTGGAGGAGGCCATCCTCAATTCGCTCACCATGGCCACGACCACGCGCGGTCGCGACGACCATGTGGCGCATGCGATTCCGCTCGATCGATTGCGCGCGGTGATGCACCGTTACGGGCGCTAACATCGCCTGCATGGTGCACATCGAAATCGTCCAGGGCGACATTACCGAGCAAGACGTCGATGCCATCGTGAACGCCGCCAACTCGTCCCTGTTGGGCGGGTCAGGCGTCGATGGTGCCATCCACGACCGGGGCGGCTACACCATTTTGGAGGAGTGCCGTCGCATCCGCGCCGAGCGCTACCCGAATGGCCTCCCCACCGGCAAGGCCGTGGCCACGGGCGCTGGGGCCCTGCCCGCGCGCTGGGTCATCCACACCGTTGGCCCCATCTATGCGCGCTCGCCGGCCCCGGCCCGCGAACTCGCGAGTTGCCATGTCGAGTCGCTGCGGATTGCCGACGATTTGGGCGCGCGCACCGTTGCCTTTCCCGCGATTTCCACGGGCATATATGGATATCCATTGCACGAAGCCGCCCCGATCGCACTTCGCGCGGTGCGCGAGTCGACGACGTCGGTCGAACTCGTGCGCTTCGTTCTTTTCGACGAAGCTGCGCTGCGTGCATTTACCTCGGCCGAGGCCTCCTCCTCCTAAGGCGAGCGCCGGTGTCGATGCCACATGGCTGGTGCAGGCATGGGGTATTGAAACACCATCGCGATGGTTCGCGAAAAAGACGCGATTGATCGCGAATGTGAAGTGCCCAATTGCGAATTGGGGCGAAGATTCTTTGTCGATTGTTCACACAGGGAACTAGTGTTGCTCACCCGCCGTTCGGTGATATATGCATTGGCTCCCAGCCGTTGGAGCTCGAGCTTCCGGTCGCCCCGCGCGATTCGGTCAAAAGGGCTTTGGAAAAGGAGATTTCGATGGCGCGAAGAAGGCTCCTCGTATTTGGGCTCGTCGGATCGCTGATCGTCATTGGTGTCATGTTGCGTTGGGTCGTGCGTGACGCCTCGCATGCATCGTTGGACCCTCGTGAATGGCAGTCTTCGGGAGAAATGCCAGGCGCGGTCGATATGGCATCGGGCGGCGGCCCATTGGGGTCGGCTCCGCCCGTCGAACAGCTTCCCGTAACCGTATGTTGGAAAAATCTCTCCTCCTTCGACAAGAATCTGTCGCTGACGAACTTTCGCGCGGCATTGGCCGCGGCGCTGTCGGCGAACGATCAGCATCTCACGAATTACCTTCAAGAGCGCCTGGCCGAGTTGGTCGGCGACGATCCGCAAAAGGCCCTGGAGGTCGTGGATTGGGCCGAGACGTCCTCGCCGCCGGCATTGGGCGTCTACATGGAGGCGTTGAAGAAGACGCCCGCCGTCCAAAACGAGGAGGTTTCCGAGCGTCTCGTGGGCCTTGGGGAGAGCAAAACGGTGAGCCTGGAGCATCGCTCGGCGGCCATCGATGCACTGGAAACCCAGCGGCGGCTTTCCGATCGTGCGCTCTCGCGTCTCACCGCCGTGGCCATGGACGAGACGGTGGATTCGACGGCGTGGGTGGCCACGCGCACGTTGGGGCGCGTCATGAAAGAGGATTACGCGCGCACGGGCAACTTCGATCGGTATTGGAAACAACTCCTACAGATTGGGGAGCGCTCCAATGAATCGGCGGTCCGCGTTTTGGCCTTGGAGATGCCGTCCTACTCGAATCCACTGGTCGACCGCGCGTCGATGGACCGATTGGGCAACATTCTGCACAGCGACCCTGAGCGCGACGTGCGCGAAATGGCGGCATTCCGCCTGGCCGTGACCACGGATCCGCAAAGGGCGTTGGACATTTTCCGAGGTGCCTTCGCGCAGGAGAAGGAGCTCTGCGTTCGCTGGGCCATCGTGCGCTTCGCCGTGCGAGCCGCCGGTGAGCAGGCCTTGCCGCTGCTCGCACAATTTGCCGCACAAGATCCGCGCTTTCAGCAGGACTACCTCGACTTCAAAGCCCTTTACGCGCAGGGGACGGTCGACTTCGCGCGCGTTTGGTTCGAGAAGCAAGAACGCCATCAATGCCCCGAAGAAGGCGAAGGCGAGGAGGGCCGCACCAATGGATAAGCGCATTTTCGCATTCGTGGCCGCTGCGGCGGGGCTGGTGCTCTTCGCAGGGCCGGTGACCGCTACGGCTCCGGAGCAGATGCAAAAGGAGAAAGCCTGTTCGGTGGACTCGATGGTCGACAACCTGCGGGAGGCGCTCCAATCGGGGTCACCGTCGTTGAAGCGGTATGCCTCCACGGTGCTGCGCGAAGCGGCGCTCACCTTGTCGGCGGAGGATCTGCGGGCGGCCTTCGTGCGCGAGCGCCAGCCGGTCATGGTCGAAGCGTTGGCCGCGGCACTCGCCACCAAGGCGAGCCATTCGGAGGACCCGTCGCTGATTCGGCCGCTTCTATCACGCGCCACGCACGATGCGGATCCTGCCGTTCGCGCGGCGGCGTTGCGCGGGCTTCGCGCCACCGGTTCGGTGGACATGATGGCGAAGAGCGGTGAACGCGTGCGCTACGAGCAATTGATCCAGGATGCCTCGCCGGAGGTGCGCAAGGCGGTCGTGGAGAACCTCAAGGCGGAGAGCTCCGAGGTGTACGCCGGTCACGATCGCACCGTGTCGGAGACGGCGATTTCGGCCGCCAAGGCGTCCTCCGACCCGGCGGCGACAGCGGAACTCTTGCGCGGTACCTCGATGGAGCAAGTGAGCTCGCGCGGCGTTCGGGACGTGACCGGGCAGCTCGAATCGTCGAATGCGCAGGTTCGTGCGGCGGCGGCGAGTGCGCTGGGCGGTGTGCCCGCCGCGCATTCCTCGGAAGCGCGCGTCGCACTGACGCAGCTCTATCGAAATGATGCAACGCCGGAAGTGCGGCGGGCCGTCCTAGAGTCGATTGCCCATCTAGGGCAGGCGCACGCGATACCGGCCTTGGAATCGCTGGCATCGATCGACCCGTCGATGAAGGGCGAGATTGATGCGTGGGTTTCGGCGTTGAAGGTCGGCCTTCAGGAATGGAACCTCATTTCGAGAGAGAAGGAACGGAGGGAGACGCGATGATAGGTAAATCGTTGTTGTATCTCGTGGGCTTGGTGGGCGTCGTCGGCTGGACCGGCGCGGTGAATGCGGCAACGGCCGTAGGCCCCATTTGCGATCAAGGCGCACGCGTGGGATCTACCACGTATTATTCATGCAACGGCGGTTCCCACAACGCCCTCGACATGAGCAATGGCACCTGTAGCGAGTGGAACCACCGCGGCATGATCAACGTGAGCAAGTACTACAAGTACTACGGTGGTTGCGCGAACACGTGCGGCGGCTCCAGTTGCAACGGCGGTGCCGGTAACTATTACGTGGTCAGCGGCGGCAGTGGGTGGGAGTTCCGCCAATTGCACGTCAACTCGAATGGCAGCTCCGGCTCCAAGACCTGCGATCGCTGCCCGCTCGGTCTTGTCGGCTCCACCGGCCAGTCCACGGGCGCCCACGTGCACGCGGACAATCGCCAGTACGGAACCCGCAAAACCGCCTGGTATACCAGCGTCGGCACCACCTGTGGTTCCAGCGCCTATTGTGGCAATAGGGTAGGGACCCCCACGCTGTAGTCGATTCGAACCGTCGTGGCGTGGGTGGGCGCACTCATTCGCCCAGCCACGCCACCACGACGGCCACGTCATCGGGCAGCACCCGATGGCGATGGCGCACGAGTCGTACGAGGGCCTCTGCACCATTGTCCGACGGCACGCGCACGACCTCGAACATGTCGTTCGGATCGGCGTAGTCGAACAAGCCATCCGTGCCCAGCACGAGGACGCCGCGCGCCTCGACGCTGAATGCGCACGGCCGCGCGCGTCCCGTGCCCAGTCGTGGCTTGCGCGCTTGCTCGCTGGTGAGTTCCCGCGGGCCGTGCCGAGATAGAAGGTAGGCGCGGCTGTCCCCGCAGCTGGCTCCCGCGATGCGATCGCCGACGATGCCCAGGGCGATGCCGGTTGTCTCACCGGCCATGGGATCGCGGGCAATTTCGGAGTCGATGTCGCCCAGGTGCATGGCCCACGCGATCGGATCCGATGCATCGGAATCGCGCTGCAGGGCTACGCGGCGCACGCACTCGACGAAGCGGTCTGCGGCCTTTCCTCCGCCGGGGGTACCGCTCACGCCGTCGGCGACGCACATGATCCATCCTGCGGGCGTGCGGAGGACGACGAAACGGTCCTCCGACGTCGCTCGATACGATGCGGCCGCGGTCGCAAATCGGATCACGAATGCGCAACGATCGAGTCGGTCGCGACCTTCCGTTGGAGCGCCATCGCCCTTATACTTTGCCTTGCAGACTCGACATGGCAGATTTCCAGAAGCCCAACGGGGTACGTGCGCTTCCACCTTGGTGGGAGCTTTTGGCGGAAGACTTTCACGCGCAGAATCCCGGCACCGAGCTGGACGCGAAGCATTGGCTCGCGATACGGGCGGCGGCTGCGGCCGATCGGGTGATGCGAAGCGGACTCTCCGCCGCGCTGACGGTCGCAGCCACGCCTTCCGTCTGGCCGCGTCGCCGATTTGCACAGGATCTCCGGCGTCTCGAGCTGCACGAGGCGCTCGCTCGGAAAGCGGATCCGGTCGCGGCATTTCCTCGCCCCGATTCCCATGTCCGCGTGGAAGCGTTCCCCCTTCGGATGGAGATCCCAGGCCAGCGGCTGCTCTTTCGCAGTACCTTTCAGCCGCGGCATCCGGAGCTCGCGGATAGCTATGGCCGGCTACAGCGCAACGTCCATGCCTGTGCTCAACATTGGTTTCACCCGGGTGGGCCGCGACCCACGTTGATCATGATTCACGGGTATTGGCTCGATTCGCATTGGGTCAATGCTCGATGGTTCGCGTTGCGCTGGTTTTACAAGCACGGTTACGACATCTTGCTTTACACGATGCCCTTCCACGGTCCTCGCTGCGAGCGATGGGACCCTTGGAGCGGATTTCGCCTGTTCTCCCACGGGTGGACCCATACCAACGAGGCCATCTCGCAGGCGGTTCACGATCTCCGAATCTTCATCGACTACCTCGAAGGGCGGGGCGTTCCTCGCGTCGGCCTGAGCGGCCTTTCCCTCGGGGGCTACGTCGCCGCTTTGATGGCGGGAATCGACGACCGCCTGGCCTTCTGCATTCCGAATGCACCCCCTGTCAGTCCCGTGGACTTGGGCCTCGAGTGGATCCCATCCTCCGCCGGCGTCCGCGCGTTCCTCAAGCGGCATGGTCTTAGCGTACCGCAGATGCGCGGCTTGCTCGCGGTGCACAATCCGCTGACCTACGCTCCGCGCATTGGCACCGATCGAATCCTATTGATCGGGGGGGCGGCCGACCGCTTCGTGCCGCCGAAGCATATCCAGCTTTTGCACCGGCATTGGCCCGGGTCGAATCTCCATTGGTTCCCGGGCAATCACGTCATCCATTGGCATCAAGGAGAATATCTCCGCAAAATGAAGCGCTTCATGGATCGCTGCCTGGCGTAAAGTCGGATTACGGTTCCACCGAAATGCATTTTCCAAAGATGGAAGATGGTCCAATCCATTCATTGATGCGACCGCGGTTGTTTCCAATTTGGAATCGCCCGGCCTGAATCGCCTTCACCAGGTGCAGGTACTCCGTTCCGTGTACTTTGCAGAGAACGATGTCTCCGGTGCGGAGCTCGTCATGGTTCGGAACCGGCACCACGGTGCAGAGATTCCCGCTTTCGATCTTCCCCTTCATCGAATGCCCGAGCGGCCGGAATTGCACCGTCTGCCCCGCCCGTAGCTTCTCGATGTACGCACTCGCCCATCCCCTCGGATCGACGTTACACCGTCGTGGTTTCGCGACGTCGCGACAAGTTGTAGGATCCGCCGTTGGTGGAAGCGGTTTCGACGAAACGTCTCATCGTCTCGGGTGGTATGGACGCGGGGGCTCAGTTGCTCGTGAACGAGCAGGTGAAGCTCGTGGGCCGGGCGCGCGATGCGCACCTCATGCTGAGCGATCGCCGCGTGTCGCGGCATCATTTTCACGTGTTTGCCACGAAGGGCGGCGTGCACGTGCGCACGTGCAACAACGCTGCACCGCTCGTGCACGGCGGGCAGGAAGTCCATGCTGCGGAGGTGCGCATCGGCGAAACCCTTCTCGTGGGCGACACCACCTTGCTCGTCGTCGAGTCCGGTGCCCTCGAGGAGGAGTCTGCGCACGAGGGCGCCACCACCGTCGCGTCCCTTCTTACCGGTGCGGGCGCGGAGATTCGCGGACTGGCCGCCATGTATGCGCTCAACGAAGCGCTCACGCCGGCTGCCGACGCGCACGCCATCGAGGGCATCCTCGGCTCGTGGGTCAAGCAGCATGCATCGTGCACCTCGGTCGAACTGCTGCCCATCGGTGACCGCACACCCGAGCGCAGCGAACCCCTCGTCGAGACCGCCTTGGCGGATGGCGACACGCGCATCGTCGTGCCCACGTATGGGGCATCCCTCGGCGGAATCGCGTTCACCCTCGCCATCCCGGCGTCCCGGATTGGCGACCCATTGCGCCGCGTCCTAGTTCTCGCGGCATCGCTCTGCGGTGCGCACCTCGCGCGCTTGTCGGTGCTCGCCACCGTGAAGGAAGATCGCGAAACGCTGCGCCGCCAGGCCGTCGGCAGCGCCCACGCGTTCCTCGGCGATTCGCCTACCGCCCTCGAGCTCACGCGGACCATCCCACGCCTTGCCGCCTCTGACGTCACCGTGCTTCTCCTCGGCGAAACCGGCGTGGGAAAAAGCTTCGTCGCGCGCCTCCTTCACGAGACGGGGCCTCGCCGCGACGCCCCCATGCGCATCATCAACTGCGCCGCGATTCCCGAGGCCCTCATCGAGAGCGAACTATTCGGCCACGAGCGCGGCGCCTTCACCGGTGCCATCGCGACCAAAGTCGGCGCCTTCGAAGCGGCCGGCCAGGGCACGATCCTTCTCGACGAAATCGGCGAGCTCCCGTGGCCCAGCCAGGCAAAGCTCCTTCGCGTGCTCGAGGAAAAGTGCTTCGAGCGCGTGGGCTCGAACCGCGCGATCCCCTTGCACGCGCGCGTCGTGACCGCCACCAACCGCGATCTCGCGGCCATGGTCGCCGAGGGCACCTTCCGGCGTGACCTCTATTTCCGAGTCTCGGCGGCGAAGTACACCGTGCCTCCTTTGCGCGATCGCGGCGACGACCTCGTCCTGCTTGCCCAGCGCATTCTCGCGGACATCGGTCCCAGCGCTGGCCGTCGCGTCGACGGCTTCTCTCCCGATGCACTCGAGGCGTTGCGCGGCTATTCCTGGCCGGGCAACGTCCGCGAGCTTCGCCACGCCATCGAGCTGGCCGTGGTTCTCGGCAGCGGGCCGCTCCTCACCGCGGCGGATCTTTCGCTCGCGCCGCCGGCATCGGTCAAGGCCGCAGCGGCGCCGGAAGAGGGCGAGCTCGCGCCGCCCGACACGGTGCAGTTGCCCGCGAAACTCGACGACATCGAACGCCGCGCCATCGATGCCGCCTTGCGCGTTACCGGCGGCAACGTGACGAAGGCCGCCGCGCTCCTGGGAATCAGCCGAAACACGCTGCACAACAAGATGCGCCCAAAAACGTGACACTGCCCAAGATTGAGGCAGTGCGAGTGCTCAAATTTTTGGCACTCGGCACGGTGACGGATCGATGAACCCTTTGAAAACGCGGCAAATGCGATGGGGTACGATTGGCCCGCCGTTTGCTGAAGTGTAGCTCCGAGCGCCCCTCGGGGGGAGGTCCAATACCGGCCCTCTCTTCCACCACCACCACCACCAGGGGGGCGCTCGCCTTATCTTTCTTGGCTCGAAGCACCTCGCGGATGTCGATGCTATGCCGTTGGCCAGACTGTGCGAGCTCGTCTCGCGGCCGCTTGTCCAAGGACCCCCTTTTCCGCTGCACGGCCACTTCGGCCATAGCATCGGCGACGCGCTCCATTCGCTCTTACGCCTGAAAAACGGCTTCTTCGGCTTCGACAACGCACTGCACGTCTTCCCGGACATCAACGTGGGCACGTTGCCGGGCATCATCCGCTGGAACGACCTCGCCACCTGGCGCTATGCCTACGGCGGCCTCGCCGATCGCGGCGTCTTCTTCGCCGACACGGTCTTTGGCGATTCGTTCGTATGGCGCGGCCAATCCATCTGCCGCTTCGACGCGCAAACCGCGACATACCTCCCCATTGCACACTCGATGGAGGAATGGGCATCGCTGCTTTTGCACGGCCCCACGTTATGGACCGGCCAAAAGCTGGCCGCCGCCTGGCAATCGCAAAATGGTCCATTGCCCCGAGGGCAACGGTTGGTGCCGAAAGAGCCATTCGCGCCCGGTTGCGCGTACAAAGTCGAGAACCTGCGCGCCATGGACGCCGTCGCGAGCATGCGCCTTCGCGGCGAGTTCGCATTGCAGTGGCGGCGCGACGTGACCTCGGGCGTGCGCAAATGGGCGGGTTGACGCTTCGTACGCGCATGGGGCGCGACGAGCAAGCTCTTGCGGCATCTATAGATGCATGGCCGGCGAATTTGATTCGACGTTGTACGCAACACTGCCGACGCGGTCGGTGGCGAGCACTTTGAGCCTTGCACGCGCATTGCTCGAAGCCGCGCCGAAGAGTCAGGGCGCAGCCCAGCAGAAGGCACTTTGCAAAGTGCACGACGCAGCCGTGACCCTTCAGTCGACGTGGTCCGAACCGCAAACGGCACCCAGCCAAGCCGCCGCGCGCGCCTTCGACATGGCCCTCGATGTGGCATGGCGCGCACTCTACGTTCGCCTCAATGCATATGGTGCATTGCCCGTCGACCGCCATCCGCAAGCCCGCCGCGCATTGGACCTAGTTGGCATTCTCTTCCCCACGGGACTCGGCTTTTTGACACTGCCCTACAGCGAAGAATGGGCCGAAAGCGAGAAACGACTCGCCGCCATTGCGCAGCACCAGTTTGCCGGAGACCTGGACGTCCTCTGCGGCCCCGAGTTCCTCCCCAACGTGAAAATCGCCCACGCCGCCTACGGCGAATCCCTCGGCATTACCCAAGGCAGCGAACCGAGAGCCCCCGCCGTCGCTGCACCGTTGCGCACGTTGCAGAATGCGATTGCGGCGTACGCCCGCCGCATCCTCGGCGAGGTGGACGAGGACGAGGTCCATACGGTGCTAGCCGCGCAAGCTGCGCTCCGGCCGTACGAGGACTTTCGCAAGCGCGTGCGAGGCGTGGGAAGACGGGCGAACCCGCTGAGCCGGAGGAGCCGATCCACGCACCGATTCCGCCAGCACCGGCGGCGTAGCCCGCGACGCCCGCGAAAATCTGCGTGACCGACCGACGTGAGGGGACGGTGGCACCTTGACGCTGGGAAGAGCCAGACGGCATCATGTCCGGTCGGAAGAAAGCGCGGAATGTCAGGCCAAGCCGTTTCAAAACGCGTGCTGGCGCGCGTCGGCACCGATGTGCTGAAATATCGGATCGAGCGGCTGATCGGCATCGGCGGCATGGCCGCGGTGTACGCCGCGACCCATCGCAACGGAAATCGGGTCGCGCTCAAGTTTCTGCTCGAGCGTTACGCGGACGATCCGGAAATCTGCCGCCTCTTTCGTCGCGAAGCGTACGTCGCCAATCAAGTGGATCACCTAGGCGCCGTCAACGTGCTGGACGACGACATCGACGAAGGCGGATGCCCCTTCATGGTCATGCCGCTCCTCGAAGGCGAATCGCTGCGCCGCCGTTGGGAGGAAAAAGGTAAGCGATTACCGGTCGCCGAGGTCGCCGTCTTCATCGCCGACGCTCTGGAGGTCTTGGCGGCGGCGCACGCCAAGGGCATCGTTCATCGCGACATCAAGCCGGACAACTTGTTCGTGACGAACACCGGCTATGTGCGCGTGCTCGACTTCGGCATCGCGCGCCGCCTCCAGGGCGACGGCACCGGGACGGCGACGGGACAGATGCTCGGGACCCCTGCGTTCATGCCGCCAGAGCAGGCCCTCGGCGAGCGAACGAGCGTCGGGCCGCACAGCGATTGTTGGGCAGTGGGGGCCACGATGTTTCTACTCTTATCGGGGGAATTCGTTCACCAGGCCGACAACGCGAACGCGCAGCTGGCCGCAGCAGCAACACGGCGCGCGCGGTCCCTCGCCGGGGTGGCACCCACCTTGCCGGCATCCATTGTCCAGCTGGTGGACAAGGCGCTGGCCTTCGATGTCGCCGAGCGATGGGCATCGGCACACGAGATGCGCGAGGCTTTGCTGCAGCTGTTGAGCGAGGTCGTCGGAAAGCCGCTCTCCGACATTGCTGGCGAAGTTCGTCGCGAGCTCACCGCAGAGCTGTCTCCCAAGACGGTCGACCTTCACGCAAACGCGACATTTGCACCCGAGCACGGACATCGAGCCGAAGCTTCGGACGATGGGGGAGATGCTCGGAAGCCCGTTGGTGCCGAGCAAAGGCTGGGGGTCGTGGATGTTCGCGGTGAGCGGTTGCCGCGAGCTGTCGATAGAGCATCTACGGTGCTCGCCGCGGGAGTGGTTGAGCGAGTGGCTTCAAGAAAGCGGCGCTTCTGGGGCCCCACGCTAGGCGCCATCGCCTTACTGGCTATCGGGGGAGCCTTACTCGGTCAGGCGAATCGAAGGAAGAGTGAGGTTATCACCGCGTCGACGGCCACCAGCATGACCGTCATCGATCTTCCGATCTCGCCCACGTGCAAGAGTGAAGCGGTCATTCACTATCGCGAGGGGCTCATTGCGCTGCGCAAGGGGACGACGGACGTGGCGCATGCAGCATTCGAGCAAGCCTCCGCACTCGACCCTGCGTGCCCTGAACCTCATTTGCAATTGGCGCTGTCGGGCTACTTCTTGACGTACCCAATTGCGAAGGAGCGCGAATGGTTTCGCCAGGCTCTTGCCCTTCGCGATGCCCTGGGTGAACGAGAACGTCTCATTCTAGATGCGTATGCGCCCATCATCATGTCCGAGCCTGCCGATCGGCAAGAGGCAACTCGTCGGCTGGATGAAGCTGTTCAGCGATTCCCAGGGGATTCTCAGCTTCTCACTTTTGCAGCAATGGCCCATCTGCTGAATTCCGAGGTCGAACAAGCCGACGTTGAATATGCGCTCGAGCTCGCGCGCAGGCAGTCGGCCGTCGATCCGCTGGACGCAAATGGTTGGCAGGTGCAGGGCGGGGCTTATTCATTGCTGGGCCGAAACGAAGAGGAGCGAGAGTCGTTGCGCAAATGCCTCGAAATCGCTCCCGGCTCGACATCGTGCCTCGACCAGAGGAGTCGCAATTTTCGGCGATGCGGAGATTGTGAGGCCGCATTGACGGACGCTCGCTCATGGATCGTCAATGCGCCGAGAAACCATCGAGCATATCTCACATTGTCTCAGGCACTGGCGGCCACGGATGCCCCTTTCGAGAGTGTCGAGTCGGCGCTACAGCAGATGCGGGACTTTGGTCCGAAAGAGTGGAGTGATGTTATCTATGTATATTATTCAGCGCTTTTGGCAGCCCTGAATGGCGATTTCGTGCAGGCCGAGAAATTCGCCGAGAAGATGGGGGCTCAGGCCCAAGTATCGTCGGTTCTTTTGCACCATGTACGAATGTCGGCGCTGCTCGTGGATATTTACATGGAGACGGGCCGAGGCTCGCGCGCGGTCCCTGTAGCCGAGCGTTTCCTGCGCCGAAAAGATGCAGCTTCGGCGGGGTTCTGGCGCGCAGCAGCGTTCGAGCCTCTGGTTCTGGTCGCACTCTTCCGACCTGAACGCGCGCGCTGGCTCGATTGGGTCGAGCACTGGGAGACCAATGCCGTGCCAGAACTCAGCAAGCGGCAAGCTTGGGCGCTTCGCTGGGGGCCTGTCAGTAACACGAGCGACGACGTAGGTTTGCGGGCTTGGAAGGAGCGGCGAAGCGAGGATCAAGTCTCCGTGAGGGCCGATCAGCAATACATCGTACCGGTTATGGTCGACGCCTTCGAGGGAAGGATTGCCCTTGCTGCTGGCCAATACGACACGGCGGCGAGCCTGCTCGAATCGTCCGTCAAACCTTGCTTCAAATTGGAGCAGCCGTTCACGAACACACGCGCCTATTTTTGGCTCGGGGAAACAAAGGAGCGCATGGGAGACGTGGCGGGCGCTTGCAACGCGTACCGCATCGTTCTGCAACGGTGGGGCAATGCCAAGCCGCGATCCATCACCGGGGACGAGACGAAGAGGCGTGTTCGTGCCCTCGGGTGCACGCCGTGAAGCCCATAGCTAGCGTCCGCGCGCCTCTCGAAGGCCGAGTCCATCGTCCTGGACGTTGCCTCTGATGCACGCGAGCTCGCTCCGTAGCGCCGGCTAAATGCACCGCGGCAGTTTCGCAACGTCGCGCAATCCTGTAAGCTCTCGCATTGGTGGAAGCAGCAGTTTCAGCGAAACGCCTCATCGTTTCCGGTGGCGTGAACGCTGGCGCTCAATTGCTAGTGAACGAGCGCGTGAAACTCGTGGGGCGGGCGCGGGATGCGCACCTTGTTCTGAGCGATCGACGTGCGTCGCGGCACCATTTTCACGTGTTTGCGACGAAGGACGGCGTGCACGTTTGCGCGAGCAACAACGCTGCGTCGCTCCTTCACGGCGGGCAAGAGATTCTCGAAGGACAGGTCCCGGTGGGTTTGGCGAAGATGTCGTGCTCCCGCATCAATCGTTCTACACGTCTCTTGCTGACACGGATCCCTCGGGCTCGAAGGTCACGGTGCGCTCGCGGGCTGCCGTACGTGTCTCAGACTTCGCTTGTGCGTCGTGGCCATCTCGACCGCAAGCTGCGCATCGCTCCGTTCACGCGAAGGTGCTGGCCTCCTCGCTCACGCGTAATACCACTTCGGGACACGCCCAACACCTTGCATAGCACAGCGATCGGGTACGACGCCTTCTCCTCGTGGACGAACGCAAACCTCGCGTCGACCTTCGCGAAGAGGGCCGTCGCTTTTTAGGATGTCGCGTCCCATCTCGAGCCGTTTTACTTTCTGCCGGAGCTTCGTGAGCTCGTCGCGCTCTGCCATCGACAGGCTCTCCTTCGGAACGTCAGCAGCGTCGGCTTCCGCGCGCTCGATCCAGGAACGCAAGGCCGTCTCCGCTAGATCAAGGTCTTTGGCCACCTGCCCGATCGTGCGGTCTCCTACCTTGGAGGTCCCCCGTTTCAGTGGACAGTCCCGTTAACTCGAAGTAACGCGAGGAGTGTCCCATGGCGAAACGGAAACGACGGGTGTTTACGCCCGAGTTCAAGGCAGATGCAGTTCGGCTTTGCAAGAGCGGAGATCGAACCATCGCGCAGGTCGCGAACGACCTCGATCTAACGGAAACGGCGCTGCGAGCTTGGGTCAAGCGCGCCGACGCGCAAGCGCCGAAGAGTGCCACATCGAACGAGCTGACGACGCCGGAGCGTGAGGAACTCGCGGAGCTTCGCCGAAAGGTGAAACGCCTCGAGATGGAGCGCGAGATCTTAAAAAAAGCAGCAACATTCTTCGCGAAGGAGAACACGTGAAGTTCGCGTTCATCGACGTGGAGAAGACGTTCTGGCCCATTCAGGTTCTCTGCTTCGTACTCGGCGTCTCGCGAAGCGGCTACTACGCCTGGAAAGCACGGCCGAAGTCGAAAGCCAGGACGAGTGACGAGAAGCTCGCGACGCAGATTGAAGCGTCGCACAAGCGCAGTCGTGGCACCTACGGAAGCCCGCGTGTGCATCGGGAACTGCGGGCTCGGGGCATCCGCGTGGCTCGGAAACGCGTCGAACGCTTGATGCGCCAGCACGGGATTGCCGCGAAACGAAAACGACGCTTTCGTCGCACCACGGACTCGAAGCATGCGCACCCCGTTGCCGCGAATCTGCTCGAGCGACGGTTCGACGTCGATCTTCCGAATACGGCATGGGTGACCGACGTGACGTACGTCTGGACCCTTGAAGGCTGGCTTTACCTCGCCGCGATCCTTGATCTCTATTCGCGACGAGTCGTCGGCTGGGCGACCAGCGAAACCAACGACCGGGAGCTCGCGTTGCAGGCCCTTCGCAGCGCCGTGAACAGCCGAAAACCGCCAACGGGGCTGCTTCATCACTCGGACCGCGGCAGCCCGTACGCGAGCGCCGACTACCGTGCCGGACTCGAACGACATGGCTTCGTGGCGAGTATGAGCCGCAAGGGCGACTGCTGGGACAACGCCGTCGCCGAGAGCTTCTTCGCCACAATCAAGGGTGGAGGTCCCCCGTTTCAGTGGACAGTCCCGTTAACTCGAAGTAACGCGAGGAGTGTCCCATGGCGAAACGGAAACGACGGGTGTTTACGCCCGAGTTCAAGGCAGATGCAGTTCGGCTTTGCAAGAGCGGAGATCGAACCATCGCGCAGGTCGCGAACGACCTCGATCTAACGGAAACGGCGCTGCGAGCTTGGGTCAAGCGCGCCGACGCGCAAGCGCCGAAGAGTGCCACATCGAACGAGCTGACGACGCCGGAGCGTGAGGAACTCGCGGAGCTTCGCCGAAAGGTGAAACGCCTCGAGATGGAGCGCGAGATCTTAAAAAAAGCAGCAACATTCTTCGCGAAGGAGAACACGTGAAGTTCGCGTTCATCGACGTGGAGAAGACGTTCTGGCCCATTCAGGTTCTCTGCTTCGTACTCGGCGTCTCGCGAAGCGGCTACTACGCCTGGAAAGCACGGCCGAAGTCGAAAGCCAGGACGAGTGACGAGAAGCTCGCGACGCAGATTGAAGCGTCGCACAAGCGCAGTCGTGGCACCTACGGAAGCCCGCGTGTGCATCGGGAACTGCGGGCTCGGGGCATCTGCGTGGCTCGGAAACGCGTCGAACGCTTGATGCGCCAGCACGGGATTGCCGCGAAACGAAAACGACGCTTTCGTCGCACCACGGACTCGAAGCATGCGCACCCCGTTGCCGCGAATCTGCTCGAGCGACGGTTCGACGTCGATCTTCCGAATACGGCATGGGTGACCGACGTGACGTACGTCTGGACCCTTGAAGGCTGGCTTTACCTCGCCGCGATCCTTGATCTCTATTCGCGACGAGTCGTCGGCTGGGCGACCAGCGAAACCAACGACCGGGAGCTCGCGTTGCAGGCCCTTCGCAGCGCCGTGAACAGCCGAAAACCGCCAACGGGGCTGCTTCATCACTCGGACCGCGGCAGCCCGTACGCGAGCGCCGACTACCGTGCCGGACTCGAACGACATGGCTTCGTGGCGAGTATGAGCCGCAAGGGCGACTGCTGGGACAACGCCGTCGCCGAGAGCTTCTTCGCCACAATCAAGGGCGAGTTGATCGATCATGAAAACTACGTGACGAGGGCTTGCGCGATCGCGTCGATCGCCGACTACATCGACAATTTCTACAACCCCGTTAGACGGCATTCGTCGATTGGTTACGTTAGCCCAATTGAGTTTGAATTAATTTTGTTGCAATCAAACAAGCTGTCCGCATAGTGACGGTGTCCACTGCAGCGGGGGAGGATCAGTCTGCGGCAGAGGCGCCCGCGATGTCCTCTTTACCTGTTTGATGTAAATAAGTCACGGCGTGGACTGTAAGGCCGGATCAATCGATTGGCCACAGCGCCATCTTGCGCTGTGTGCTCACCGCGGCGACTAACCCCAGAGATGACCTGAGTTGACTACATACTCAGCATGGCGAACCAATTTCGGCAACAGCTCGCGGTTATCCGATACCTGGCGCGCCGTGTCCAGCGAAGAGCTTCGTGCGATCGCAGTGCATATTTTCTGACGAGATCCTTGCTCGGCGTTGCCGTGGTATTCGCTCGGAGCCTGCCGCAGAGCTTTCGTCGTCTACATGTGATGTTCATTCTCACACGAGGGGCGGCGCCGCGATCGTTGTCAAGGCAATATGGTCGCTCCCGGGACACCATTCGCCGTCGATGGTCGAGATAACTAATCAAGGATCGATGAGCGGGAACCGGTGAGAGGGCAGGAACCGCAGGTGCCGACAAGACGCATCCGACGTCCTTGGTCGGACGAGCGGCACGATGTTAGCATTGTTGACGGGTCTCGCGGCCGAGGGGCACAGAACGCGTTGAATCAGGCCTCTGATGTGCATGCACGAAGAAGCGTTCTTCAGATTTGAGGTGCGAGCCGTGATGCCAAACCAGAGTTGGTGCTTCACGTCTAAGGCGTGATGTAAACTCTAAGCCGTTGTTAGAGGATTCGTCGGCGTTGGTGTCGCCAACGGTGTACGTAGCGTGTCCGTGGCTGCTGGGAGGAGGATCGTGAACGTCGTACCCGCACCGGTTTGGGTTTGCACGTCGATGATGCCTCCCGCATTCTGAACAATGCTTTGGCTGATGGCGAGACCGAGGCCCGTCCCCTGCTCCTTCGTCGTGAAGAAGGGGACGAAGATGTGCTTGAGCACCTTCTGCGAAATGCCGGGGCCGGTGTCGCGCACCGAGACCTCGACCATCTCGACTTCGTTCGTCAGATTGCGCTCGCTCATGGCGGGACGCTCGCTGTCCTGTCGCGCGGGCCACGGACGCCGGCGCGTACGGCAAGCGGTGCTTACTGTGATGCGGCCGCGGCCGTCCATGGCCTGTGCACCGTTTTGGATGAAGTTGATGAGCACCTGCCGGAACTGCTCGGCGTCGATTTTTGCGTGGGGCAGGGGGTCGGTGAGCTCCAGGCGAAAGTCGAGGGACTCGGCTTTTTGACTCGTGAGAATCTGCATCGTGCGGCGTACGGCCGCGTTGATGTCGAGAGGGATCGGATTGCCCGCATGGGGCCGTGCGTAGTCGAGGAAGCTCGCGACGACGCGATTCAGACGATCCACCTCTTCCAGGATGATCCCCACGAATTCGCGGCTGTCGGATGCGGCAGTGGACGAAGCGCCGTCTTCGCTTTCCTCGAGAAGTTGGGCGGCGCCCTTGATGGCTCCGAGTGGATTCTTGACCTCGTGGGCCAAGCCGGCCGCCATGGCACCGAGTGCAGCGAGGCGGTCGCGCTCTTTCATGCGCGAGTAGATGCGGCTGTTCGCGATGGCGACACCAATCTGGGACGCCACGGTTTCGAGCAATGCGATCTCCTCCGGCGTGAAGGCGTCGCGCATGCGCTCATCCGCGATGCAGATGACACCGACGATTTCGCCCTCGTCGCCTTTCACGGCCAGGAGCACGGAGTTCTTGTGAGGGCCGAGAGTCGCCGACGCTACGGTGAGCAAAGGCGAATCCTTCTGCTCGCGAGCGATCTCCTCCAACGAGAGTGAGCCTGTCGCTTGAAGGCGGTCGAGTAATGGTCGTACGGAGAGCGTCTCGAGCCGCATTACCGGTTCGTCGCCGACGCTGCCTGTCATGTCGAATCCGTTGCCGTCCTGATCGCGCAGATAGATCGCGCACGACGTGACTCGGTGTGAGCTCTCTAGGCCCGCGAGCACCGTTTCTGCCATTTCGTCGATCTCGAGGACGTGCGAAAGGCGGCGTTTTAGCTCGTCGATGCTCGTCTCGAGGTCGTAGCGCTCGCGGAAGAAGAACTGGTGCATCCGCGTCTCGACCTCGTTCTGCAGCGGCTCGAAGAGGACTAAGAAGACGATGGCTGCGAGAACGGCGTTCAAATACATCGTGTTGAAGCGGCCGATGTACGTGACGAAGACATAGAAGATGCCGGCCAGCGCGAAGGCGAGCGCCGTCGCGACCAACAACCGTCCCGCCATTTCGTAGAGATCTGCCAGGCGTGGGCGCGCGAGCGACTCTGCGAGAACGAAGAGAAAGACGATGGACAGCACCGCGCCAATCGGCGGCAGATATACGCCCAAGAATGACAAAAAGTCGGCAAGCGTAAACGTCGTTGCTGCGGCACCAACCGCGACGAGAAAGTTCACGCGGTCGCGCACCGCCCGTGATGGGCTCTTTCGCCCGCGCAGCGCCAAAGACACCAATGCCGCCGCAATGAGACCGAACACGTAAAAGTACGTGAGCCCCAATGCAAAAGGCGTCTCGTGGTATGGCGATAACTCGAGGACGAGAATCGGTATACCGACTGCCGTCGCGAACTTCGTCAGCGTCGACGGTCGCTCGGCATCGCTGTCGAGTGGGACGATCGACTGAAACAGGTGCACCGCGAACTGCGGCAAGAGCACCGTGAGCACAGCCGTCGCTCGTGCCCAGATCGTCGCCTGAAACAGCCCGAACAGCGACTGGCTGCCCCACCAGAGGGCGACTTCTAGAGAGAACGCCGCAAAGAGCCAATGGACGCCGCGGCGCCCGCGAAGCAGCATTGAAAGCGCAATCGCGAGCGCCAGGACTGCGCAGAAAAGCGTGGTCCGGGGGCGGAGGTCCTCCACGCCTTACGGCTTGGTGAATGCAGGAATCGGGACGCCCGTGCCATTCTCGGTATCGCCCGAGGCCGCCGTTTGAGGCGTTATGGCCTGCGCTGCAGGAATCGGATATGGACCACCGCCACCAGCAGGGACCGCCTTTGGTGCCGGCGGGATGGGGTAAGGGCGCGTCTGCGTGTCAACGAGTTGCGCGGGCGCGGCGGGGATCGGATAAGGCGACGTGTTGACATTCGACGCGTTATCGACAGCGGGGGCATGCTCCTCACCCTTGCCATCGTCAGAATCTGCGTCGGCGGCACACCCGATGACGAGCAGGGAAGAGGCGAGCGCCAACCCAGCTACGAGCACGCTTCCCCAAAATGAACGCTGATTGTCGATGTTGGACCGTTTCATCACGACCCCTCCGATACCGCAAGAAGACCGTATTGTTTGACCAGCTGAGAGAGGCGCGGTCGTTTCATCCCCAGGACCGCTGCCGCCCGCGTGATGTTGCCCCTGGTTTCCGTCAAGGCGCGAGCTATGCAATCTCGTTCTATCTGGCGCTTAAGATCCGGCAAAGAAAGGGAACCTTGCTTGATGCAAGCGTACGCCACCTTAGTAGCGCCCGTTTCCTCGGTCGGCAGATTATCAGCCGATTCTAGGTCTGCCAATGTTTCCTCACCGCCGCAGTCGGATTCTTCTTCTTCCGCGTCGTGTTGCACCGGTTCGGAGTCACCGTCGGCGAGCAATACACCCGAATCGTCCTTGAGCGTCGGGTTCGATGCTCGCAGAGCAGGAGTCGATTCTGCCGTCGAGGCTGCGATTCGCAAATCTTCAACATTCTCGAGCAGATCGTCGAGCTCGATCCTTTCTCCTTCGGCAAACAGCGATGCAGCTCGCAGTGCATTTTCGAGCTCGCGCACATTTCCAGGCCAACGATGTCTCAGCAACAGCTGGGTTGCTGCCGCCGACAAAACCTTCGGTTCCTCGCCGCGTTCCGTCCCGATTCGTTCGAGCAGTGCTTCGCTGATCGAAGGGACGTCACCGAGTCGAGCCCGCAAGGGCGGAACCTCCAGGGTAATGCCACGAAGACGGTAGTAAAGGTCTTCTCGGAACTCACCACGCTCGACCATTGCGCGCAGGTCGCGATGCGTAGCGCAGATGATCCGGACATTCGCTCGAATCGGGGTCGTTCCACCAACGCGCTCGAATGTTCGCTCTTGAAGGACGCGAAGGAGTGCGACCTGCGTCCGGGGTGATATGTCACCAATCTCGTCGAGGAACAGCGTGCCGCCCTCCGCGAGTTCGAACCGTCCCCGGCGTCGTGCGACGGCGCCAGTGAATGCACCTTTCTCATGGCCGAACAATTCTGAAAGAAGGAGTGTCTCGACGAGGGCCGCGCAGTTGACGGTAACGAGCGGCCCACTCTCGCGGAGGCTCGCACGGTGAAGGGCTTCGGCCACGAGTTCCTTACCCGTACCGCTCTCTCCGCGAATGAGTACCGTGCTCTCCGAGCGAGCGACTTTCTTGATAGCTCCGAGCAGCGCGAGCATCGCGGGATCCTCGCCAATGAGGTGCCTTTGCGGGCGCACCAAGTTTGACAGACGCCCGCGCACCGAATCCTGCGGCGTTAGCGGAGTGCGCTCACTCTCTCCCGGGACTCCCATTGCACGCGACCGGCCGAATCGTACTGTCGGAGGAAGCTCGTCGTAGCTACCGTGCATTGTTGAAGAGCCGCGCATGCTCTGTTCCAGCCTGCAGATCTCTTCCTGCATCGAAGCAAGTTGGGCGACGTCTCGTCGTTGCAAAAAGGCGGATCGCACTTCCCCTTCGAGCCCGTGCGCTACCTGATCTCGGACGGAGATGGCTTGCTCCAAGTGCGTGCGAGCCAGGCCGAAGACTTTTTCGGATCGATAGTGCTCGGCCAACAGCACATGAATCTCTCGCAACGTTTCCTCTTCACCAACGCTGCGTGCGATCGCAAGAATGTCGAGCGCGAATTGCAAATCGAAGTGCCCCTCGGCTCGCGCCAGACGAATGCGAAGAACGCCAGCTTCTGCCCGCACGTCGTCACGAACCGCGAGGGACTCTGCTTTTTCCAGCGAATCTCTGGCCGAAGAGAGATCCCCGTCCTCCAGCGCGATACGCACCGCGATTCGGTGTGCCCATGCCAAGGTGAGATCGCGGCTTCCTGCGCGCTCACCTTCCGCTAGCGCCCTTTGAATCTCGCGCCTCGCTTCAGCGGTATTTCCACGCTCCATGGCCAACAGTGCGGCCATGATGCTGAATCGAGCGGTCACCTCTGGTGAGGCTCCATTTGCAATGGTTCGTCGACCAAAGACGATCGCGTGCTCGGCGTGTTCGAAAAGACCTAGCTTGTATCGAAGGTCGGCGAGGTTCAGGAGCACTTGGACCGTGCGGAGGCGGTCGCCAACCCGTTGACCGTACTTTAGACCGGTCTCCGAGAACTTGAGAGCGGCGCCGTAGTCGTGCTTCCACATCGCGACGACGGCGAGGTTGAAGTACGCGAATGCCGTCATGCGGACCTCGCCGAGTCGATCCGCTTCGTCGCGGACCCCCTCCATCACGACTTGCGCCTCGTCGTACATCCCTTTGGACATGAGGGCGATGCCGCGATTGATTCGCGCGCGAAGTTCGGATGCCGCATCGTTGATGCTGGTGGCACTGCAGGCGTCTTCCGCAAAGTGCCGGTCCGCTTCCTCCCATTTGGCCTGGGCCAAGAGGACTTTTCCAAGGGTATTCCGGGCCTGAAGCCTTAGGGCAAGCGATGGTGCTTGCGTTGCCACGACACTGGCATCGCGAGCTGCGGCTTCAAGATCTCCGCCAAAGTAGGCAACATCGGCCGACTCGACCATAATCGCGAACAGCTCGGCGCCGGCCCGGGTAGCGAGCGTGGTTGCACGAGTAAATGCCACTTTCGCTGTTACCAAATCACCGGTCGCGGCCGCCGCGCGGCCAAATAGCAGCGCGACGCTCCAATTTTCAGGGGCACTTACGGCCGCGTTCTTTGCCCAACGGAGAGCTTCTTCGACCTCGCCTACCAGCAACGCACGCTCGGCAGCGCCTACTCGCAAGGCGAGTTGTCGCTCACCTTTGGTGAGCGAATCGACAGCCTTCATCCATCGCGCGATCACATCGCGTCGTGCCAGTGCATCCGGCAACCGCGCCAATGCTTCTGAATGCGCCTTGTCAGCTCCGTCGACATCATTCGCAACCAGCAGCAACTCCGCCGCCCGCGCCTGTGCCCACGGATCCGTCGGCCACTGCTGCGTCAGTGCGCCCGCGACCTTCTTGCACGTCGTTTCATCCGCGCCGGCCTCGGCCTCTTTGGCCAACTCCTCGCCCGACGGCGCAATGGACACCCACCCATGCTCGGCATCGACGATGCCCATGGACACGAGCGTCTTCAACACCGCCCGCTCGCCACCCAGCGCCCCAATGTCTCCCTTCGGCCACGCGCGCTTGATCAACGCCAGCGCCGAGAACAACTCCCGCACTTCCTCCGGAAGCGCAGTGTGCGTGCCCTTGCGCTCGCGCGGGGCGGAGCGCATCGCTTGCCAGGCGTCTTCCAAGGAGGCCATGTCGTTCGAATCGAACAACCGCTCCGCGTCGTCGAGGAGCGCGTGGAACCAGCGCTCCTTCTCGTCCTCGCGCAGCGATGGCGAAATATCGAACGGCTCGGCGCACAGATCCGTCGCGAGGTCGCCCTCGTTGGTCCCGAAGATCAACAGCGGCGGGGTGATGCCCGTGTGCTCGGCGCCCGAGCCCATTCGCTGCGTCGCCAATTCCGTCGCGACCAATCGATCCCACGTGCCCGCACGCGGCAGCGGCGCAATGACGGCGAACGGATGCCCAAGGCCGGCGGACAGGATCTTCTGCGCGCAGCGGTGCGCATTTCCATCCAGGTCCGAGATGCCCAGTTGGGCGCTGACTTGGTGCCAGAGTGGCGTGCTTAGTCGGCTGCGGGCGCGGATCGTCCGGATGCCCAGCGACGTTAAGCGGCGGGCGGCGTGGGCGGTGACGGCGCGGGCTACCTCCTCGGAGCCCGCGCGTATCAACAAAACACCGGACTTGCGCTCGGCAAGCTGGGTGTCGAACTCCGCGAAGCCGGCGGCTCGGTCAGTGGCGCTAGGCAGAACGAGGTGTGGTGCCCGCAGCAAGATAGAAAGAGATTACCGTCGGCGCTTTGTTCCGCAAGCCTCAGAAATGACAAATTGATAACGGGGACACTTTTATTCCCCGGGTGTTTCCGCTGCCGGAGAGGTGAACACCGATGCAGTGGACGGGGTGGGTGCCACATTCGCTGCGTCACGAAGGACCTTTTCGATGGCGTCAAACGAGGCGTCTGCCGCCTCCCCAAGGGCGCGGGCCAATGGCAATTGGGCTAGGCCCGCGGCCACGAAGAGCGGCACGGCGTCGGGCAGGCGCGCGCGAAGGACCTCCAAATGCCGGGAAACACTTTGAGATTCTCCGCGGCGGACGGGGCCAGTGAGGGCGTCGGGAAAACCCAATTGCATGATGTTGTCTGCGACGCTGTGCAGCAAAGGGCCCAGCATTTGGGGCGCGACTTCGGGGGGAACTCCGGCGGTGGCCAGCACGCGGACACCCACGGCTGCCAGTGCAGCGGCACCGTTGGCGACCAGGCCCGCGGCGGCGTGGTAACCAACGGGGTCGAGGTCGGGGAATGTGCGTGCGACCATGCCGAGCACCTTAATAAGGCGGCGGGCGGGGGCGATGGCGCCGGGATCTCCTCGTAGATGCACGTGCCCTCCGACCAACGCCGGGAAGCGATGCAACGAGGCGAAGGAGATCATGGGATGCATCTGCGCGATGCCGGCGGAGACGGCGCGCAGGGGCTCGAGCACCTCGGCGCGTTGGGCGCCTGCAACATGCACGCATCCGGTGGTGCGCGAGACGATGCCGGCTTCCGCGAAGCGCGATGCGGTGGGCGTCAAATCGCGATCGCGGACCGTGAGCACGAGAAGGTCGGCGTCGATGCGGCGCGTGGGGAGGCCCGCACGCGCGGCGCGAAGGGTGACACGCACGCCGGCGCGGCGGAGGGCATTCGCGAGGGCGACGCCGACTTTGCCTGCACCGAAGATGTAAACGGAGAGTCTTTTAGCAGCCATGTTCGTAGAGCCCGTGCTCGCGGATGTACTCGAGCACCGTGCGCGGGACGATGGGATCGAGCTCGGTCCACCGGCCTTGCGCGACCTTCGCGCGGATGTCCGTGCTCGAGATGGCCGGCAAAATAGGGGTGGGCGCGGCCGCCGATTCGAAGCCGGCGCGGCCGAGCACGATGGGCGGGGCGAGCTTGGCGATGCGATCGAAGGCGTACCACTTGGGCGTCTCCGCGAGCACGTCGGCGCCCATGACCAGGCGAAGGTTCCACGAGGGGTGTTCGCTCTGCAAATGCTCCAAGGTGCGCAGGGTGCGGCTTTCGCCGCCGAGGGTCTCTTCGACGCGCGAGATCTCGACGCGTGCGATGCCGGCCATGGCCAACTCGATCATGCGGACGCGGTCTTCGTAGGGCGCGAGCTGCTTGGCGAAGGGATGCGCGAACGTCGGGATGACCAACACGCGATCGACGGGGTGGGTGCTCAGCACGACCAGCGCGGTCATGACGTGGGCGAGGTGCGGCGGGTTGAAGCTCCCGCCGAAGACGGCGACGAGCTCGGAGCTCACTCGGGCCTCCCGGAGACGCCGCCGGGTGGGGCTCCGCCATGGGTCCCAGGCCCCGCTTGCGGGGCTGTTCCTGCTCGCGGGCGTGAGGCGCGTGGAAGAGCAAGTCGTTCGTGGAGCACGGCTTCGCCATCCATGTTGTACACGGCGACGGAGATTTCGTCCCCCGTGTCGTCGAGGACGCAGATGCCTCCGCGGGGACCGAGCACACCCGGGGTGATGAAGAAACGACCACCGATTTTGCGCACGAGGGGGACGTCGCTCTTGCCGTAGATGAGGAGGCTTGCGGCGAAGATGTCCTCTTCGTCGAGCAGCTCCTTGTCGTGGATCAAGATGGCGATGCGGTCGCCCACCATCTCCATGGTGCGCAAAATGCGGTGTGGGAGGCTCTCGAGCGAGCGCAGTCGCAGGCGCATGCGCTCGCCTTTGACGAAGGCGTCGATGTCTTCCGGGCTGCCGCTTGCGGCGAGCTGGGCGGCGCGGCGCCATGCGGCGTCGTCCGTGGGATCGTCACCCACGAGTCGGCGCGCCCAGGCTTCCACCATGTGCTCGAGGGCGTCGTCCGCCCCGAGGTAGATGACGCGGCCGACGCGGTGCTTGCCGAGCAAGAAACCCGACGCTGTCTCCAGGGCCGTGGTGGTCTCGTTCCCGGAGGCGCCCGCGGAGGAAGAAGAAAGAATGGGACCAAGGAATCCAAGGCGCATCGAAGGGATGTCGAGTGTACACTCAACTTCGTCCTATGGCCGGTCGCCTTGCACCACTTTCATCGCCCATTCATCTCACATTCGACGGAACGGAAATTCCGGCTTCCCCAGGGGAGCCGTTGGCCGTTTCTTTGGTCGGAGCAGGGCATTTGGCGCTCGCGCGCAGCCCGAAGTTCCACAGACCGCGCGGTCCGTCATGCCTGCGTGCCGCCTGCGATGGCTGCCTTGCACGGGTAGACGGCGTGCCCAACGTGATGACCTGCATGATTGCGGCGCGCGACAAGATGGAGATCAAGTCGCAAAACACGCTGGGCTCGCGCAACGTCGATCTGCTGCAAATGACCGACTGGTTCTTTCCGCAAGGGATGAACCACCACGAGCTGTTCGCCGGCGTGTTCGGGCTCGACAAAGTGATGATGGCGTTCGCCCGCCGCGTGGCCGGTCTGGGCAAGCTGCCCACGGACGTGGCTCCCCCGCGCCCAGCGCAGCGTCGCGAGGCGGATGTGGTGGTGGTGGGCTCGGGGCCATCGGGCATGCTGGTGGCGCTGGAACTCGCAGCGCGCGGGCGCAAGGTGGAGGTCGTCGACGACGCGGTGACGTTCGGTGGGTCGGCGCTGGCGTTGGGCCTGGCGGGCGAAGGATGGCGTGCGCTCCGCGAGCGCTTCGAGGCGGCCGTGCGCGATCACAAGGTGCGTTTGCGTCTGTCGACCACAGCGGGCGGCATCTTCAAAGACGATGTGCTGGTGGTCGGTCCCGAGGGCGGTGAGGTCATCGACGCACGCGCGGTGGTGCTTGCGACGGGCGCGCACGATGGAGTGCTCGCCTTCGAGGGGAACGATCTGCCCGGCGTGATGAGCGCGCGGGCGGCGTTGGGCTTCCTCGCGCATGGTGTGACGGTGGGCTACCGCATCGCCGTGGTGGTGACGGAGGGCGGCGGGCCCTTCGGCGAGGTGTACGCCGAAGCGCTCCGCAAGATGGCCCCGGACGAGGTGAGCGTCACCGTGGTGAAGGGCGAGCCCATCTCCGCGAGCGGTGGCTCCATCGTGAAAGAGGTCGCCGTTCGCAAAGGCAAATCGACGAAGTCCCTGCGCGCCGACGCGTTGGTCCTGGACGCACCACGCGCCCCGGCGTACGAGCTTTTGTCGCAAGCGGGGGCCGATCTGGAACACCGCAACTACGGCTTCGTGCCCAAGGCGGGCGGCGGCCAAATCCGCGATCGCTTCTGGGTCGTGGGCGAAGCTGCGGGCACCGCCTTGGACGAGAGTACCTTGCGCGAAGAAGCCGCGCGGGTGGCGGCGGCGATCTAAATCGTCACTCGTCGATCAAGGCGCCGAACAAGGTGAGCCCGCCGAGGAGGGCGAGCACGTCGAATGCGCCGAGGAGGATGAGGTAGTCGGTGATCTCGCTGAGCGGGAGGCCCGTGAGGATGTCGCGGGTCGCGGCGACGCCGGAGACCAGGGTGGGCGAAAGAAGGGGGAAGAGGACGGTGGCGAGGACCAGGTCGCGGGCACGGGTGCGCACCGTCATGGCGCCGAAAAGTGTGCCCGTGGCGGCGACGCCGAGGGTGCCAAGGGCCAGCACGACCGAGAGCGGCCCGATCACATCGGGCAGGTCGATGTGAAAAAGAAGCGCGACCACGGGGACGACGATGACCTCCACCGCGAGCACGAAGGCAAAGACGCCGATGGCCTTGCCGAGAAAGAGGGACGCGCGCGCGATGGGGGTGACCAGAAGGCCGATGAGGGCCCCGTCTTCGCGCTCGCGCTGCCAGGTGCGGCCCAGCGCGAGCACGCTGGAGAACGCGACCGAAAGCCACACCGCGCCCGGGGCGATGCGCCGGGTCGTTTCCGCGCCCGACTGAAACGCCACGCTGGTCATGATGGCGACCAGTGTGGCGAAGAATCCAGCCGTGGTGACGATCTCGCGCGTACGCAGTTCGATGCGCAGATCCTTGGCGGCGACGAGCCACGCGGCCTGCACGGGCGACGGCAAAAGCGAAGGAGTGTCTCGGATCTGGTCTTGACCCTTCATGAAAAGATAGGGTGAGATTGCCCTACCAACGTGACCGTGGGAAGTCCGTCTCGCAAGGTCGTGCGCGTCGCCGTGGTGCACAACACGGACTACGAGGAGGCGTCCCCCGACGGGGACCCAGGTTATGCCGCCCGCGCCGATGTGCAGGTGGTGGCACGCATCGTGGCCGACCAGCTCGCCGACGCGCGCCACGAGTCGCATCTCGTGGCGGTCGACGGCGATTTGGTGACGCTGCGCGAGCGGCTCCTGCAGATTGAGCCCGATTGCGTGTTCAATCTGTGCGAATCGCTGGCCGGCGATGCGCGGCTGGAGAGCGCGGTGCCCCTGGTGGTGGAGACCTTGGGGATCCCGTGCACGGGCTCGCCGCCCGAGGCGTTGAGCCGTGCACTCTACAAGGATCGCGTGAAGGCGAGCCTGCAGCGCGCCGGGGTGCCGACGCCGCCGGGCTGCGTGCTGACGCGTGCGGACGAGCCTTGCGATCTGCCGTTTCCGGCGATCGTGAAGCCGGTTCACGAGGACGGCTCGGTGGGCATCACGCAGCGGAGCGTGGTGCGCGACGAGACGGGACTGCGCGCCACCGTGGGGGAGACGCTGGAGCGGCATCGGCAGCCGGTGCTGGTGGAGCAGTACATCGCGGGGCGTGAGTTGAACGTGGCGATGCTCGGCTTCCCCGCGGCGCGGGTGCTTCCGCTGTGCGAGATCGACTTTTCGGCGCTGCCGGAGGGGGCGGAGCGCATCGTTTCGTACGACGCGAAGTGGAAGACGGGGTCGCCCGAGGACCGAGGGACGCAGCCGGTGCACAATCCGGAACTGCCCGCGGGCGTGGCGGCACGGGTGCGGCGTGTGGCCGTGGATGCGTTCCGCGCATTGGGGCTGCGCGACTATGGGCGCGTGGACATTCGGCTCGCGCCGAGCGGTGTGCCGTACGTGGTCGACGTGAATCCCAATTGCGATTTGTCGCCCAACGCGGGAATGGCGCGCGCGGCGGCGGCCGTGGGGATCGACTACCCGGCGTTGCTGAAGCTGGTGGTGCGCTACGCCGTGCGGCGCCGCAGTGCCACCAAGGCGGCGCCTCTTTCGCTGTCGCGCAAGGGATGATGAAGCCTCTCGCGCCCGAGCATCGTGCGCCCTTGATCGAGCTGATTCGCGCGACGCCGGAGTTCTCGCGCGAGGAGGCCGACGTGGCCATCGAGCTGCTCGACGCTTGCCTCGCCGGTGATCGCGATTACGTCGTCTGGGTTGACATCGAAGACGGGGTACGCGGGTACATTTGCTACGGGCCGACACCGATGACCGAGGGGACGTACGATCTGTACTGGATCGCCGTCGCCCCCTCGTTCCAAGGCCGCGGCGTCGGCCGCACCTTGGTCACGCACATGGAGTCGGAGCTCTCGCGCTCGGGCGCGCGCTTGGTGCGCGTGGAAACGGAGGGCGGGGAGGCCTATGCGGCGACCCGTGCCTTCTACGAGGCCACCGGCTACACGTGCGCCGCCACGCTCCGCGATTTCTACGCCGCGGGCCGCGACCTGGTGATCTACACGCGGTACCTTTAGGCCGTGGGGTCCAGGTAGACTTCCGCGAGCGGCAGCCTGCATTGCACCGACGCGAGCTCGGCTTCTCCTTCGACGCATTCGAAGTGTTTCCAGGTGCTGCCCAAGCGTCGCACCACCTCGATGCGACGCGTGTCGTGCGCGACGAAGACGATCTCCTGGAGTGACTCGATTCGTTTGTAATTTTCGAGCTTCCTGCCACGGTCATGTTTCTCCGTCCGTGGACTCAGTACCTCGACGACCACCGTCGGATTCGTAGCCGTGCGTCTCGAAGCATCGCGCGCGTCTACTTCGACTCGTCCGCAGATGATCGTTACGTCGGGGTACGTTGCCACATCGGTGACGGGCACACTGACGCGCAAGTCGGATGTGTATACGGTGCAAGCTCGGCCACGAAGTTGAGCTGACAAGATGAACACGATGTTCGCGCTGACCCTCGCGTGCTCGATGGTGCCTCCCGCCATCGCCCAAATGGTTCCGTCGAAGAACTCGTGCTTAACGTCGGGGCTCCTTTCCTCGACGTCGAGATAGTCCGCGAACGAGTAGTCATTCGGAGCTACAGCAGCCATAGGCAACGTATATCACATACAGCTGATCAGCTCGCCTTCTGCGGCTCGAGCCGCGACCTCGTGATCGGCACGCGCTACCTCAGGCCGTAGCCAGAGGATCTCGGTAGACTCTCGCAAGCGGCAGCTTGCATTGGATGGACGAGAGCTCCGCTTCGCCTTCGGTGTATTCGAAGTGCTTCCAGGAGTCGTCCATGCGCCGCACGACCTCGATGCAACGCGTGTCGTGCGCGACGAAGACGACTTCTTGCAGCGACTCGATTTGCTCGTATTGGGCGAGCTTGTCGGTCCGATCGTACTCTTCGGTCGTAGGGCTGAGGATCTCGACCAGGAGTGTCGGATTGGTTGCCGTGTGCTTCTTTGGGTCTTCGGGGTCGAGCTCGATCTTGCCGCAGATGACGCTGACGTCTGGATAGGTACCCAGCCCCGTTGCCGGGACACGAATACGCAAATCCGAGCTGTAGACCCCGCACGGCTTATCCCCCAGCTGCGCGATGAGGAGCGCTCCGACGCTCATGGCCATCGCCGCATGATCCGGCGACCCACCCGCCATCGCGTAGATCGTTCCGTCGAAGAACTCGTGTTTGACGTTCGGGCTCATCTCCTCCACGAGGAGATAGTCCTCGAACTTGTACCTTCGCGGAGCGGTGGCACCCATGCTCCAGAAGATATCACCGTATATCCTGCTTGACCTGTTCAGTTCGCCTTCTGCGCCTTTCCGCGGATCTTCGCGTGGTGCGGCGGCTCGCCCTTGGCGGCGAGAGCCGTCAGTCTCCCTCCCCCTCCGGGGGAGGGCAGGGGAGGGGGAGGGTAGTGCGCCAAAGCACTTCCAGAACGCCTTCCAAGCGATGCATCACATCACGATTCGTGAAGCGGAGAATCCGCAGCCCTTGGTCTCGCAGCCACGCATCCCGTTCGAGATCGTGCTGCCGCCGCTCGTGTGAACCATGGCTATCACCGTCCAACTCGACGACGAGTCGAGCCGCGTGGCAGTAGAAGTCGACCACGTAAGGTCCAATGGGGTGCTGCCGGCGCCACTTCGCACCGAGACGTTTGGCGCGCAGGTAACGGAAGAGGATGCGTTCCGGCATTGTCCCATGACGGCGGAGCTCGCGGGCGAGGGTCATAGAGAGGACTTCGGCCGCTGAGCGCGGGGCGTTGTCTCCCCCCCACCCCAACCCTCCTCCTCCGGGGGAGGGAGCCGGGACGTCGGTTTGCTCGATCGTCAATCCGTCTTCTGCGCCTTCTGGCGGATCTTCGCTTGGGAGCGGCGGCTCGCCCTTGGCGGCGAGAGCCGTCAGTCTCCCTCCCCCTCCGGGGGAGGGCAGGGGAGGGGGAGCTCGCGGGCGAGGGTCATAGAGAGGACTTCGGCCGCTGAGCGCGGGGCGTTGTCTCACCCCAACCCTCCCCCTCCGGGGGAGGGGGCCGGGACGTCGGGGCGCTCGAAAGTCAGTCCGCCTTCTGCGCTTTTTCGCGGATCTTCGCGGCGAGGGTGGTGCGCTGCTCGGGGGTGAGCAATGGCACCGCGATCTCGGCGAGGTGAATTGCACGGGCCATGGGGTCGTGGAACTCCGTCGTCGGAGGGGCCACGGCGTCCATCTTGAAGCTGTCGCCCTTGAAGGCTTCGAACAGTGCGCTCACCTTCGTGTGGTCGTGGTGCGGCGGGTCGCCCTTCGCACTGCGTTCGGCGCGGAGGGCGTCGCCGATTTTCGCTTTCTGATCGTCGCTGAGTTTCAGCTCGTCGGCGAGCTTGTCGAATCGCTCTTTGCCGTCGCCCCCGTGATGCTTGCCCCAGTGGCCGCGACCGTGACCGCCGTCGCCTTTGTTCGCTTGGATCGCATCCACCAGCGCCACGCGTTGGGCGGGGTCGAGAAGGTCGTGCAGCTTCTCGATGGCCGCGCGGTCGGCGTCGCGTGCGGTCTTCCACGTCGCTGCAAGCGCTTGCTCCTTGGGCGCGAGCGCCGTGCGATCGATCTTGCCCTTCTCCACTTGCGCGGCGACGGCATTCATCAGATCCGCGCGACCGGCCTTGCCTTGCTCTTTCGCGGTCGTGTGGCGCGCATCGGCTTCCGCAAACAGCTTTTGAATCTCGGTGCGCTGCGCATCGCGCAAGGACACCTTTCCGAGCGCGTCGGCCAGCATCCTCACGGGGCCGTGCTCACTCGTCGTGGTGATGGCTTGCGTCGATGCGGCCGTTTCGGCCGGCTTGTCGACGACGGAGCCGCTGCAACCCACGGCCCCGAACGAGGCCAGCACGGTGGATGCCGAAAGCGTGAGCCCAAAAACGAAAAAGCGGCGAATCATGTTCGAATCTCCTTCGCCAAGTCTGACGTGCGAAGGGACGCGAATGCTCGCCGCTTTACAGTGCTTTACCCGCCGGTAAGATCCCGGCTACTTCGACCAGAGGCCCTTTTCCTTCAGGTACGTCTCGGTGAAGGTCGAGGCCGTGGCGTACGACGCCTGCATATCGGCAAGGAAGCGCTCCTCGGCGATTTTGCCGACCATCATCACCTTCACCTCGATGTGCACCTTGGCGACGCGCACGATGTGCTTTTCCCCGAGCTTTTCCGTGAAAAGCGCGCCGCGGCACGCGATTTTGTCGGCCAACGTGTTCGGCTGGTTGCTGAAGGTGTACTTGCGCGTCGCCCCGTCGTAACTGCCCGTTTCCTCGTAGGCAAAGCGGTCGCCCATGAGCTTCTTGATGGGCCCGGGCAGGCCCGCAAGGTTTGGCTGCGCGTGGAACGTGTGGGCCACCTTGCGGGAAGCGCCTGTGCCTTCGTCCTTGAAGGAAAGGCGCTTCCACTCCGAGAACTTCAGCTCGTTGAAAAAGAGCCTACGGTTGAACTCTTCGGCAAAGAACGCGTCCCAGAAGGTGTCTTCGTCGCAGAAGAACTCGTTTCGAACGTTGAATTCCTGGGCCATGTCGTTCTCGACCTCGTTCGTTCAAGGATTAAGCGAAGGCTTACTTCTTCTTCTTGGCGGCCGCCTTCTTGGCGGCGGGGCTCTTGGCCGCGGCTTTCTTCGGGGCGGCTTTCTTCGGAGCGGCGGCGGGCTTCTTGGCCGCGGCGGCCTTCTTCTCGGCCGTGGTCGCCTTCGTCTTCGGCTGCGTGCGCTTCTTGGTCGAGCGGAAGAGATCGTAAAGGCGCGGAACCGGGTAGGCCGACAGGCGGGTCTTGTAGCCCTCGTCCTTGGTGCGCTTCTCCAGCTCGAGGATCGCGTCGATCAGCTTGGCGCGCGAGCCGAACTGCTCCTTCACCGCCGAAAACGTCGCGTGGAGGCGCAGAAGCTTGGCGTTCGACACGTGGTCGAGGCCCTTGTCCTTGTTGGTGCGCGAGACCCAGAGGTCGTCGGTGGTGAATTCCTTCACCGCGGCCACGAGCTTCTCTTTGTCACCGAACTTCGCCTTGACGGTAGCGAGGGGGCCAGTCTTGCGTGCGGGTGCGTTCATGAGTGATTCTCCTTCGGAAGGGTGCGTAAGATGACTTACGCGGTCATTGAGGATTCCGGGCTGCCCCGGAGCGCGCATCCTTAGCGGTTTTCCCGGGGGCTCGCAAGTGGCGGTCGTGCTATCAGTCCGTCCGCGATGTCGACCCGCGTCCGTTTTGCTCCTTCGCCGACCGGTTATCTTCACATCGGTGGCGTCCGCACGGCCCTTTTCAACTGGCTCTGGGCCCGAAAAACCGGGGGCACCTTCGTCCTGCGCATCGAGGACACCGACCAAGAGCGCTCCACGCCCGAGAGCAAGCAGGTCATTCTCGACTCGCTGAAATGGCTCGGCATGGATTGGGACGAAGGGCCGGAAGTCGGCGGTCACTTCGGCCCGTACGAGCAGATGGCGCGCTTGGGCATCTACAAGGAGCACGCCGAGGCACTGATCAAGGCGGGCAAAGCTTTTCGCTGTTATTGCACCAAAGAAGAACTCGACGCGGCGCGCGCCGAGTTGAAGGCGAAGGACCCCAAGGCGCAGTTCCGATACCCGGGCACCTGCCGCACGCGCACGGACGAACCCGATCGGCCGTTCGTGATCCGCTTCAAGGCCCCCACGGAGGGCAGCATCACCTACGTCGACAAAGTTTTCGGCGAGGTGACCACGCCCAACGCCGCGCAGCAGGACTTCGTGCTCGTTCGTTCCGATGGCGTGCCGCTCTACAACTTCGGTGCGGTCGTCGACGACATGCTCATGCAGATGACCCTCGTCGCCCGCGGTCGCGATCACATGGTGAACACGCCGCCGCAGATCCTGCTCTACCAGGCCTTCGAGGCCAAGGTGCCCGACTTCGCGCACCTGCCCATGATGCTCGCGCCCAATGGCGAGAAGCTCTCCAAGCGACACGGCGCCGTGAACGTGCTCCAGTACCGCGACGACGGCTACTCGCCGCAGGCGGTGCTCAACTACCTGGTGCGTTTCGGCTGGTCGATGGGCGACCAGGAGATCTTCAGCGTGCGCCCGATTGCGGGTTCCTCCGTGCCGAGCCTCGTCGAGTCGTTCTCGTGGGAATCGAGCGGGCGCGCCGATGGCAAGTTCGATCCGAAGAAGTTCACGGCGGTGCAGTTCGAGCACATGAAGTCGCCCGAGCTGATGCCCGACGACGAATACGCCGCCCGCGCGCTGCCGTTCCTGGAGAAGCGCGGCCTCACGGGCCTCGACGTGGCGCGCGTGAAGCAAGCCGCCTTCACGGTGCGGCCGCGGGCGACGACGTTCGTCGATGCGGCGGACCGGCTCGATTACTTCTTCCGCGCCGAACCGGTGATGGACGAGAAGGCGACGCGCAAGTTCCTCGTGCCGGCGCACGCGGCCAACCTGCGCGGCCTCGCCGAGCTTCTCGCCCCCGTCGACGAGTGGACGGAGGCAAACCTCGGCCAGACCATCGTGCGCTGGGTCGAGGGGCGGGGGCTCGGCATGAAGGACATCGGGCAGCCGGTGCGCGTGGCCCTCACGGGACGCGGTGAATCGCCGGACCTGTTCCAAGTGCTCTCCGTCCTCGGCAAGGACGTGTCGCTCGCGCGCCTTCGCCGGGCTAGTGAGCACGCCGAGCGCGCGGAAGCCGCCGCACCCAAGGCCTGACTTGTTCCTCCGTCCGCACACCGCCGATGCCCTCGCGACCGGCGGCACGAGCACCCTGGCGCGCATTGGGCACGTGTTCTTCCCCGTGCCCGCGCTGCTGGTCGTTCTGCCGCTGATTTACCTCTTCTTCCGCAAGACATGGCGCGAGCTCGACGAGGAGGCGCACGAGCACCGCGGGCACATGCTCTCGCTGGGGGTGACCGACCTGCGCCCCTTCGTCGCGCTGCCTCTCTGCGCCCTCGTCTTGACGATGCAGGACTACTACGGCGGTCGCTTCTTCTTCGACGAGGTCATCAAGCCGTACCTGTCCGATTTCGAGCTCACGCACCCGGGCGCGTTCAAGCTCGCCAAGTACGACGAGCTCTATGGCTTCGCCTGGTGGGTCACGGCGCGCGTCGTGGGCTACGTGTTCGTGCCCTTCGCGGTATGGAAGATCGCCTTTCGCGAGGACTCGCTGCTCGACTTCGGCCTGCGCACGCGCGGCTTCTTCAAGCATGCGTGGATCTATGGGCTGTTCCTGGCCGTCGTCCTGCCGGCGATGTGGATCGTCAGCCGCAACCCGGACTTCGGGACGTACTATCCCTTTTACAAACAGAGCTCGCGCAGCTGGTGCGACTTCCTCTTGTGGGAAGGGATGTACATGGCGCAGTTCTTCGCCCTGGAGATCTTCTTCCGCGGGTGGTGGCTGGGGGCGCTGCGAAAAAGCTTTGGCTCGGGCGCCATCTTCGCGATGGCCGTGCCCTACTGCATGATCCACTACGGCAAGCCGTACCTCGAGGCCAATGGGGCCATCGTGGCCGGCATTGCGCTGGGCTCACTCAGCATGCGGACCAAGAGCATCTACCAAGGCTTCTTGGTGCACGTCACCGTGGCGGTGCTCATGGATTGGCTGGCGCTGAGCCATCGTCACGCGTTGCCAACCCAGCTCTGGGCGCCGGGTTAGCCTCTTCGCTCTCCGTCGAGGGCGCGACGGCTGCGAGCGCGTTGCGAAAGACGCGTGCGCGCACTGACTGCCGCAGCGCCCCGTGCGCATAGAGCTTTGCGAGGTGCCGAAGCGCGGCGTGCGCAGGGGCGGCAGTGGGGCCCGTCCAGCTTTCTGCGCCGAGGCGGCGCCAGAGCAACGTCTCCAGCGCGTGCGGGTGCTCCTCCAGGTGCGTCGCCGCGCGCTCGATCAGCGCGGCCGAGCGCGGATCGAGCCGCATGGCGCGGATGTAGTAGCCGACGGCCCCGTTGGTGCGGCCGGCGCTCGCGCTGGCATCGCCCGCGTCGCCGAGGCAGAGCGCGCGCTCTTCGTCGGTCTTGGCGGCGTCGAGCCGCGTCTTCGCGTCCTTCAGCGCTGCGCGCGCAGCACTGCGTGCTCCTCCACGCGATAGGCCCGACAAAGCCGGGCGGAACCGGAAGATCAGGTAAACCGCGAAAACGATGGTGGCCCCAAGAAGGACGTACGAGTCCATGTGCGGAAGATCATCCTAGCGCAAAGGGTTGTTCAATCCGCTAACCTTCTCCGTCAGGTCGTTTTCCAGGTGCCGAGCTCTCAATGAATCCTGCTGGTCGCGTGCTTCCCGTGCTGATGGCTCTCGCGTTCGCCTTTTCCCTGGGCGGTGACGCATCGGCCGAGATTTTCCAGTACAAGGACGCCAACGGGGTCATCCATTTCGCGAATCGAAAAGCGGCGACCTCGCCTGCGCCTGCGGGCGCTAGCGCGGCCATCCGCGTCAACAAGCCGACCACCGCCGCGTTTGCTCCGCAGGACAAGAACCTGCAGCGCTTCACCCGCTACGACGAATGGATCCGCCAGGCGGCGACGCTTTACCAGATCCCCGAGCCGCTGGTGCGTGCGGTCATCAAGGTGGAGAGCGACTACGACGCGCGCGCGATAAGCGTGGCGGGGGCGCGGGGCTTGATGCAGCTCATGCCCGATACGGCGGATCGGTTGCAGGTGCGTGACATTCACGATCCGCGCGAGAACATTTTTGGCGGCGTGCGGCTATTGCGCATTCTGGCCAATGCCTTCAATGGTGATTTGGAGCTCACGGTGGCGGCGTACAATGCCGGCGAAGAAGCGGTGCAGCGCTTTCGGGGAATCCCACCGTATGCGCAGACGCGCCAATACGTGTCCAAAGTGACGGGGTACTACCGGCGCTACCGTACGACCCGCGACATCGTCGAGGCCAGTGTAGGGGAGCCGTAGCCAACGCGTGACGGATCGCCACGAGCTGGCGAAATGCCACGGGCTTCGCGGGGAAACACGTCGAGCCCGAGCCCGAAGACGTGCACGAGCATCATAACGAGCACGACGCGCAGCATGGTTCGCAAGTTGCTGTGCATGCCATTCGAAACGAGGGCCCATGGGTCGCGGCTTATATTTCCTCTTCGCGGTATCGCTCGGATTTGCGGTCGCTTACAGCGCCGCGTGCGGCAGTCCTTCGGTGAAGGCCTCGGACGATCTGGATGGTGGAAGCGGTACGAACATCGTGAATCAGGACAGTGGAAGCGGTAAGGACGAGCCGCCCGGCTACCCGCCCACGTGTTCGGACGCCGATCCGGCCAAAATGGTGCCGAATCCACTGGTCGACATCCCCGAGGGCACCTTCACCATGGGGTGCAATCCCGCCGTCGATCAGGAATGCAAACCGGACGAAGATCCGCCGCACAGTGTTCACGTGAGCGCTTTCACCATCGACAAGTACGAGGTGACGCTCGCGCAGTACCTCGGCTGCGTCAAAGATGCAAAGTGCACGTTTCCCAAGTGTGCTTGGGACCCGTGTGTGAACCCCGACCATCCCATGGCCTGCATCGTCTTCGGGCAGGCCAAATCCTATTGCGATTGGGTGGGCAAACGCCTCGCCACCGAGGCCGAGTGGGAATACGCGGCCCGCGGCACCGACGGGCGAAAGTACCCGTGGGGCAACGATCCGATCGACTGCGCGCACGCCAATTTTTTGGAGTGTGGCGGTGGTCCCACGCCGGTGGGAAGCAAGCCAGCCGGGGCAAGCCCGTTCGGGTTGTTCGACATGTCGGGCAACGCCGTGGAGTTCACTTCGGATTTGTACAGCGCAACCTATTATCAAGGTTCGCCCAACGACAATCCGAGGGGCCCGACGGAGGGTGAGGCCTACGTGGGGCGTGGCGGTGGGTTCTTGAGCGAGGGCGTGTGGCAACGCAGCTCGGCGCGCGACTTCTACGAGCCGTGGTACTCGCGCGTGAGCATGGGATTCCGGTGCGCGAAGTGAGATACTGAGCCGCATAGGCCGCGGCTCTGACGATGACGATGCATGTAAGATTTTCTGCAGTTCTCTCGGTGCTTCTGTTGGGGGCGGTTGGTTTGGGCGCGTGCGATCCGCCGGCGGAGGGGCCGCCACCTGCGGCGCCGCTTCCGGATCCGGTCAGCACGACGGAATCGAGCGTACCCGTCGGGGAAGCGGCGCCCGCGTCGATGGTGCCGGGGGCGATCTCGCCGCCGTTCGTGGCCGCAGCCGGTGGGGGCGGCGCCGCGCCGAAGGTCGCATGCCCCACGCGCGTGCCGCGGCGTGAGCCGGTGGCGCATGTGCCGCCGCCGATGGGCTGGGTCGCGTTGCCGGCGGCGCCCGATCCGCTCGCGCTCAAGTGCGGGAACCTGTCGCGTCGGGAGTGGGTGGTGAAGCGCGGCGCACGCGACGTGGAAATCGCGCTGGCGAACCGGCGCCCGGTGGACGATCCGCTGCCGTTTCCGCTGCCCGGCAAGGGCACGCGGCGGGTGAAGTCCGTCGACAATGGCTTTCTCGTCGGGTTCGACGGGGCTGAGCACGGCGGCGCGCTCTGGTGGTTCGGCGCGGCCGGTGAGCGGCGGTTGCGGCTCTCGGAGGAGAACGTCATCGGCTTCGCGGAGCTCGGGGGCGTGCCCGTGGCCATCACCGGCCTCGCGCAGAGCGGCATCTCGAAAGGGCGGGTCATCCGCCTTTCGCCGGACAGCAGCTCGAACACCTGGCGCGTGGGCGCGTGGGTGGATCTCGGGGGCGCCTCGCAGACCTTCGTGAGCGAATCGCCCGAGACGATGCTCGTGCTCACCACGGGCGGTTTGGTGCGCATCACCGCGTGCGGTGACATGAGCCTCGTCGCACCCGCGCGCTACGACGTCTTGTACCCTAGCTCGATGGCGGTCGACGATGCGGGCGTGGTGACCATCGGCATGCGGCACTTCACGACGCGCTGGATCCCCTCGGCGAACGGCTACCGCGAGGAGTGGCTGGTGCGCGCCGACTGCGCGCAGCCGTCGATCAAGAAATTCGAGTGCGTGTGCGGTCGCTAGCGGCGGCCCTCGACGCGGCGAAAACGACGCGCTCTCGGATTGCGAAAGAGCAAGCGCTGGCGGGGGCCTTTCGGGAGCTCGACGGCCCGCAGCTGGCCACGGCCGCCCGCATCGCCACGGGCCGGACGCTGCCCGTGGGCGATGGGCGTTCGCTCGGTGTAGGTGGCTCGCTGATGACCGAGTTGATCGTGCAGCGAACCGGCGCATCCCCCGCGCAGGTGTGGGAGACTGCACGCCAAACGGGGGATCTCGGCGAGGCGTTCGGGCTTCTCGTGCAAGAGCAGCACGAGAAGAACGGAGGCGATCCCGCAGGCGCCGAGGTCTCGCTCGATGACGTGGCCGCCATGTTCGATGCGCTGGCCAGCACGGGGAGCCGGTCGCAGAAGCTCGCCTTGCTCGAGGGCGTGTTCTCGCGGGCGACGGCGCTGGAAACGACGTACCTCGCCAAGGTGATCCTGGGCTCACTGCGCGTGGGCGCACTCGGTGGCGTGACGGAGGCGGCGATGGCGCGCGCGTTCGACGTCCCCATCGACGATGTGCGGCGCGCGATGGCGTTGGTGACGGATCCCGGCACCGTGGCGGTGCTGGCGAAGGAGCGCCGTCTCGGCGAGGCGCGGTTCGAGTTGGGCCGGCCGGTGGCGTACATGCTGGCGACGCCGCTCGAGGGGGTGGTGCAGCCGCTGGATGCGTCGGCCTTCGTCCTGGAGGACAAGCTCGATGGCGTGCGCACGCAGGTGCACAAATCGGGCGACGATGTGGCCATGTTCGCGCGCGGGTTGGAGCGTGTGACGACGGCGTTTCCCGAGGTGGTGAACGCCTTTCGCGCGATCGAGGGTGACGTGGCGCTCGACGGCGAGCTGGTGGTGATGACCCCCGACGGGCGCCCGCGCCCCTTTCAAGCGCTACAGGCCCGGTTGCGGCGTCTGGCGCCCACCGAGGACATGCTCGAAAAGACGCCGGTGACGTTCGTGGCGTTCGACATGTTGCACGATGGCCAGGGCGATCTCCTCTCGCTCCCATGGCTCGAACGGCGCAACGCGATGGACCGCTTCTCCGGTCAGCGCGGGCCGCGGGCGGCGTTTCTGATCAACCCCGCGGTTCGCCTGGGAACGGAGGCGCCATTGCCCGAGCAGCTCGATCGCGCCTTCGAGCAGGCCCGCGCGCGCGGGCACGAGGGCGTGGTGCTCAAACGCATCGATGCTCCCTACGACGCGGGCCGGCGCGGGCAGGCGTGGATCAAAGTGAAGCGCGCCTTCGCGACCTTGGACGTGGTCATCACCGCGGCCGAGGAAGGGCACGGCAAGCGCGCCGGCGTTCTCTCGGACTACACGTTCGGCGTGTGGAAGGACGACGCGCTGGTCAACGTGGGCAAAGCTTACAGCGGCCTGACCGATGTCGAAATCGACCAGATGACGCAGCGACTCGAAGCGATCACCTTGGAGCGCCACGGTGGACTGCGCATCGTCAAACCCGAGATCGTCCTCGAGGTAGCCTTCGACGGCATCCAGCGTTCGACGCGCCACAAGAGCGGTTTCGCGCTGCGTTTCCCGCGCATCGTCCGCATCCGCGACGACAAAGCCCCCGAAGACGCCGATCGCCTCGACGCCGTCCAATCGTTGTTCGCCGCCCAAGTCGAAACGGGCCACCGCGAGGAGACGGAGGCCCTGGAGCCTCCCCCGCGGGAGCCGAAGCCCCCGCGGAAGAAGAAGCCCAAAGAGGCCCCCGCAAACCAATTGTCCCTCTTCGGCGACCCGGAAAAACGGCGTTAGCCCCCCCTCCCGCGATCCGTCGATTTCTCTCCCTCCCCCTGAGGGGGAGGAGGCCAATATGGCAAAACCGACGTTTCGGCTCCCCCCTGAGGGGGAGGAGACCGATATGGCGGAATCGACGTTTCGGCTCCCCCCTGAGGGGGAGGAGACCGATATGGCGGAATCGACGTTTCGGCTCCCCCCCTCTCCGGGGGAGGGTTGGGGTGGGGGAGGCTATGGCGTCCGCGTCAGCGCCACGTCCAGTGTGGCTTCGCCGTCGGCGGTGACGGTGACGGTACGTGATGCGGTCTCGTAGCCCGAGGCGGAGACCTCCACGGTGTACGTGCCCGCGGGCAGGTACGCCTGGTAGCGACCGAAGGGGCCGCCGCTGGAGTTCTTTTCACCCTGGGTATAGGGCACCTCTTTGACGAGCACGGTGGCGGCCACGGCCGCTCCCGACTCGGCGTCGGTCACGTGACCGCTCAAGGGGGTGGGGCGCTCCAAATGCCAGAGAATTCCCGGCCAGATCTGCTCCGCCTCCGCCTGCGCGGACGCGTACGGCGGTTGGAACTGCGTATTGATCTCCACCAAGAATGCCAAATTGGACAGGTTGCCAAGTTGCCAATCGGGGTGTTCGCCCTGCGAAGAAGGCCGGCGCGTGCTGCCGTCGTAGCCCATTTGGTGCGACAGCTCGGTTCCGATGGTCTGGAAGTAGTCCGTCAACGCGAAGCTCGCGCAGGAATAATTGACCAGCACTTCCCGCCCGCTGGAATGAAAATCGAGCACCTTGGAGAAGTGCCGATCCGTCGACCACGCGACCATCGTCTTCGTTTCCGGTTCGGACGCCTCGCCCGGACCTTTGTAGACGTCGGAGCTGGGGCTGCTGCTGCCGGTGCAGGAACTCGTCCACAAGAAGGGATAATTGCGATTCAAATCGACGCCGAAGCTGCCACCCGTATTGGGCCGCCGATTCTTGCGCCAAAAATTATCCACGGTGTGAACGTGTTCGAGGCCATCCGGGTTCCACGTCGGTGCAATCCAGATTTCCGTCGAGTCGACCGCTCGCTTGATTCGCTCGTCCGTCGCGTATTGTTTCGTGAGCTTTTCCGCCGCCAACATGGCCACCACCGGCGGCCCGAGCTCGCGTGCGTGGTGATTGCTCACCAAAAGATACGTGGGCTCGTCTTCGTCCTGGGCGACGTTGTCGGAGATCTTCAATGCAAAGAGATGGCGCCCGTTGGCCGTGAGCGGCGCCCCGTATTTCTCGGTGAGGTCGACCACCTTGGCGATGTCCGGATATTGCGTCTCGATGTCGTGCAACGTCGTGAGCATTTCGGACAACGTAGGATAGGGCACTGCGTCAGTGCCCGTGCTCTTGAGCGGCGCGCCAACACCCGTGATCTCGGCCTGATAGCCGAGCTCGTGCAGACGGTCCATTTCGCCGTGCGTCGCAATGATGTCCAGCGACGGGCCATGCTCCGAGCCTTCGACGACGTCGAAGCCCATGTCCCGCAGGCGTTGCGCTTCATTCTGTGCGTTTTGCACACCCACGGGAACGTGGAGTGCGACGAGTCGCTCGTCGTCTGTCTGGTGCGAAGTGCACGACCCAGTCGACGCGGCGAGCAGCGGAAATAGAAGAAAAAATGGCGTACGGCGCAACGGATGCGTCATGCTCGCCACCATAGAACGAACACGGCCGATATGCCCGTTGATTATGGCACCTACACCTGCTTTAGAGACGATATCAGAATGTCATCCATCGCGATTACCGGCACTGGCCTTTTCACCCCGCCCCAATCGATTTCCAACGAGGAGCTCGTGGCGTCGTTCAACGCGTACGTGGACGCCGAGAACGAGAAAAACCGCGACCGAATCGCGCGCGGTGAGATCAAAGCGCTCGATCGCTCCAGCGCGGAATTCATCGTCAATGCGTCGGGAATCCGCAGCCGCTACGTCATGGACCGCGAAGGCATTCTCGACCCGCGCGTCATGGCGCCGCGCATTGCCGAGCGTCCGGTCGACGCCCATTCGCTGCAATGCGAAATGGCGCTCGCGGCGACCGGCGAGGCGCTGGAACAGGCGGGGCTCGAATCCGGCGACCTCGATGCCGTCATCGTCGCGTGTTCCAATATGCAAAGAGCATATCCCGCCGTCGCCGTCGAAGTGCAGGCAGCGCTATCCGCCAAAAGTGGCGGGTTTGCCTTCGACATGAACGTCGCCTGCTCGTCGGCGACATTCGGTATCAACGTCGCACACGATCTCGTGGCCGGTGGCAGCGCGCGCCGCGTGCTCGTCGTCAGTCCGGAGATCTGCACGGGCCATCTCAACTTCCGCGATCGCGAGAGTCACTTCATCTTCGGCGATGCCTGCACGGCGGTCATCGTCGAGTCACTCGATTCCAAAGAAGACCGGCGCCCGCGCGAGGCGTACGAGATCCTCGGCACGCGCCTGTCGACGCGGTATTCGAATGCTATTCGCAACAACTTCGGTTTCCTCAACCGCGCCGCCCCCGAGCGCCGTGACGACGCCGACAAGCTTTTCGTCCAGCAGGGCCGCAAAGTCTTCAAAGAGGTCTCGCCGCTCGTCGCCGACCTGATCGCCGGACACCTGGACAGCTTGAGCATCCAGCCCGAGCGCGTGCGCCGCATGTGGCTCCACCAGGCGAATGCCACCATGAACCAATGGATCGCCCGCAAGCTCCTCGGCCGCGACGCCACCGCCGAGGAAGCGCCCTCGGTGCTCGAGGACTACGCGAACACCAGCTCATGCGGCTCCATCATCACCTTCCACAAGCACCGCCAAGGCTTGGTCGAAGGGGACATTGGGCTGATCTGTTCCTTCGGTGCGGGCTACTCGATCGGCAGTGTCGTGGTGCGCAAGGTGCGCTGAGGCACGCAAGCTGCACCGCCTCCCAGTGAATCGGGAGGGGCGACCGTTACTCAAGCCAAAACGAAAGGCATGGAGCCATGCTGTACTGGGCTGCCGTCTTTTTCGTCGTCGCGCTCGTGGCCGCCATTTTAGGATTCAGCGGGATCGCTGCCGGGGCAGCGGGGATTGCGAAGATTCTCTTTTTCGCGTTCCTCGCATTGGCCGTCGTGTCCGTGCTCATGGGCCGCAAAAGTGTGGCGTGATTGCGGACGGATCCGTGGCTCTTCGCTGTGCAAATGATAACGCCCTGGCCAGGACGAGCGGGACGTTTTTGCACATATGTGGCAGCCATGCGGGCACCTTTCCACGAGGCTGACCCGTTTCGCGAGCTGCCGGCGGACGCCATACCTCACTTCGTCAGAAAGATGAAAGCCTCCCGGCTGGCAAGAGGGATGCATTCAAAAGTAAGAGGAAGGTCTACAGGGCAGTACTGTACGACTTCCGGGGAAACGTACCTTGAAGCAACAGACTCGGCTCACAGCGGAAGAGCGGTGGGGGACCGCGCATTCGGGCGAAGAGTCGCCGAATCCCTTTGGACGATATGCCACCATGGAAAATACAGGGCAAGCTAGCGGCATCGTGTACGCCGCGGAAAATTCGCTGCACGAGGATCCGCCCGCGTCGAGCACGCAGCCGGCGCCCATGATTTCGGACGAGCCGATTCCGCGCATCCCCATCGATCGCAGCGAAGCGATGCTGGAGTTGTCCGGGCATCGCGTACGGCTGACGAATCTGCAGAAGGTCTTCTTCCCGCTGGGCCGCATCACCAAAGGGGCATTGCTCCAATATTACCTCGACGTTGCGCCGGTTTTGCTGCCGCACACCGACCAGCGCGCCATGGTGATGAAGCGCTATCCCAATGGGATGAGTGGGAAATTCTTCTTCATGAAGAGAGCGCCGGCGCCGCGCCCCAAATGGATCCGCACCTGTCCCATCGAGCACACGGGGGCGGGGGTCATCGAATTTCCCATCGTGGGCGATGTGGCCACCCTGGCGTGGATGATCAACCTCGGATGCATCGATTTGAATCCCTGGTACGCGCGCGCCGACGATATCGAGCGTCCCGATTATCTGCATTTCGATTTGGACCCGGGCGAGGCGACCTTCGAGCGCACGTGCGAGGTGGCGCTGGTCGTGCACGAAGCGCTTTCTGCGCTGGGAATGCCCAATTACGTGAAGACGAGCGGCTCGCGCGGGCTTCACGTGTTCGTGCCCATCGTGCGCGGGCCCACGCAGCAGGACGTGTGGTCCTTCGCGCGCGATCTGGCGCGCGATCTGGCGGAGCGGCACCCGAAGATCATCACGGCGGAATCCCGCATTGCCAAGCGGCCGCCGGGGCGCGTGCTGATCGACTACAATCAGAACGTGTGGGGGCGCACCATCGCGTCGGTGTATTCGGTGCGGCCGATGCCGCGCGCGACGGTGTCGACGCCGGTCACCTGGGCGGAGGTTGCCGAGGGCATCTCCATCGAGGCCTTCCGCCTCGAGAACGTGCCCGCACGCGTGCGCAAACTCGGCGACCTCTGGGCGCCGCTCGCGCCGTCGGCTCCAGATCGGTACGATTTGTCGCAGGCCGGCGTGGGCGAATACGTCCCGAAGTACTCGATGCCGGTGCCCAAGGGCACGGTGGGCGAGGGGCCCGACAGCACCGAGGAGCCTATGCCCCTTCCCGACCTTTCGTACCGGCGAGTAGCGTTTTGACCTGCTCGGTCAGCGCGTCCGGTGAGCACGGTTTGACCAGGAGCGAATCGAAGCCCGGGTTGTCGTCGCCTTCGACGTCGGCATGACCGGTCAGCGCGACGATGGGAACGTGGCGCGTGCGTTCGTCTTTGCGAAGGCGGCGGATGGCTTCCCAGCCGTCGAGGATCGGTAGAGACAAGTCCATCACCACCACATCGGGCGTTTCGTGGAAGGCCTTGTCCAGCCCTTGCTGGCCATCTTCGGCTTCCTCGACGCGGTAGCCGGCGGCCGTCAGCGCGTGCACGTAGATGTAACGGCTGTCCTCGTAATCGTCGACGATCAAGACCAGAGGCGCAGAGCTTTCCGCGTTCACGTTGCTCAGTGTTACAGCAGCGAACGCCTCGTAGCTAGGGTTTCCCAAGGAGACCTCCTGGTCCTTCGATTGACCAACCCATGTTTAGGGGCTGGTCGGCGAGGGAAACAGGCCGCAAACTCCGGCCCATGGATGCGCTCACCGCCGCGCGGGCGCAGATGGAGGTATCACTCGGCTTCCATATGATTTTCGCAGCGCTGGGCATTGCGCTTCCGGGCTTCATGTGCGTGGCCGAGGCTCTCTATCTTCGCACCGGCCGGCCTCACTACCTCGCGCTTGCAAAACGGTGGTCCAAGGCGACCTCGCTCCTCTTTGCCATCGGTGCCGTGTCGGGCACCGCGCTCTCGTTCGAGCTGGGCTTGCTCTGGCCGCGCTTCATGGAGTTCGCGGGCGGCATCATCGGCTCGGCCTTCGCGCTCGAAGGCTACGCGTTCTTCGTGGAGGCGATCTTCATCGGCCTCTACCTCTACGGGTGGGACCGCATCTCGCCGCGCGCGCATTGGTTCTGCGGGCTCGCGGTGACGTTGAGCGGCACCGCATCGGGCGTGCTCGTGCTGGCCGCCAACGCGTGGATGCAGGCGCCGCGCGGGTTCGACTTGGTCGATGGTCGCGCCGTGAACATCGATCCGTGGGGACCCTTTCAGAGCCCTTCGTGGCTGCCGATGTCCCTGCACATGACCTTGGCAGCGTACGTGGCCGTCGCCTTCGCGATCGCGGGCGTCTACGCGAAGGGCATCCTTCGCGGCAAGGACGATGACGAGCACCGCTCGGCGCTTCGGTTGGCGATGATCGTGGGGGCCGTAACGGCGGTGCTTCAGCTCCTCAGCGGAGACATCTCCGCCCGCGTGGCGGCCGAGCACCAGCCGGCCAAGCTCGCTGCGATGGAGGCGCACTACGAGACGCGCCGAGGGGCGCCCTTCATGCTCGGCGGCATCGCGGACGATGCGACCGAGACGGTGCGCTACGGGATCGAGGTCCCCTACGCGCTGAGCCTGTTGATTGGCCACGATCCCAACACGGAGGTCACGGGGCTCGATCGCATTCCGCGCAACGAGCGGCCGCCCACGGCGCTGGTGCACATCGCGTTCGACGTGATGGTGGCGAGCGGTATGGGCCTCATCGCGGTGGGCCTCGGGTATTGGCTGATGCGATGGCGGGCGCACCGCCAGGGATCCCGCGACGACTGGACGGCGCCGAAATGGCTTCTGTCCGCGCTGGTGTTGGCGAGTCCGCTCGGATTTCTCGCCATCGAGGCGGGGTGGGTGGTCAGCGAGGTGGGGCGGCAGCCGTGGGTCATCTTCAAGGTGATGCGCACGCGGGATGCCGTGACGCCGGCCGCCGGGGTGGAGCTGACGTTCGCGCTGTTCGTGCTTCTGTACGCGGCGCTCGGCGTGACCTTGGTGTTCTTCCTCCGGCGCATGGCCCGCCGCACGGAGGTGGCCCATGGGGCATGAGATCCTGTTGGGCGGCCTGGCGCTGGCGGGGGTCATCGCCTACGGGGTGTTCGCCGGGGCGGACTTCGGCGGCGGCGTTTGGGACATTCTCGCGCGCGGCCCTCGCAAAGCCGAGCAGCGCGATGCGATCGCGCACACGATGGGGCCCGTTTGGGAAGCGAACCACGTGTGGCTCATCTTCGTCATCGTGATTCTTTTTACGGCCTTCCCGCGCGCCTATGCCGAATTGAGCATCGGGCTTTTCGGCCCGTTTCATCTGGTGCTCGTGGGCATCACGTTGCGCGGCGGCGCCTTCGTCTTTCGGGCGCACGGCGGTTATCTCGGGGAGCGCGTGCATGCGCGGGCGTGGGGCGTCGTCTTCGGTGGCGCCAGCGTCATCACGCCGGTGCTTCTGGGCATGTCCCTCGGGGCCGTGTCCTCGGGCTTGCGCGTGCTCGCGCCGCTGCCGCTGGCGATGGGCGCGCTCGCCTTGGCCATTTGCGCGTACCTCGCAGCGGTGTACCTCACCTTGGAAACGGAGGGCGAGCTGCGCGAGCTCTTTCGCCGCAAGGCACTGTACGCGGGTACCTTCGTGGTTGCCTTGTCGGGCGTGGTGTTGCCATTGACGCACGTCGCGGCGCCGCACCTCTGGGGCGGCCTGACCTCGTCGCCCGGTGCGCTGGTCGTCGGCGCCGGCGTGCTGGCTGCACTCACCTCGGGCGGCGCCCTCTTGTTCCGTCATTTCCGCCTCGCGCGCCTCGCCGCCGCCGCCCAAGTGACCTTTCTGCTCGCGGGCTGGGGCCTCTCGCAATATCCGTATCTGATCTTCCCGAGCCTCACCCTTCACCAAGCCGCCGCGCCCCCCGCCACCTTGGACTTCGTGCTCTACACGATGCCGTTCGGCCTGCTGTTGGTCATCCCATCGATGATCTGGCTCTTTCGCGTCTTCTCCCGAGCGCGGCCTTTTTCGGCCTCGTAGAATTTGCTATCGTTGAGCCGATGGCCGCCGCGCGACCTTCCAAGACCGCCAAGGTGCCCTCCGACGAGGAGACGCGCGTGGTTTCGGTCGTCGATCGTACGAAGCGCATCGCTTCGATGCTCGATCGATGGGAGGCCGAGGACGTGAGCGACGAGCCCGATTGGGACGTGGACGAGGTCGGACGAATTCAGCTGCGGCCCACCAAAGCGTGAGACTCCTCCTCGATACCGGTGTGCTGGGCCAGATTTGCCATCCGCGGCGGCACGCGGACGTGCGCGCGTGGTTTCGGCATGCCGTCGTCGCTCACACGCTTCTCGTGTCGGAGCTGGCCGACTACGAGCTCCGGCGCGAGCTTTTGCGAATCGGTTCCGTGCGCAGCATTGCCCGTCTGGACGAGCTTGCCCGAGAGCTCCACTACGTCACCGTCTCCACCACGGCGTGGCGGAGCGCGTCCGCCCTTTGGGCACGAGCGCGCAACTCCGGAAACATGGGCGCCCCACCCGAGGCGCTCGATGGCGACGTTCTTCTCGCGGCGCAGGCGCTCGAGGAGGATGCTGGCGTCGTCACCACCAATGTGAAGCACTTCGATGCGCTCGGCGTGGAGGCGTACGCGTGGGGCGCCGTCCCGGTAGGCTAATGCGGCGTATCGTTGTCATTGGGCAGAAGGCGAGGGCGTCGGCGGAGTTCTCGTTGATCGACATTGCCGGCTCGAGTGGGCGCCTCGATGTGCTCTTGCGGTGCCTGCGGGCCGCGCTTCTCGTGTCGCATGGCTTGCGCAGCGACACGGTGCTCTACCTGGTGTTGCTCGGGTTGCCCGAGGCTCCGCGCACGTTGCGGATCGAGGGCGCCATCGTGCGGTTCTTGCGGCCGGATGAGCGCACCCTCGCGGTGCTCGCGCAAAAGATGCTCTCGGTGCCGTCGGGTGGCGAGGGCTTCGTGCAGTTGCGCAGAGGGGCGTGCATCGCCGACGGAGGGCTCGACGTCGTGCTCGCGGATCTCGGGCCCTCGACGTATTACGTGCTTGAAGAAGGCGCCACCGATGTTCGTGTCGCGGCGCTCGATCTGGAGCGCCCGGTCTTCTTCTTGGGCGACCACCTCGGGTTCGACGAGCCGACCCGCGCGCGATTGGCCGAAATGGGCGCCACACCCATCGGCATCGGCCCCACCAGCGTGCAGGCCGACGACGCGATTGCGATCCTCTCCAACGAGATCGATCGGCGCGAGGCTCTAAAGACGGGCGCTGGTCTCGCCGCCGCGGGTGAAGCTCGCAAGTAGCGCCAGCGGCGCCCACAAAGGAAAGAGAAGCGGCGTGCAGCGCGCCACCATCGTCAGTGCGCGCAACCCCGTCGCACGCGAGCCGTCGCGGCGCATGATCACGATGGTGTGCCCTTTTCGTAGGTGATCCGGCGTCCACGGACGAATGTCGAACCGGGCGAACCAATCCAGGCCGGCCACGATGCGGGCGATCCACTGGCCGCGCGGTCGCGATGGGTCGAAAAAGAATTTGCGCGCACGCGCATCGGGCGTGACGAAAAAGGCGTACGTCGTCAGCGTGAGCCAAGTGAAGAGCTCCACCTTGCTGGTGATCTCGATGGTGAGGTGAAACATGAGCCCCCACCACAGCGCAACGACGCGAAGGCGCCGGCTGAAGAGCGCCATGGCGAGAAACAGCTCCGTCGAGATGGCCAGCTTCGCCAGCCCGCTGGTGACGATGGGCTGCGAAAATGCCTCCACGACGCGGGGCGGAATTCCTCGCGCGACCGCTTCGCTGCCGTAGCGCGCGAAGCGATCCAGGATGACGCGGCCGTTGCGCCAATCGTCATCGAGCAGCTTCGAGCCTGCCGACGCCACGTAGATGAGCGCCACCTGGAGCTGCGCAAGGCGCACCGCCCATCGGGGACCGCTGCGAGCCTCCGCACTGCGCGGAATGCACAAGGTGCGATCGCACGGCGTGAAGGCGAGCAGGAACGCGAAGCAGAAAAGCGCGTAGCGGTTGTGATGGTAGCCGAGGCGATCGCACAGCAGCGTGTACATCCCGAGCAGCGCGCTCGCGAGTGCGGCCTGTGGTGCCCAGTGGCCGATGATCACGAGCACCGCAAGCAGCACGCGCGCAGCAAGCATGCCCACGTAGATCGAGCGCGAAGGCACCCACGCCTCGGGGATGAACGGCATGTGAAAGACGTCGCCGAAGTAGCCCTGCTCGAGCAGCGCACTCGCGGAGGCGAGCGTCTGCACCAGCAGCAGGCCGCCGAGGGCGATGCGGATGACGCCGAGCACATGCGCGTCGCCCACCCCGTTCATGGCGTGCTCCCAGCGCCGGAGAAAGCTCATGGCCCCTCCGCCGTGCGCGAACGGCTGGTCAGCGAGACGTGCTTGGGTTCGCGCCCGTTCTTGCGTACGTCGATCTCCAGGCCGAGTTGCCGCGTTTCGGCGTCGTACGGAATGTGCGCGGCGACGTCGTCGAGCGCCGCCTGGAATCGAGCGAGCTGGGCATTGGCTCCGTACGAAGCGTGGATCGTCGCGCCGAAATAGGCGAGCGCCGGCTCGTGCACGCGGTCCCGCCAGTCGAAGCGATGCAGCACGCCGGCCGCATCGCGGGCCATCCACGTGGTTCCCTCGACCGGGACGGGGACCGTCCCGTGCCCCGAGGGCGCTTCGATGTAGCGTACGAGCCGCACATTCAGGGTCGACGACTCGTGGAACATCCGAAAGCCGAACGCGTTGTCCGATCGGTCTCCCGCCGTGAGGATCAGCGCGAGCTGTCCTGCGAGATAGAGCGCCGCAAACGCCATCCTGCGACCGATCACCGGCATCCCGAAGCCGGAGCCTACCGAAAAACTCGCCCTTTGGCCCAGAGCATGCCAGGCTCTCTGGGTATCGTCGTGCGTCGTTGGTCCTCGTTTCCGGTCGCCGTGGCTTTGCTGATCTTCGCATGCGGCAATCAAAGTCCGTATGCGGCGGATCGGACGTCTGCCGTCGTGGCGTCGCGGGGACGCGCGCCGGCGCCACGCTTGGCTTCGTCGCCGGCCGACGTGGCCAGCCCCGGTCAGGAGCCAAACGACGCGAACACACGCGGTTCCATGCTGTCGGCGCAGGTGGAGGTCCCGGTGCCGGCGCCCATTCGTCCGGCCGTCGTCGAGCACC